>NZ_CP108443.1:0-300000 GCF_041435355.1 Streptomyces sp. NBC_01276
CCTGAGCGCTGCGCGCTCAGGAGAGACCGGCTTCGCTGCGCTCAGCCGGGGCGCCTTCGGCGCCTGCCTCCGCTCGCTCCGGAGGAGTGAAACGCCCTCGCTGCGCTGGCGAGGCTTCCGGCTTCGCCGAGCCAGGGTAGGGGACCGGCCGGGCTCGCTGCGCTCGCCCGAGCGAACTACCTCGCTGCGCTCGGTAGGGGCTGCTTCGCAGCCTGGGGCCGGCCTTCGGCTGGTGGCTCTCCCGCTGCGCTCCGGGCTGCTCTAGTCCCCGTAGGCCCGCTATGCGGGCCGGAAGTCCCTCGCTTCGCTCGGGAGTGACCCCGTTTCACGGGGTACTCCTGGCCCGGCCACGGCCCTGGTGCGCGTGCATACGCACAAGGGCCATGCCGACCGTCACTCGGAGCAGCTGAGGCACAAGTCAGCTGGCCCGAGCCCGATTATTATCCCATGAAGTAGTTCCAGGTCTGGTTGGCGCCGCCGTTACAGCCCCACTGGCTGGCCTGCGCGCCCCAAGCGGTGCTGAAGCCAGCTATCTCCAGGCACTGACCGCTGTTCTCATTCTTGATCGGCACGGGCGGCATCGAGGAGTCATGTTCCCGCACATCCCAATGCTGGTTGGCACCGCCGGTGCAATCCCACTGCCGGGCCGACGCGCCGTAGTTGGTGCCCCAGTCGGCGATCTCCAGGCACTTGCCGCTGTACTGATTCCTGATCACAGATACCCCGCTTGGGTAGATCCCGATCCAGGTGGGCACAATGTCCCAGCGCTGGTTAGCGCCACCGGTGCATTGCCACTGCCGAACCGGCGCGCCGTTGTCAGTGCGCCAGTCCGCGACCTCCAGACACAGCCCGCTGGCACCGTTCCTGATCGTGGTGTGGCCTTCCGCATACGCCGACGCCGGAGTGGCTCCCAGGCCAAACACCAGCCCAGCCGCCACAGTGACGGCGGCGACTACCGATTTAGCACGATTCATACGCATAATTTCCCCCGTTTCGTTGGTGCGGCTCGCAGGTAGCGACTGTCACTACGAACTTGCTTGGAAAGCCCGACAGTTGACTCCCACCCCGGGACCCTTCTGACCCCGGCAAGCCGCCCGTACAGTAGATCATAAGTTCGATAGCCCTGTGTCACCGAACTTGCCCAACTGCCACCGAACTTGCCCAACTGCCCCTGAAGTTGGACCACTGCACGGTTCGTGCCAGAACGTTGACTCCATTAACCCGAACATCAATGAGCAGTGCCACAACCCTGCTGAACAATCGGGCATGCTAACGGCGACCAACGAACACGCCATGAGGCGAAACGCCCTCCCAGGCTGGCCCGCAACCAGGGCCGACCACCAGTCAATGACTCAATCTTCTACCCGGATGAACTCTAGAACCGAGGTTGAGTAGCAGATACCACGACTCAGCGTTTATGTCGCGGATCAGTGAAACTGCACATTGAAGCGCATGCGGGAGGAACTGGCTGCGACACCGCGTCTCCCTGTCCAGCTCAACTCATCCCGGTGACACCACTTGCACCGCATCGCACTGTCCCCACGAGCCGCCCCTCACCAGCATGACCAGCCCAGAACCGAACACTGCCCGGAAGGACACCAGCTGCGGCCTGCTGGACAACCAGCCGCGGTGTCGCACCAACCTGCGCAACCAGGCCCCGAACTCAAGACTCCGCAGGTCAGACAGCTGGCATCCCCGGACTCTGCGCAGCTTCACTGATCGGCGACAGGTGGGGTCAGAGCGTGACAGGAGCTCAGAGTGCTACTGGTAGTGCGCAGTTCCGCCGTAGGACATGCCCAGGGCCACGGTGAGCTGCTTGATGTCGAGTTCGTCGGCAAGGGTGAGCAGCCGCGTAGAGCGCAGGATCCGAGGGAGGAGGCCGACCGGTGCGAGGCTGTCTCGGATGTGGGCTGCGCCGGCGGGGTTGGTGGTGACTCTGGTGAGCCGGGTGACCAGCACGTGCGGGTTGTCGGTGTGGAGGGCCTGGCGGTGGGTGAGACAGGCTTCCAGAGCGCGCCATGTGGCGTCATCGAGGGCGAGATCGACGCTGCGTCCTGGGAAGCGGACTGTTCGGGAGGCTGTGGTGATGTCCGTGAGGGTGAGGTGGCGGAGTTCGGTGGTGGTGGCAGCGTGCAGCAGAGCCGCCAGGCCGATGAACGCCTCGTGCGGCAGGACACCTTCGCCGGCCCTCCAGCGGCGGTAGAGGACACGCTGCTCGTCGAGGGTGAGGGTCGAGCCGCTGAAGCCGCGTGGCTGCGGGGCCTGCATAGCCGCGGCGGGATCGTGGAGCACCAGGCCGGTCCGGTGGGCGTGGGCGAAGAACTGCCTCAGCCCCGCGAGCCAGGAAGCCCGGCGGGCCGGATTCCGGGCCAGGAACGCTTCAAGATCGCCTGCGTTCACGCCCGCCCAGGTGGTGTGACCCTTCGCGTGGAGGTGGAGCGCCAGGTCCCGGACGGTGTCGAGGCGGATCTCGATGGTCTTGAGCTGATTCGGTCGCAGCCCAAGATTCTCGGCATTCTCCCGCCGGGCCACCAGCACGTCCGCGAACGCACGCACGGCGGGGCGCAGCGGGGCGGGGACGGCCGCGAGCTCAGGATGTCTGCGGGGGCTTCGAGGAGGTCGTGGGTGTGGAAGAAGCCCGCGAGCAGCCGGCCGAGCCAGGGGCGCGTGCGGCGGGCTTCGGTGAGCAGATCGTGCGGGTCGGTTTGGCCTGTGTCGATGACGAAGCGGGCCGTGTGAGCGAGGGTGTCCGCGCCGTAGAAGACGTTGCGGTGCGTTGCCAGGTGCGCGGTGAGCGCGTCCCACCAAGCCGGCGTGCAGGGCATCCTGCGGGCCCAGCCTGCCGCGCGGGTTCTGACCGTGTGCGGCGAGTATTCGTAGCAGCGCTTGCACATGCCCCGCGCCCACTGGGACGCCACGCCGCATCCCGTGCAGGCCTCAGGCGGCCGGGCCCTGGCCGGATCGGAGCACGGACGGCACCACTGGGTCGCCGCGTCCAGAATCCGCCGGCGCCCGCATCGCCGACATGGGCCGAGCGCCGGCCTTCCCGCGGCCCGGCGCCAGCAAGCAGCGCACATCTCCTCCGCAGGGCGTCTGCCAGCCCCGCAACCAGGACACGTCCGTAAGCACCAGGCACACAAGCCCGATCCTGGGCGCAGCCAGCGCAACTTCGTACAGCCAGGACAGCGGCCCTGCACGGCGCCAGGAACAGACGCTGACATGGATCTTGAACCCGCCAAGTAGGTGGAAGGACGGCCGACGAAGAGCCGCAGGGTCAGAGGGGAGGCAGTGACCGTCTCCCGGCTACTCGCGACGGACCGGGCGATGGCCTCCCGCCTGACAGCCCTGCCAGCGCGGTTCCCGAGGCCGGTACCGGTGCTGCCGGACCGAGCACAAGTAGATCTCCAGGAGCACAGTCCAGGGCCGTACACAGCGCGGCCAGGGTGGACAGCTTCACCTGGGACGGCTGCTTGGTGAACAGAGCCGACACCGAGGCTGCGGACAGCTCCAGTCCCGCCTTCTCAACCAGTAGCCGCCGTAGCTGGGTCCCGGTCCACACACCGCGCTCCGCCGCCGCCATCCGCAACCGCCACTGAACGCCTCCCGGAGGGTCCGGGTCCGCAAGCCCGGGTCCTGGTGGGGTCATGTCCATCGCCCCTCTCCGGTCAGACGGCCAGGGCGCGGACGGCCGAGTCGGTGGCCCGCTTCCAGGCGTCCTCGACGAACCGCTGCGACGGCTTCACGTACGCCATCGTAGAGGCGATATGCCGATGCCCGAGAAGCTGCTGGACCGCGATCAGGTCCATGCCGCGCTCGTACTGGTGCGTCGCGCACGCCCGACGCAGCGCATGAGGTGTGAACCGCTCCTCCCAGACCACACCCTCAAGATCAAGAATCCGGGCCAGGCGATCCCGGACCGTCCCTGTCTTCAGCGGCTCGCCTTCGTCGTCACAGAACAGCGCCGGGCCGACGGGGAACAGCGGCCGAACGTCCTGCAGATACCAGGCCAGGATCCGGTCCAGGCCCTCCAGCATCGGCGCCCACCGCGGCCGCGGCCCCGACGTGTTCGCTGCCTTACCGAACCGCACATGCAACTTCCCCGACGGCCCGAGCCGCGGATACACATCCGCCTGGTCCAAGCGCACCAGCTCACTCACCCGCACCCCGAACAGGTACGGCGTGCGCAGCATCGCGTAGTCCCGCGCCGCGAACCGGTATTCGGAAGCGACCGCCACCTGGGAACGGACGAAGGAGAAGAACGCCTCCAGCCGCTCCCGGCTCGGAGGTGGACCGACCGCCGCGTCGTCACTGGCATGCCGCACGCGGTTGAACCGGTCCAGCGCGCTCCCGCTGACCGGCACCCCGAACAGGGCCCGGACCTGGGGTCCGTACCGCAGCGCGACGAAAGCATGGAAGTCACGGAGCATCTGCAGGTACTGCCGGCGCGTCCCCGCCGCCAGACCCGCCACTGCCAAAGCGTGGAGCATCTCATCGACGTCCTCGGCCTCCACCGCCCACACCGGACAGTCGAAACGCCCCAGCACACGAGACAAGAGCGAGCGGTAACCACGGACCGTCGACAGAGCGAGCCCCCGCACCACCCACGACCTCGCGAACGCCTCAGCACACTCAGCCTGGAACACCCACGGATCCGCCCCAGCATCCGGACCAGCCAGCCCGCCACCCACGAGGCGCAACCCGCCCCGCTCCCCCACAGCCACCAGCCACACCCCGAAGCTCGTCAGTTAAGGCAGCACCTGAACAACCACGCCACCACCGACAGACCCAACGAGACACCGCAGGAAAAGCAACCGCTGCCAGCGAAACAACCGGCTCATCCACACCACATCTTCGACAGCCACTGCGCCTCGTCACAGACCAGGACATGCGTCTCCTCCAAGGCGCCGCGCAGCATCCGGTCGAACTCGATCGGCTGCCCCGGAGGACGGCCCTGCAGACCCAGAGCGTGGAACAGCTCGTGGCGCAGGTCGCGGGTCGAGGGGCGGGAGCGGAACTGGATCCGGCGTGTCAGCTTCGGCGCGAGCTCGCGCAACGAGGTGTTCACCGCCAGCGACTTGCCACGGCCCGCCTGCCCGCAGATACAGATCATGGCTCTGGCCTCGATCGCGGCACGGATGTTCTCCCGCGCCATCAGCAGGGCACGCGTGGAGACGACCTGGGCGCCCGGCAGGCGCATGAAGTGGTCCTCCCGCTCACGCGGCAGCCGTCCCTGCCGCTCAGCAGACACCATCGCTCAACACTCCCCGCTGTCGTCACGCACACCAGCCGCTCCAGGCGGCCCGCCATCGGCTGCCTCCGCCTGCCCGGCGTCCGCCTGCGCGCCGGCCGCCCTGCGAGGGCGAACAACCGGACGCGCCCAGGAAGCCGGGGGTTCACGGGGAGGGATCAGGTCCGGGAGCGCCCGGGCCGCCAGATCCACGCCCCTGGCCCGGGAGATCTCCGCCTCTGCCTGAGAAGCCGTGACCGTGTGCCGCGGGCGGGGCACGGCAGCCGTGGTCGTGGCCGTGTAGCGGGTCTTGCGCAGCTTCTCCGCCGCCTTCAGATCCGCCTTCAACTGCCGGGCCTTCTTCTCCCTGACCGAACTCAGCGCACGACGCTGCTCCGCCGTCGCCGCCTGGGCCAGATAGGCGGTCCCGAGGTGCCGGCCCCACTCCTCGGTGGAGAACACCTCGATCTGCCCGTCGTAGTGCGGCAGATACCTCAGCCGGACCCGCATGCCGACGTGCCCGACCATCCACGGCGCGACGTAGGCACGACGTCGCCAGCTGATCCCGTTCGTGGTGATCTTCCGGACCCGGCCGTCGTCCTCCAGCGCGAAGAACGCCAGCCGCTCCTCCGCCACGTCCTCGACCGGCGCCGGATCCGCCTCCCATGCCGCCAACGGCGTCATCCCCTTTGCGAGGCCCTCGGGATGGTGGCTGGTGTTCCACCCCCGCACCCACCTCAGCAGGGCCTCGACGAACTCCGGATACGACATGAGGTCCTCCACCCGGTCCGGACGGTGAGCACCGACCGGCCGGGCCCTGCGGGTATAGCCGGGCAGGGAGACCAGGAACATCTCCTCGACCGCATCGTTCAGCGCCTCGATGGTGCCCTTGCGGTACGGCTTGTACGCAGGCAGATCGTGGACGGGGACCGCGAAGGCGCCCAGAGCTCGCTCCACCGTCCGACACAGGAACTCCTTGCCCCGGTCCACGCGCACCACCCCGGGCAGGCCGCCGAACGGGCCGTACGGCTCGGTGCGGCTGATCCCCGTGCGCAGCGCGGCCAGGACCGCGTCCCTCGCCGGCTGATGCGGGGTAACCGCCACGCCTACGATCGCCTTCGTCGCGACATCGATGAACCACGTCACCCATGGGCACACCGCAGAGCCTTCGACGTCCACACGTACTGGGATCCGCTTGTGATCACCCTCCCAGCAGGCGTTCCGGTGCGTCCGCGGACGCTTGCCGTACACGTCATACCGACGACGAGCTGCTTCACCGCCCTTCAGGCCCGCCCGCTCCCCCACCGACAAGTCCTGACGCACGGCACGCTGCAGAGCACGAAGAGAAGGAACCGAATCCGCGACACCGGCCTTCGCCGCCTCGGCGAGCAGCTCGCGGTGGACCGCGGCCACATTCCCGCCCCACACCGCAAGACGCGCGCGGACATCCGCGCTCACACCGGCCCGAGCCGGCGGCCGGGCCGACAGACGCCCCTCACGCCGGGCCACCGACAACCAGCTCCACACCGTCCGCTCGGACACGTCCAAAGCCGAAGCAGTCAACCGCACATGAGCAGAAGCAAGTTCGCCACGACCATCGAGGGCCATCAGGCGCGTGAGTGCCGCCTCCCGCCCCACACCAGCCGACACCACCCAATCGGTGAAGCCACCGGCATCGCTGTCCGCCATCAGCCCCTCCCGCAGACGCCCATCCCCGCCCCGGAAACGCTGTCCACGACCACGCACCTCAAGCCGACACGCCGCACCGCATCCCACCAACGAGTGACTGCCCTGTGCGACTGATGCCTACGACAGCCGGCAGTGGTGCGCCGGGCGTCGCAAAAATCGGCTGGCGGCCCCCTCTCGGCTCGGTGCAGATTGACCTTGCGAATCCGGGGAGAGCGTTGGGGGTCGGGTGATGGGTGGCACACCTTGGACGGGTAACGACCGTGGCCACAACGATGTGGTTCACGGGCGCTGGCTGCGGCTGCTGAACCGGTCCACCGCAGAGCCCGGCTACCGGGACGAGTGGTACTACGAGCAGTGCGGTGGGTGTCGGTTCTGGATCGCGCTCAGTGGAGAGCTCGGCCAGGACTGGGGCGCCTGCACCGACGCCGGGTCAGCCTTCGACGGGCGGCTGCGTTTCGAGCACGACGGCTGTGAATCCTTCACCGACCGCGAGGACGGAACATTCGGCTGACCACTGCATCTGAGCCGCAGTGGCCTCGGCCGCGTGAGACCACCCGTCGCAAGCCCTGCCGCACTGTTGACATACACGCCCGCAACCTTCGCCTTCAAAGGACAGCGGCGGCCCAACAGGCCGAGCAGTCAGGCCCTCCCACAAGCCCACACACGCGACAGCAAACCTTCAGCGGGAAACGACACCGGCCTTCAGTAGAAAAACGACACCCCACAACCCACCCACCAGCCAAAACAACCTACTGAAAACCCTGTCGCCAACCACTGCAACCCACACGTCGCGCATCATGACCCCATGGACGGCCAAGGGCGGCACAGCAGCCGTCGAGTAGCGGTCTAGGACGGTGTGATCCGGTACGTGAGGTGAGTTACCTGGGGGGAGTCGACCACCCGTGTGGGCACGAGGCTGAGATTCGGTGAGACGCCGTCGAAGAGGCGGACTCCCGAGCCGAGTAGGAGGGGTGCGAGGTGGATCTGGAGCTCGTCCAGCAGCCCGGCGGCGAGGTACTGCCGTACGGTGTCCGCACCGCCGGAGATCTGTACGTCCTTGTCCCCCGCGGCCTTGCGCGCCTGGGCCAGCGCGCTGTCGATCCCTTCGGTCACGAAGGTGAAGGTGGTGCCGCCCTGCCGCACCCACGGTTCGCGCGGGGTGTGGGTGAGGACGAAGACGGGGGCGCGGAAGGGCGGCGGGTCGGGCCAGCCGACCTCACCTTCGGCGAACATCTGCCGCCCCATGATGTAGGCGCCGGCGCGGGTGAAGTTCTCCTGGACGATGTCGTCGTCCTGGTTGGTCTCCCCGCCCTTGATGCTCTGGCGCTCCCGCCAGCTCTCGACGCCGAAGACCCACTCGTGGATGCCCATTCCGCCGTCACCAAGCGGGTTGTCGGGGTGGGAGTTGGGCCCGGCGATGAAGCCGTCCAGAGACATGCCCAGACTGGCGAAGACATTGCTCACGCCTGCTCCCCCGTGGTGAAGAAGCCGGTCAGAACGGGGGCGAGGACCTCCGGGGCGATGCCGTGCTCCTGGCCGGGGAAGACCTGCAGCGTGAAGTTGTCGGCCAGTGACGCGAGTTCCCGCGCCCCGTCCAGCATGTGCGGTGCGCCCGCGTCCCCGCTGCCCACGAGGACAGGCACCGTCACGGACTGCCAGCGGTCGGCGGGCAGCGGCCGGCCGGACATGGTGTCGCCCATGACCTGGCCGTCGTAGGGCAGGGTGCGTGCGTTGGCCTCCATGCCGGACCAGAAGGGGGCCTGGCGCATTCCGGCGACGGCCTCGGCGGGCATGCCAACGGCCGCGGTCATGAAGTAGGTCACGGCATCGCCGTACGCCCCCTGCCCCACGAGCTCCGTCAGGTGGGCGACGTAGTCGACGGGAAGCGGCGGGCGGCTGTCGTCGGTGATGAAGGGCGGCTCGTACACGGCCAGTCGGGTCACGGCGCTGCCCCGGGCCACGGCTTCCAGGGCCAGCACGGCGCCCGAGGACATGCCGAAGAGCATCGCCTCGCCGCCCACGCGCTCGATCAGCGCGTCCAGGTCCTCCACCTCGCGCTGGACGTCGTACGCCGCGCTGTCACCGCTGTCGCCGCGGCCCCTGCGGTCGTAGGTGATCACGGTGCAGTGCTCGGCCAGCAGGCCGGCGAGGGCGGCGGAATCGCCGCGCGTCATGAAGGCGCCGCCGACGAGCACTACGGCAGACCCTGCGCCTTGCTGCTCATAGGCGATAGCCGTGCCGTCTGCGGAGAACACCTTGTCCATGAGAAGCCACTCCAAATGTCTGCGCGGTACGCAGGGCCAGAAACCCTGCGTTCGGAACTAGACGGTACAGTACCCATATGAGTACTGGTCAGTCCAGTACTCTTCTGTGGGGGCGAGACGGATGGAGAAGGAGTCGATGATGGACAGCCGTTCAGCGCGCAAGCACGAGGCGATCCTGGAGGCCGCGACCAGCGTCTTCCTCGACAAGGGGTACTCGGGGACGAGCATGGACGACATCGCAAAGCGGGCCGCGGTGTCCAAGCAGACCGTCTACAAGCACTTCGCGGACAAGGAGAAGCTGTTCGCCGAGATCGTCCTGGCCACCACCGACCGGCTCGACACCACCATCGACCTGCTGGCCGGCATCCCGACCGACGCCGCCAACCTGGAAGAGAGCCTCACCCGGCTCGCCCGCCAATTCCTGACGACCCTCACCCACCCCCAGGTCATCCAGCTGCGGCGCCTGATCATCGCCAACGCCGACGTCTTCCCCGGCCTGGGAACCGAATGGTACGAGCGGGGCTTCCAACGAGGGCTCGCCACTCTCGCGGCGACCTTCCAGCGACTGGCCGACCAGGGACTGCTCCGTATCGAGGACGCCCTCCTGGCCGCTAACCACTTCTCCGGTCTCCTGCTGTGGATCCCGGTGAACAAGGCCATGTTCACCGGCAGCGCCCAGCACACCGACGCCGACCTCGACCATTACGCCGCAGCCGGCGTACGCGTCTTCCTCGCCGCCTACCGCTGACCCCGCAAAGCCCCCATCCGACCACCTCTCGAGAGAAGGCCGTATGACCTGGTCCGAACGCACCGTCATCCGCGACGGCGTCCGCATCTTGTGAACTGGCACGCCCATGGCAGCCGGTCGTCCTCCTGATTGGCACCGGACGGCAGCAACTTCGCCACCTCGTGACAGCCATGATCACTACAACCGCCCAGGCTGAGCAGGAGACAGTCATCCCGCCCTGGCTGACGCCGATCCAGTGCCACCGCCGCACCCATTCACAGGTGAGCAGCCGTGTGGAGCGCGGGAGGAGACCGACCGGGGCAAGGCTGTCACGGACACGGACCGCTCCCGCCGGGCCGGTGGTGACGGCCTCTGGCCGCCGGCGCCTTCCTCGCGCCGACGGCGCGCTGGTGGGCACGCACGGCTGTCGAGTCCACCGAGACGTCCCAGCCGATCCGGCCCGCGGCGTCCTCGACCGCCTGGATCCGAGACAAAAGCATCGTCCACGTTCCACCAGCTGACCAGCAACGATGCCGTTTTCAGACCGTCTCCCACGGCCCGAACCACTCCGGCAGATCCCGCCACTGCACACCCGTCCGGACCCGATAGAGCACCCCGTTGATCACCCGACGGTGCTCTCTCCACCAGCCCCCACGAGCACCACCGGGAGGTAAGAACGACTCCAGCCACTCCCACTCCGCGTTCGTCAGATCCGCACAGCCCATACAACCAGCCTGACCCCAACACCCCACTCACATAAGGAGATCCGAGAAAGATCGCCTAGGCTTGCTGACCGGGCCAGGTACACCGGCCCGATCGTCACTCATGGGGGAAGTCGTATGAAGAAGATCCTCACCACTGCCGTGGCAACAGGCCTGGCGCTAGGGGGTTCCTTGCTGGCCGCACCCACGCAGGCCTCCGCAGCCTCTTGGCACCACATCGAGAACATCAACGGCCGGTGCCTGGAGGTCGAGAACGGCTCGAAGGCAGACGGCGCCCGCGTGCAGCTCTGGGACTGCGTGGGGCAAGCCGCAGCCAGCTGGCACCTCGTACCGACCGGATACGAGTCAGGCTGGTACTACATCGTCAACGACGCCACCGGCAAGTGCCTGGAGATCGAGAACGACTCGTGGAAAGACGGTGCCCGGGCACAGCAGTGGACCTGCAACGGGCAGAATGCAGCCAAGTGGTCCTTCTCGTGGAAGGACGGCCACTACCTGATCGGGGGCCTCTCCAACGATGAATTCCTGGAGGCCGAGAACTCCACCAGCTACAACGGCGCCCGTGTGCAGCAGTGGAGCCTGGAGGGCCAGCGCGGGGTCTACTGGAATCTGACGTGAGCCTGCCCCGCCGCCCGTGATCCACAGCCCTCACGGCACGCCGACGCCATAACCTCCGGTCAGCAACAGGACCTGCCGTCAGAATGATCTTGAGTTGTGGATCATGGTGCCGTGATACGTCGCCATGAACTGTCCGATGCCGAATGAGAACTCGTACAGCCGCTGCTGCCCCGGCCTGTTCTGGGGCAGCAGCGGCCAGACAACCGGACAATCCTCAAAAAAATCGCGTAGAAGTTCCACACCGGGCCGGAATGGCAGGACGTACCCGAGCGATACAGCCCGTGAGCCAGTCTCCACACCCATTTCCACCGCTGGGCAGCGGACCGAACCCCACAAACCTATGGCCCGCCAACCAGAAACAACACCGTGACCTGCCGGAAGTCCGGGCAGACCCTGGGCGGGACAAGCCCCTACACCGGTACCGGACTCACCGGCCGACCTCGCCGGAGCCCCCTTCGGCCGGCTCGTACCCGGAGCGGCCGCCCGGCCCGAACAGACTGCCTCCGAACGGGTGTCCTCCGGCCGTACCCGGCGGACCCACTGGCGGCGCTACACAGTGGCGCGCCATTTCGCCTTCGAGGCTGCTGAAGATCATGGAGTCGCGCCAGCCGTCGGGAAGCAGCGCCGTGTCGCGCAGGCGTCCCTCATACGTCATACCGATCTTGGACAGCACTCGGGAGGAGCCGAGATTCCTCGGGTCACAGGAAGCATGGATCCGGTGAAGCCCCAGCTCGCCGAAGCCGTGCGCGAGCAGCTGCCGACTGATTTCCGTGCCGATACCCTGCCCCCATACGCGGGGATGCACGATGTATGAGATCTCGCCCTGGCACTGCTTGTGGCTGCGAACATGCAGCTCACCCATGCCCACCACATCCCGCCCGACGCGGGCGACATAAGGAAACCGGCGCTGAGGGATGTCCGACCAGGCCTTGACCGCGCAGTCCACGAAGTCCCGCGTCTGGACCTCCGTGTTCGGCCCCCAGGACTGATAGCGGGGGCCTTCGCCCGTGAAGGTGGACACGCGGTTGGTTGTCACGCGGCGAGCATGAGCTTAGCCGTGTGGTGTCGTCGCTCGTATTCGTTCGGGCTGAGGTGGCCGTTGGCGGAGTGCCGGCGGCGGGTGTTGCAGCGAGTCAGCCAGGCGAAGACGGTCCTCCTGCAGGCGACGGGGTCGCCGTAGCCGCGGGCGCCCTGGAGGGTCTCGCGCTTGAGAGAGGCGTGGAAGCTCTCGCAGGCCGCGTTGTCCGCGCTGCTGCCGACAGTGCCCATCGACCGGGTGACTCGCAGATCCGAGCACAGGTCGGCGAAGGCCCGGGACCCGTATTGCGCCCCGTGGTCGGAGTGGAACATCGCGCCGTCCAGGCCGCCTCGGGTCGCGGCCGCCATCCGCAGCGCGTCGGCGACCAGGTCGGTGCGCATGCGGCCGGAGCGACAACGACATGCACAACCGACAGGCCCGCAGCGCGCCGTCCGGGTCAGTGCCCCTCGCGGACTTCGAAGACGCCGCTGTCCCAGTACACGGACGGCTCCTCGGCATCGCTCGGCCAGTCGCTCTGCAGATGGCGGCGGCCGTGCCCCAGGGCCCCTACCCGGTGCGGGCTCAACCGCCCCGCCACCAGGTCGTCCGCCTCGGCGTCCGTGATCGGCAGCACGGTGCGGTACTGCGCGTCCTGCGAGGCGACCCCGTCGATGTACTCGGTGAACACGCTCACGAAGGCCTGCGAGCACAGGCCGCACCGCTGAACAGAGACGATGAAATGCGAGTCGTCCCGAATCATCCTCTCGAGCCGAACCCCGTCGCGGCTGCTGTGGTGCGCCCGCGCCACCGCAGCGTCCTCGGCGCAGCATGCCACGCACCCGAAACCCGCACGGTCACTACCGTCTTGCGAACCCATGGATCCCCCACCCCTTAGCCGTCCCTGACCGGCCCCCCACCCTAACAACCCACAGTGAGGCCCGGCCGCTGAACCAACGAGCATGCGCCGCCCGACCTGCGGGCAAGCAAGCCGTCTGGCGAGGCCGGACAAGTTCGCCGGCGGAAGCTGGACTTCTTCGAGAGCCCGCGGCCCGGCAGCGCTTCCACGGAAAGCTGCTCCTGGTCGGATGCACAGCGGCGGCCGCGCGTGGCGATACGCGCGGCCGCCGTGAGTGCGACGCGGTGACGTAACGCAAGGCCCGACGCCGCGCGGAGACGCCCCAGGTCAGCCGTTCCGCCCGTCGGCCTCGTGGCGCCGCCGACGTGGCGGACATTACCGAGCTCTCCCCCACCGAGGGCGACCCGGGACGGGGGTGCAGCCGCATCGCGGCTCGCGCCAGCGGAGCCAGCTCGGGAAACACCGCGGTGACATCGACCGGCCGCGGCGGTGTGGTCCGTGCGAAATCCATGCTGTCGATCTTGTCACCGGCCACCGACAGCCCCGGCCGCCCCAACCGACGCCCACGCTCGACCGGCCGGGCAAGGCACGCTCGCTCGCTCGCTCGGTCACGGTGACGACGAGCCCGCCTGTGCGGCGACTGCCGTCAGGCCTCCCCCGTGAGCCGGAGGTGGGTGCGTGCGGCCTCTCTCAGGTGGTAGTCGCGGCCGCGTCCGCCGTGCCAGTCGAGGATCCGGCGTTCGGAGCCGGCCCAGGTGCGGAGGTGGGGGCGGATCCCGTCCGGGGTGATGCCGAGTTCGGCGAGCGTCGCCAGGGCTGTCGGGGAGGGAGCCCCGCAGCCGTCGTCGGCAAGTTGTTCCCGTACGAGGTCGAGGAGGACCGGCACACACCGTGCCTGCGGGTCCTCGGTGATGCGGTGATGGGCTCGCGCCGCCGCGAGGCGGGGTGCGGGCCAGGGGCTCGCCAGGGCGGCCTCGACCCGTGGGAGGAGGGGACGGGCCGCCGGTCCCAGGAGGGCGACCGAGTGGAGGTGGGAGGCCGGATCGGGATCCGCCGACAGGAGGGCGATGGCACGGTCGGCCGGGCCTCCGACACGGGCCAGCGCGACGGCCGCCGCGACGGCGTTCCCGGCGGTGGACTGCCCACTGTGCCGATGTGCCATCAGGTCCCAGAAGTTGTGCTCGTCGGCCGGCGGCTCGTCGCCGTCCTCCTCGTGGGCGATCTCCCTCAGTGCCGCGATCGTTTCGGGGTCGGCCGATCCCGCGTCCCCGAGGGCCCGTGCCACGTCCGTGACGTGCTCGCGTGCGCGCAGCAGACGTCCGAGTTCCGGGTGGAGCCGCGGTGTGACGGCCGGTGTGAGGCGGGTGAGCGCGCGGTTGTCCTCGGTGAGGTACGGGGACCTCAGGACGGCCCGCCAGAGGTCGAAGCGCCCGGTCGAGGCGGCCAGGGCGCCGAGGGCGTCGGTCTCGTCCTCGCCGTCGGGATCGGTGACGAACTCCGTCAGGCGCCCGTCACCGATCAGTCCGAGGATGAGCCGGGGGTCCCGGGGGGGTGCGGTCCCGTGCCGGCGGCGAGGGGAAGCAGGGCGGCGGCGAGCTCGGGGTGGGCGGGCCGGCGGGTGAACGGCAGGAGCGCTTCGAGACTCCGGAACGTGGTCGGCCGCGCGTGGGGGACGGCGGCGCGCAGCAGGTCGACGGCTTCGTCCTCGCGGTCGCGCCATCGGGCGGTGAGCCGCCACGCCTGATCGGACCCCCGGCCGTGCCGGTCACCGGCGGCGATCCGCTGCCGGGCCACGGTGACCAGGGCCTTCGGGTCCGCGTCGAGGACCCTTGCCTCTCGTCGGCCGTGGTCGGGGAGGCCGACGAAGCGGGTCCGGTCCCGGCCCGCGCGGCAGCCGTGGGCACCGGCCTCCGCCAGAGCGCCGACCAGCCGGTCCGGGTACGGGGCCCCGGCTTCCTCCATGAGCAGTACGGCGGCCGCTTCCCGCAGCACCGGCTCGGGATCCGCCAGGGATGCGGCGGACCACCGCCGGACGGCGCGCTGCTCGGTGTGCTGCCGCTGGACGTCAACGAGCGGCTGCGCTCGCTCAAGGGGCGCAGCCTCACCTTCGACCGCACCGCGCCGGAGACGGCCCGTACGTACGCGCTGGGCCACAAGGTGTTCCACGACGCCGCCGTCGCACAGATCGGAGATCTCGCCCCGTACGCCCGGCGGTTGCACGACTGGGCCGACGACTACCGGAGCCGCGGCTGGCCGGCGGACACCCCTTCCTATCTCCTGCACCACTACACCGCCGCTCTCCTGCACTCCCCCGGCACCGCGGACCGGCTGGCCGCCTTCGCCCTGGACCCGCGGCGCCGGCACCGGCTCCTCGCGGGCGCCGCCATGGACGTCGCGCTGGCCGACCTGGACCGGGCGGCCCGCGCCACCCCGGGCTCCGCCCCCGCCGACCTCGAAGTCCTCGCCGCGGTGGCCGCGTCCCGCGAACTCGTCAGCGCCGGGACGCGGCCCCTGCCCCGCACCGTCCTGCGGGCCTTCGTCGGCCTCGGTGACACCCGCCGGGCCCGTGGCCTCGCCCTGGCCTCCCGGTATCCGCAGACCAAGGCCTCCGCCCTGGCCGACGTCGCCCGCGCCCTCGCCGCCGCAGGCGATCCGGACGCCCCGGCCGTCGCCCTTGAGGCCCGCGCGTGGGCCCTGGACGCCCTCATGAAGTCGCATCCGGCGGACGGGGGCGAGGAGATGTGTGAATGGGCCGCCGCCGAAACCGCTGTCGCACTCGTCGAGTCCGGGCAGGGGAAGGAGGCCATGAGGCTGCTCACGCGGGGCGGCTGCGATCGCTTCGACTTCATCACCGCCGCCACCTCCTGTCCGCCACAGGACGCCGTGCTGAGGGGTGAGCTGCTGGACGAGGCGGAGTCCCGGACCGGGCGCACGCCGATTGGAGCCCTGCCTGTGCCAGGGGTAACGAGACTCGAAGCCTCGGCGCTCATCGCGCGCGTCGCCCCGGACCGGGCCGAGAGGATGTACGAGCGGATCGCGCGGCAGATGCTCTCTTCCGAAGCCCGGGCGGAGCAACTCGCCATCGCCGTCTCCGCCCTGGCCACGGCCAGACCCGCCGAGGCATCCGCCTTCGCGGAGCGGGCCCGCGCCGGGGTCACCGCCATGCTCCGTGCGGACGAGGGCGTCCCCGATGACGGGTGGTTCCCGTACGTCCTCGAACGGGTGGTCCGGGCCCTGCGGGACACCGGGAACGAGCACCTGGCCGAGCGGCTTCTGGAGGATGTGCCGCCGGAGCTCCTCGCCGGTCCCGTCGACACCGGATTCGACCTCGCCAATGACGCGGACCACGACGATCCCGCCGTCGAGGCACTGGCACATGAGGCACTCGCCCGGGCCGAGCGGGGCAGGGGGCCGGAAGCGCGGGAACTGCTGGATGAGGCGCTGCACCGGCATGCGCGGGGAGGTGATCCCGGCGGTTCGGGCCGGGTGCGCTGGCCGGTGTTCCTGGCCGGTGCGCTCGCCGCGGCCCGGCCCGTGGAAGCGGGCGGAGATGAGCCGGGGCAGCCGATGGGCAGGCGTACGTACCGTGTGGGCGACAACCTGGACGCCGACGTCCGTGCGCTCGCCTCCGCGCTCCGGGATCCGGTGGAGCGGACCACGTCCTACGCCTTCGCCTCGCTCGTCCGCTCGGCGACCGGGCGGCCCGGCTCCGCCGCACGCCTGGCGCGCGCCGCCGCGTCGGCCGCGCGTGCCCTGCCCGTCTCCGTTGGGGCGGGGGACGCCAGGGCCCTCGCCGCCCGGGCGCTGGCCCACACGGGCGACGGCCGGGGAGCGGCGGAGATGCTGGAGAGGGCCGTCACACCCACTGAGCGGCTTCTCCTCGCCCAGGCTCCGTACCGTCGCCGCCGGCTCGCGGTGCCGGCCGGGCTGGGCATCCACCTGCCGAACGAGGTCAGCCGGAGGATCGACGCGGAGCGGGAGCGGCTCACCGCACGGGCAGCCGCCCTCGGGCCCGGCCGTGCCGACCTTCTGCCGTGGCTCGGCGAGCTGCTGACGGCGGCCCCGGCCTCCGTGCCCGGCTGCCGGGAGCGGCTCCTGCGGGCCGTGCGCGAGACGGACCCGCCGACGTCGGAGCCCGCCTCGCGTTGGCTGCCCGACAACGACCTCACCCTCGCCCTGCTGGAGGCGGACCGCACGACGGATCGGCGTGCCGCGGTCCTCGACCGGCTGGACCGTGCGCAGCGGTACGCGGGGCGGGTCGACCCCGACCTCGCCGCCTTCGCCGGGTTCGCCCTCGTCCGGGCCGCGCTGGGCGACCTCGACGGCGCTCGGGAGGCAGTGGACCGCATGGTTCCCTCCCTGCGGGCGGAGGCCTGCGCCGTCGTGGCGGGACTGCTGGCCGGGCTGCCCGCGCACCTGCCGACCGGGGGCGCCGAACCTCCGCGGTACCCGTACCTTCCCGTACACCGTTCCCTGGCGGAGGCAGCGGGGCCGGGGGCGGCCCCCGGCCCCGCCGGCATCCGCGCCGCCCGGGCCTTCGCCCGGGACGCCCTGACCGCGGACCACGGCTGGTACCACGCGCTGCCCGTACTGGCGCTGCTCGCCCCCGGGGCGGTGCTGCGGGTACGGGACCTGTTCCTCGACCACGGGGGCGGTGCGGAGGAGCAGGGGTTCAGCGGGTGAAGCGCACTCCGCGGCCCGGCCGCCATGGCCCGCCCGACGGCCCCGGATCGCCCCTCACGTCGCCAGGCGCGCCCCACGGGCCGGGGCGGGGGCCGGGATCGCGACGCCGGGTGTCGGGGCCGCCGCCCCGGGGGCCGGCGGGGGGCCGGGCTGGGTTGCCGACAGGCGCGCCGCGTGGGTCTGGGCCGCGCGGGCCATCGTGTTCAGGGCCGTCACGTCCTCGGGGGCGAAACGGCCCGAGGTGACAGCGGCCGTGACCGCGGCGCCGGCCCGCTCGGCCACCGCCCCGTACGGCTGCGCCGCACGGCCGGGGCCCTCGGGGAGGTCGTGCGGGGGCAGTTGCCTCCAGGCCTCGCGCAGGGCACGAATGCGGGGGTGGTCCGAGCCCGCCAGTTCCCGGCCCATGTCGCTCTCTATCCAGGTCCGGAAGGAGCGGGTCACGTCCTCGCCGGCCCGGACCGCTTCCCGGGCCGTGGCGTACGGGGACGGAGCCGCGGGCTCGTCGTGGCGCCGGGGAGGGCCCTGGGGGCCGGGCTGCTCGGGGGTGCGGCCGGTGAGGCCCCGGCCGTCGTCGTCCGGGGGCCGGTGGGCCTCACGGTGGCGGGCGAGCTGGGAGCCCTGGAGGGCCGTGGCCATGAAGCCGGCGGAGACGTTGCCGCTCTCCGGCGGGGCCACCTTGGCGTCGAAGGCGGCCAGGCGCCTCATGTCCTCGCCGTCGAAGACGTTCCCGGGGAGCATCCGGGAGGCGGCGCCGGTCACGTCGACGGTGTGCCGGCGGCCGTCCGCTTCGAGCTCCAGCCGGTAACCGAGGTACTGGCGGTGGTCGTCGAAGACCAGCTCGCCCCGCACCGTACCGCCGGCCGTGCGGACGGTGGACTCCATGGAGTCGAGCGCCTGCGGGAGGCGGGAGACGCGGCCGAGGCAGGCCACGTACGCGTCGCCCTCGATGCCGAGGGAACGGCCCTCGTTGTCGAGTGCTTCGAGGCGGACCCGGCCGTCGGGCGCGGTCACCGTACCGACGGCCCCGAGGTAGCGACCGCCGTGCGTCACGAGACGGCCGTCGCCGCCGTACTCGGCGTCGTGCGCGCGGCGCAGGGCGGTGTACTGGGCGTCGTTGTGCAGGACGAAGGGCGCGTCCTTGCCGACCATGAAGACCCTGGCTTCGGGGTCGGACTGGAGGATGATCTCCGCGTTGGCGATGGCGGCGCCGCCGACGCCCGCGATCACCCAGTCCTTGGCGACGGTCGGGTCGTAGTCGCCGTCGCCGATCTCGTCGCCCATCAGGACGCGGCCGGGCGCGAGGGCGCAGGCCTGCTCCCAGGCCGCGGTGGCCCGGAGGGTCTCGGTCGCGCCCGCGACGCGCGGGTCCCGCGAGGCGTCCAGGGCTTCGTAGACGTGCGGGTCGGCGAGCAGTCCGAGGCTCGCCGCAGCCCGGCCTTCGCCGTCGGGGAGCGTGAGGAGGCGGTCGCGGGCCGCCTCGGCTTCGGGGGTGCCGGCGGCCGTGAGGGCTTCGGTGAGGACGTCGGCCGCTTCGCTTGCCGTCGGCACCCGGCGGTCGGCGCCAGGGATGATTTCGGGCGGGATGCCGGTGGCGACCAGTGGGGTGCCCTGGACCTCGACCTTCACCGGCGGGGAGCCGTCGGCCGGGATGATCTCGGCGATGAGGCGGCCCTCCGCGCCGATGCTCAGCTCGGCCCGTCCGTCGATGACGGGGCCGCGTGCGGCGGCGGTGTCCTCCCAGAGCTGGAGCGCGGCGAGGGGGACCCGGTCCTTCGGGCCGGCGAACTGGTAGGGGTCGCCCATGCCGCTCTGGCGGAGGTGGCGGACCTGGTCGGCGGACTGGACGATCGCGACGATGGGGTCGACGTGCCAGCGGCCGCGGGCGTCCACTAGCAGGGCGCCGGGGTCGCGCCCGGCGAGCGCGGCACCGCCGCCGATCATGATCTCGAACCGGGGGTGGCGGCCCTCGGGAAGGGCCGCCTGCCGGGCGCGGAGCTCGGCGAGCGTGCGGGTGCTGAGTTCGGTGCGCTGCCGGGCGGCTTCGGCGGCCGCCTGGTCCAGTTCCTCGCGGGGGACGGGTGTGCCGTCGGGGCGGAGGCCGGGCATGGGGTACTCGCCCAGGGCGGCCGCCGGCGGGGTCTGTGCGCGGGCGGCCCGGGCGGCCCGGGCGTCCCGCAGCGCCTGTGCGTCGGCCGGGTCGAGCCGATCGACGGGTACGGCGAGCACGTCCATCGCGTGACGCGCGTCCCCCTGCAGGTACGGACGGACGAACCTCAGGCGTGCCGTGGCCGCTTGCTGCTCGGCGATACGGCTGTACGTGTCGTCCGCCGCCGGGTCCGGCCTGAGCCCGGACTCGTCGACGAGGAGGGAGAACCGGTCGCGGGCCTCCTGGCGCTCGGGGGCGGTGAGCCCGGCGTCGGCCATCCTGTGCGCCAGGTAGTCGAACTCGCCCACCCGGCCGCGGTCCGCCTCCGACAGTTCGAGATGCGCGGGCAGTGCGGTACCCGCGGCCAGCAGGTTCTCCAGCGGGGCTCGCCCGCCCACCGCGGCCCGTTCCCGCACGGCGAGCAGTTCCCCCAGCTCGCGGGCCAGCAGCTGCCCGGTCTGTTCCTGCCGCAGCGTGTCCGCGAGCTGGACGACGTACCGGTCGGTCGTGGTGTTGGTGAAGGTGCGGGACGCCAGCTGCTGCGGCAGCGCCGCGGTGTCCAGGCGCAGCTCGATGGGCTTGCCGGCCGGGTCGCTCAGGAGGAAGAAGCGCCGGCTGTCCTGTTCGGTGAGGGTTCCGCCTCGCAGCTGTGCGGAGTAGAGGTCCCTCAGGACCGCGGGCATCGCTGCTTCGGCTGCGGCGAGCAGCCGCCCTTCCCCGGTGCTCAGGTCCACTGATCCCCCCGTTTGACCTGCCGATTCCGGTATGATCATGCCATGTTGATCACTCGTTCGGCGCAGGAATCGCACCTGTACATGGATCTGCATCCCTGTGGGTGCGGTGCGAACCGGTTCGACCGGGAGCACCGCGTGGAGGACCACGAGGGCGTCCTGGTCAGCGTGTACGAGGGCGCCTGCCCGGAGTGCGGCAGTACGCGCGTGTTCGAGTTCGTGTTCTCCGACGACCGGCCGGTCGCGCCCCCGGCCTTCGGCGGCCCCGAGCCGTCGCGGATCATCGATCCGGGGGAGTTCCTGTGGGTCAGCGAACGGCTCTCGACCGAGTCCAGCCTGCGGCTGTTGAACACCCCGCCCGCCGAGCAGCGCGAAATCCGTCCGAGCGTCGCGTACGGAGCCGCGGCCCTGGAGGAGGTCATCAAGTTCCTCCCGGAGGGCGCCGACCGGATCCCGCGGGACCTGTTCACCTCCAATCTCGGGCGGGAGAAGTACGAGAAGGACCCGTCACGGTTCACACTCAAGGACCTCACCGCCGCCCTGAAACTGGACAGGGACGTCCTGGCCGGCATCGACCACCTCAGCCCCCCGCTGGGCTGAGAGCCCTCCCGCGAGGCCGAAGGTCGCTGCCGCTCCGTCGGGGAGCGGCCTTCGACGCAGGCCCCGAGCCCGCCGCCGAGGCCATCGGACGCCTCCGGGATCCGCGGGCGGCGTGCCCGGCAGGTCCGGCCGGGCCGGCGGTATCCGGATCGGCCGTCCCGGTACCGCGACGCGCACACCGCCACGGAGGTCATCCCCTCCTCCGGCACCACCGCCCCGGCCCTGGTGACGCCGCAGGCCACCGCCGTGTTCACCGGCACCGTCACCGAAAACTCGGCCGACGCTGCCGCTCGGCGGTGGTGTGTCGGCGCAGGCGTGGCCGAAGGGCGGCTCCCCCGGCCGGCACCAGGTTCGTCAGTCCGGTTCCGCCCGGGTGCGCCCGGCACGGGCGACGCGGGCGCGGTCTCCGCGGCGGGTGGAGCACCGGTGGCGGCGGCCGTGGCGCAGCGGGTAGCGGTTGCAGGGGGCAAAGCAGCAGGTCGGCGGCGCGTGCCACGAGCACGCGGTCGAGGATCTCGTGCGCGGGAAACGGCCCGGCGCCCGGACCCTGCCCGCATCGGGTTGCGGCCCCGGCCGATACCCTCGCAGCGGGCTACAGGGCCTCGGCCAGGGCCAATTGAGGCCCGCGCCGCCCGTCGCGGCCGGGGCGGGGCCGGACGTCGCCCCCTCCGGTGCACCCGCCGCCCGGAGGAGTCCGCAGAAGACGAAGAAGAGGATGGTGGCCCGCGTGGCCGAACACAGGACATCGGCAACCGCCGGACTCGACGACAACTCCGTGCTCGCCCTGTACGGGATCGGCGCCGTGGCGGTGGTCGGTGGGGCCAGTCTGCTCGCGGGGCCGCTGGCCTCCTTCCTGTCGGGCCGCGGTTGGGCCCGTGCCACCGAGGACCTGCCCACGACCGCGCTGTCGGCGCTGGTCAAGGGACCGGCCGGCGTATACCAGCCGGCTCCGCCGAGCTGGCTGTTCTACGCCCTGATGGTGGTTCTGGTCCTGGTCCCCTTTCTGGTGTTCCTCAGGATCCTCAGGCTGTTCGGCTCGCGCGGCAGCACGGGCGGCGCGCAGTGGGGCGGCCCCGCCATCGAGCGCCGACTGGCCGCACCCGCGGACCCGTTGAAGCGGGCCAACCGGATCACGGCCGGCCGCGGCATGCGCACCAAGAAGATCCTGGCCGCGCAGCCCAACATCTCCGCCACCGTGTTCGGCGTGCCCGGCTCGTCGAAGACGACCGGACTGGTCCTGCCCAACGCGGCCGAGTGGCAGGGCCCGCTGGTCGTCACGACCACCAAGGCCGCCGACCTGGACGTCATCTATGCCCGCCGCCGCGCGTTCGGACCGGTCTGGGTCATCGCTCCGGCCGGCATCCCCGGCCGCGCCACCGACCACTGGTCCCCGGTCGACTACTGCACCGACGCAAAGGCCGCCGACCGCATGGCCTCCTGGATGGCCGAGGCGTCCGCCTCCGGTGACGACCAGCGGGCCGCACCCTGGATCGACCAGGCCAAGAACGTCCTCAAGGGCGTTCTGCTCGCCGCGAACCTCTCCGGCACCGGCATCAACGGCATGCGCCGCTGGCTCTCGCTCGGCAAGGACGCCGTCGACCACGTCCGTGCCGTACTCCTCCAGCACGGCTACGCCGAGGTCGCCGACGACTACGCCTCCCCCTGGCTGCGCCTGCACGAGGACGGAGTCGGCTCCATCCAGTTCAGCCTCAACGTCCTGGCCCGCGTCTACGCCGACGAAGAGGTACGGGAAACCTGCGCGTCCTCCGACTTCACCGCCGAGCAGTGGCTCGACCGGACCGGCACCATCTGCCTCATCGCCTCCGAAGCCGACGCCGACCGGTTCGCCCCGCTGCTCACCTCGCTCATCGCCTCCGCCATCCACGGCGCCGAGGCCCGCTACAACGCCACAGGCAAGACGCTCGACCCGGGTGTCGGGGTCCTCGTCGACGAGGCCGGCAACATGCTGCGCTACCCGCGGCTGCCGAACATCCTCACCACCGGCCGCGGCATGGGGATCACCGTGCTGACCGTGTGGCACGACCTGTCCCAGCTCCGCGACCGGCTCGGCGTGCAGAAGGCCAACACGGTGCTCTCGGCGTCCGGGCTGAGGATGCTGCTTCCCGGCTGCGGGGACCTGGAGACGCTGAGGTACTTCTCCGGCCTGTACGGGCGCACCGAGGTGCTGAAAACCTCCCACGGCCTGTCCCGGGGCGAGCGCTCCACCAACACGTCCTCGACCGAGACCGACCTCGCACCCGTCCACTCCCTCCAGCAACTGCCGGACTTCACCGCGATCGCCCAGTACACGAACCTGCCGCCCGTCAAGGTCCGGATGCGGCTGACGTTCCGCGACAGGGACGTCAAGAGGCTGCTGGCAGTCCCCGCGCCCACGCCGCCGGCCGAGGCCGTCGACCTGACCAAGGCGCCCGCGCCCGCCGCCGCCCCCGAGGAGTCCCGCCGTGTCTGAGCCGCCGATCCATCCCGCCGACCTGTGGGCCGCGCCTCCCGCCGGGCAGCGGAGCGGACCGCAACGATGGGTCTGGTCGGCCATGGAGCCGCCCGAGCGCCGTCTGCGGATGCGCGAGCTCGCCGAGTGGGTCGGCTGGCTGCGCGCGACGTTCGAGCTGCACAACCAGATCACCCACTGCTGGTACCTGCACCCGGTGGTCGTGGAGCACCTGACGGCCCTGTACGCGGCGTGGACGCGTACGTACGCCGACGAGCAGGAGCCTGCCCGCGAGCTTGCCGAGGCGGACTGGATCAACACCCTGCACGCCTTCACGCCGCGGTTCCAACTGGCCGCGTGCGCGACCGGCCGCCACCAGGAGGCTCCGCCCGTCCTTCCCCCGCCGCCGGGCGCCGACGACGCCTTCGAGGCGTTCCTGTCGGTGTCCGCGACGATCACGGCGCCCGCCGCGCATCCGGCGGCCGCCGAGCTCGACCGCCGCGCGGCCGAACTCGATGCCCCGTTGTAGCGGGGACATCGGCCGGACCGCTCCCGAGGCCGTCACCTCTGCGAGGTGACGGCTTCGGTCGTTCCCCCGGCACCGGTGGGGTACGCGGACACGGAGTTCTTCGCCGGGAGTGCGGCGATGGCGCGGTGGGTCCGCCGGGCCGTGTCCGAGGCGGGTCCCAGTACGTCGTTCACGGTGGCCAGCAGGCCGGCCGCCGCCGTCAGGGCCCGGGCCGGCGGGAAGCTGCGCCACAGGCTGTAGGCGCGCCGGCCCGCCTGGTGGGTGCCGGGGTCGTCGGGGCCCTGGAGCTCGCCGCGCAGGCGGAGGGCGTGCAGGTACCACACCAGGCCGGCTTCCGGACGACCGGTGAGATCGCGAGGTAGCCGCGGATCTCCCGGACCTGGATGGTGTCGAGGTGCAGTTCGCCGAACTCGGCCGTGACGGCGGAGTCCAGCTCCTCGGCCAGCAGGACGGCTTCGTCCTCCCGGCCGGCGGCGACCGCACTGCGGATCGCGGCCGAGGCGTCGTCGAGGCGGACGGTGTCGACGGGCGGGGGCGCGGCCACTGCCGCGGGGCCCGGCTCCCCGGCGCCGGGGTCTTCGGCGCCGGGGTCTTCGGCCCAGAGCGCAGGGCTGACGGCGCCCAGGAGTGGTACAGCTGCCCAGTCATGGTCGTGCTCTCCCGCTCCTCGGGTTCGTCACCGGGCACACCGGCCCGAGACCCGCCGCCGGGCGGAGCGCGACCGCCTCGCCCCTGTGGCCGGTGGGTCGCGCCCCGGCCGTCGTACGGGGCGACCCGGGTCAGCACGGTGCGGGCCCCGAACGGCGGTCCGCCGGGGCCGTGGGCCGCTCCGCGAGTGCGTACCTAGATCACCATGCGCTCGTCGGTCTCGAACAGCTTCATCTCGGTGCGGGAGAGGATCAGCTGTACCGCGTGAGAGCCGCCGCCCCTGCCCACCTTCCACAGGGCCCGGCCGCGCTGGGCCGCCCCCCAGGAGCCGATCAGGTCGCACTCGGCCGAGGTCAGACCGATCGCTTCGCGGGTGAAGGCGAGCGGGCGGGTGTCCTGGGCGAGCTGGATCCGGGTTTCGCAGCTGGAGATCAGGTCACGGGCGATGGCCACCGCTTCGGACCCGGCCGCGCCGACGCTCTCGAAGTCGGACAGCCGGTGCGTGGCCAGGACCTGGATCGTGCCGGTGGCCCGGGAGAGGCGCAGGTCTGCGTCGATCTTCTTGACCATCGCGGCGCCGCCGGACCTCATCTGCCGCCACAACTCGTCACGGATGACGATCCGGGGGGCCTGCCCGGGCCGGTCGATCGCCGACTGCGCCCAGGAGGAGACGCACGAGAGCACCATCGCGACGGTTTCGTCGCCGTACGGGGTGAGGGCGCTGATGTCCACGCTCTGGATCGGAGCCGCCCAGTCCAGGCCGAGGGACGTCTCCTCGTCGAAGAGCCCGCCCAGGTGTCCGGTGACCATGATGCCGAGGGCGGAGCGGATGGAGGCCATGGACTCCCGGGCCCGCTGGACGTCCCCGTCCCGGATCCGCAGCTCCCGCGCCATCGTCTCCGTGGGGTCCCGGAGCTTGTCGTAGACCAGGGGAAGCGTCGGAGTGCGCAGGGACGTCGTCCCGTACAGCTCCCCGGTCAGGTCCCGGACAGCGACGTCGAGGGCCTCCTCCTCCTGTGGCTCCAGGGTCCTGCGCAGCTGCAGCTCCAGCAGGGCCTTGAGGAGGGTCAGGCGGCGCCGGTGGATCTCCGTCAGCCGGCCCCGGAGCACAGCGGGGTCGCGGATCCCGTCGAGGCCCTGCCCGAGCGGCCCTGCGTCGAGCGGATTGAGGCGGCCCGGCAGCCCCGGACCGAGCCGGACCGGCTCGACGCCGAGGTGGCGGCACATCGCCGCGTACTCGCCCTTGACGTCTCCGGCGATGAGCGCCTTGTGGCCGAAGGCCATCAGCCGCAGGGCGAGTGCCTTGACGTGCGCGCTCTTCCCCGAGCCGGGGATGCCGGTCAGCATGACGTTCGGGTTGGTGACCAGGCCCTGCTTCACCCACACGGTGGGGTGCGCGGAGAACGCCGCCGTCGTCAGCACGTTGTGGCCGATGTACGCACCCACCGCGGGCAGGCTGGCGGCGTGCAGGAAGGGAAACGCGCCGGCCGCGTTGACGGTGGTGGCCCGCACCGCCTCCGGGCGCGGGAGCGAGGCGGCCCGGCCTGCGAACGGCCCCTTCCACCCCTTCTTGGGAGCGACCCGCATGACCGACGCGGGGTCTTCCAGCAGCTGTGCCTGCCGCCGCTCCTGAGGGCTGGGTGGCTCGGCCCGCCGGCTCGCGGGTACGGAGGCGAGTCCGGCCGCCTCCCGCAGACCGGTGTCGGCGAGAACGGTGTCGTCCGCGGCCTTGCGGCGGAGCAGCGCCATCAGAAGCCACCCCGCCGGTCGGGCAGGCCCTGGCCCAGGGGCAGCGCCCCGGCGACGAAGCCGACGTCCTGTGTTCCCCACATCCGGCGGAGTTCCAGGTTCGCGGCGCCCGCGTCCGCCTGGATCTCCGCGCAGGCGGTCTCCAGCTCGTCCACGTCCGTCACCGTCACCGACAGGATCGCCGTCATCCGCACCACGCCCTCACCGGCCGCGCGCTCCGCGTCCTGCCGGCGCGCGACCATCTCGGCGCGCCGCTCGTCCTCGCTCTCGTCCCTGCCGGTCTTCGCGCGCAGCTTCCGGGCCGCGTTCCGCTTGGTCGTCTCCCGCGCGAGTTCGGAGCGCGCACGACGCGGCCCGAGCGGTTCGTAGACGAGGGAGAGGCTGCGGCGGGCGTTCGCCCGGGGCCGGAGCAGGGGCTGCAGGAACGTCGCGTAGACCTGCGCCTGGGGCCAACTGCGCACCTGGTAGGACACGGTCCAGGCGCCGTCGTGCTGGTAGACGCCCATGCCCGTCTCCGCGTACGCGGGGCCGGCGAGCTCGACGTCGACGCCCGGCTCCACGCCCGTCCAGTCGGCCGCGGCGGCGGCCGCCCTGCGGGTGGCGAGCATGACCTGCGCGTCCGGGTCGTAGGCGGTGCGGATGGTCTGGGCGACCCCGCGCGGGTCCAGCCACTCCTCCACCTGCAGGCTCGCGCCGGACAGGGCCTGCCCCATCGCGTGCAGTTCGCGTACGAGGACGGCGGCCGCGCCCGCCTGGCCGCCGCCGGCGCCCTTGATCGCGAGCCGGGCGCGACCGGCGGAGAGGGTCACCGACAGGTACGTCTCCCGGGCGGAGGCGGACGGGCCCGCGCCCTCCATCACCTCGGTGAGCGCGGTCACGGCGGCCGCCGGCGCGTCCGTGCTGACGTGCCGGGCGGTCCAGGACGCCAGGGCGGCACCGTCGTCCGGCAGCACCCGCTGGTGCACGCTCAGCCGCGTGACCGGGGAGTCCTCGGTGCAGTACGTCCGCAGCATCGAGGCCCACCCGGCAACGCGCGTGGTCTGCCGGTCGGTGTCGATCAGGGCCAGGCCCGGGTAGGTCACCCGGGCGACAGCCGTGTACGTCGCGGCGACCGGGTCGTGGACGACGCCGAGGTGGCCGCCCAGGCCGTCCGGTGCCTCCAGGATCCGCAGTCGGGCCAGCGTGCCGGGAAGGTCCATGGGCTGTTCGCCCGTGGCCTTGCTGTAGGGGGCGCTCGCCCCGCTGTGGAAGATGTTTCTGCGTGTGGCCACGGCGATTTGGTGCCTTACTGCGAGAAGGATCCATTCGTCGGCGGAGAGACCCATGACCCGGCCGAAGGCCAGGCCGACGAGGAGGAGGCTGACCGGAATGCAGATCAGGGCCGCCGTCCAGGAGCCCAGGTTGAGGGGCAGGAGCAGGAGCAGGGACGCCACTGCGAGCAGGGCGAACCCGGGGCCGCTCATGTGTCCGAACCATCCGCTGCGTTCGGACTGCCAGCCCCCGTAGGTGGGGTGACTCTGACTCATCTACGACTCCGGGGAAGGATCGGTACCGCTGGGCGCCGACAACGGCGGTGCAGGTTGTGGCGGAGGTACGGCCCGACGGCCGACCGGTGGCAGCTCGTGCTCCTTCGGGATCTTCGCCGAAAGCACCTTCACACCGTGTTCGGGGTACTCGGGCAGCGGCTCGGGCGCCTCCCGCCTTGCGCGGATGCCCTCGCCCGTGCGCTGGGCCACGACGGCGTGCCGTCCGCCGGGCTGCCCGTTGTCCAGGCCCGCGTTGGCGGCCGTGTTGGCCATCCCCGACTCCAGGGCGTCCTTTCCGACCGCCGCGAGCTGGAGTCCGACGGTGGCCGCCGACATGGCGCCGGCGAACCCCTTCGTCCCGGCGCTGCCCAGCACGGACCCGCCGCCACCGCCGCCGCCGTCGCTTCCGCCCTCACGTTCCAGAGCCTTGGTGTAGCCGCTCCCGCCGCCGACCGATCCGGCGCCGTCACCCTGGGGGCCGCCGCTCCGTGCCGAGGCGGACGACCCGATCGAGCTCATCAGGCCGGACATCATCGACGTACCGGCGCCGTTCGAGGTGAAAGTGATGAATTTGGCGAGGACCGGCCAGGAGAAGCAGGCGGTCAAGAAGATGACCACACCGACGATGACGTTCTGGATACCGGTGCTGTCACCCATCGCGAACAATCCGATCGTAAAGATCAGGACTATTACGGGTTTCATCAGGACCAGCGAGATCAGGGCGTTGCGGGCGGTAGGCCACCAGTTCTTACTGGAATCCGAAATCTCCCCGGTCAGGGTGATCGGCATCGTGACCAGCAGGATCATGATGCCTGCCTGCCGCATCAGCATTTCGACCCAGAGTGCGGCGATGGCGACGATGGTGATGACCCCGACCACGATGACCACTCCGACGGCAGCCGGTGCGAGAGCCTCGCCCGTGGCCACCATCGTGCCGCCGACCGCTGCCGCGCCGCCACCGCTCGCCAGGGCGGCGAAAAGCGTCCCGATCTTGCGCTGCATCGCTTCCGCCGCACCTCCCTCACTGCCGAAGCTGAAGGTGATCATCCATTCGGAGAGCTTGTCCGCGATCAGGAGTGCCTGCTGCGTGAAGAGCAGGTAGACGCTGGAGATGACCGCCCACTTGGCCAAGCCCGCCACCGCGGTACCGGCAAGCTCCCCTCGTTGCGAGATGGCCGTTTTGGAAAACTGGATCAGCATCAGGAAGGCGGCAACCATCGCACTGATTGCCATGGTGATTCCCAGCGGCTTGCCGATACCCGTCTGATCAAGCTTGATGGTGGAGGTCTTGTTGAAGAGGTTGGCGAACTCGTTCAGCAGCCACACCACGCCCTCCCCGATGTACCGGGCAGCCTCCTGTAGCGCGTCGCTTGCGAACTTTGAGATTTTTCCGGCAACCCAGTCCGACAGGGTGGGATTCAATGGGAATTCCTGCTCCCATTTATTCCGGCAGGCCTTGAAGACGCCGCCCTCGTTCACGCACTTGGTGAGGGCGGCATTCAGCTTCGGGTAGTTTTCGAGCTTCTGGTTGGCCTTGTTCGCCTCCTGCCACTTCTTGAGCGCCTTGAGCTCGAACTCTTTCTGCCCCTCCGCGTCACATTCGGCCGCTCCCGTGCCGTCGGCCCCTTCGCAGATGTCGCCGCCGGTGCCGACACCCGGGATTTCCCCCGGGTTGGCCGTCCGGCAGAGTTTTTGATCACGAACGGGGTCGACGTAGCAGTAGTGATTCTTTTGGTCGAGGCCGATCTGATAGCCGCCGCTGTTCTTCTGGAAATCCTTCGGAATGGGGTCGGGAGGGCCGACCTTGGAGTAGTTCGGGTCGTCCGCGGCCATGGCCGGCATCGAGGGCGCGCCCAGGCTGCACAGCAGCGTGGCGACCAGGACCGCCAGGACGCGCGCCAGGAGGTGACGAGCGGCTCTAGCCCTCACGGACCACCTGCCTCCACCCGTCCCGCCAGGCATAGGGCGAATCCGGCAGATAGGACACCGGGACGTGCGAATGCTTGACGTAGCCCGGCTGGTTGGTCAGCCGCCACCTGTCCCCCTGCCAGCGCAGGATCACGCTCGTGAGCTCGTCCTTGAGCGGTTCCTTGTCCGGCGCCCCGTCCGGACCCGTCGCGAACCGGTCGTAGGACATCCAGACCTCGACCACGGCGCCGGGCTTCTCGCCCTCCACCGGCAGCGAGGTCACATGGACCGCCTGCACCGTCGTGGTGAACGTGATACTGGACGTGGTCCCGCCGGAGGAAGGCAGCCCGACCTGCTCGCGGAGCTTCCTCACCTTGGACACCTCTTGGTCGACGTAGCCGTCGGCGTCCGGGGAGGCCATCGCCTCCAGCTGCTGCCTCGCCTTCTGGTCGTCGAGCCAGGCGTACTCCTCCCACCAGTACACCGCGGCACTCACCGCGTCGACTGCCGAGTACTTGAATCCCGTGGCCACGCCGTCGGCATGGCCGGTCGGCTTGAAGAGCCGCATCTTGGGGCCCGTATCCGGCGTCTTGGACACTTCGCCCGAGCCCGACGGGGAGGCCGGGCCGGAAGGATGCGCCGGGGGCGCCGTCGTGGCCGGGGCTCCGGCGGCCGGAGTACCACCACCGTCGTCGTCCAGCAGAACGGCCACCCCGTACCCGCCGCCGACCAGGACTCCGGCCGCGAGCACCCCCAGGCCGGCCAGCGTCAGCCGTGCGCGACGCGTCTTCGCGTCCTTGCCCTGACTCACTTCTTACCGAACAGGTTGTACGCCATGAGGACCAGGGCCGACGTCGCACCGATGCCACCGGCTCCGACGAGCGACGCCAGCACGCCGGTCTTCCCCCGCGCGGCCAGCTGCGCGTTGCTGGAGTTGTGTCCGACGGCGATGGCCGCCCAGGACAGCAGACCGCCCAGCACCGCGATCGCGATGCCGACTCCGGCGGTCCAGCCCAGCACGGTGCCGACTGCGTCGTTCAGCTCGTCCGGGACCTTCGGCGTGAAAGCCGGGACGACGCCGTCGGCAAGGGTGAACGTGATGATCTTGCTCATGGGAAATACCTCTTAGACAGGGACTGGGCATACGGGGCGCAGGACCGCCGGCTGCGGGGCCGGCGGGAGCGGTTGGCCCCAGGAATCGTGGGCGGCTGCCAGCACAGCGGACGCGATCCGTGCGGCCGCCTGCCGGGTGCGGGAATGGACGCGTCCTGTGCGCAGGCCACTGGCCCGCAGGTGCGCGTCGTAGGGAAGGTGGACGACCTCGGCCATCCGTCCGGAGAGCATCGTGGCCGCGGCCCGTACCACCGAGGGCAGCCGACCCTCTCCGGTGGCGACGAACACCGCGACGGCGCGGTGAAGGGGAACGCTCTCGGCGGACATGGCCATGACGGCCTGCTGCAGGGCCTGCACACCGTCGGCGGAGGCGGCGGCGCACAGCACCGGCACCGCGTACGGCAGTGCCAGCCAGCCCCGCGTCTGCCCCTCGGTCCCCGCGCAGCGGGCCGCGAGGAGATCGTGGGTGATCGGGTGCGGCGTGTCGACCACGGCCGCCTGCCACCCGCCGATCGCCGCCAGTTGGTACCAGGCGGCGGGCTCCACCGGCAGGTCGAGGGGTGGGGCGTTCCACTCCCGGCAGTCGGTCAGGACGTCCCAGCCGCCCATGGGCGCGCAGGCCGACCGGACCCGTTCCGCGGAGGCCGGCTCGGTCGGCGGAAGCACGGCGAGCCCTCCGCCGGGCGCGGTGACCCAGCCCGGCCAGGGCGACGCGAGGCGCGGGGCGGTGTCGAGCACCACCGTCTCGCCCACGGCCGCGAGTTCGGCCGCCAGCAGGCAGGCCAGCGTCGACCGGCCGGCCCCGCCCGTCGGCGCCAGCACCGGCACCATCAGGCGGGCGGCGGCAGGCAAGCCGTGCAAAAAATCGGTACGTTTCCCCATCATTCCCCCCACAGAAGCGCAGCAAATAGTTGCATACGCAATTTCTGTCGCTCGAACAAGGGTGGATCAAGCGCATAGGAACCTTACATGCAACTTCTGACACCTCGACATGAGTGTCCGTTGACCTCAGCAGTTGGCAGAGATGGCATAGTGTCACGCATCATCTCGGACATTGCCCCGAGGGTCGTTCTGTTCGATACGACCTCGCGTCCACTTTGATGCAGCAAACGAACAAGTGGCCGCCGGGGGCATGCGCGGGCAGGGATCCGGGGGGATTGCTTCGTGGTGTCGAAGAAGTGGATTGCCGTTGCCGCGGGGGGTGCCGTCGCCACACCGGTGGCTGCCGGTCTCGGCATGGTGCTGCTCGTGGCCCTGATCGCCCAGGACGGAAGTCAGGGCGGAGGGCTGGGGGGCTCGTGGCCGACCGCGAGCAGCCTGAAGATCGGCGGCCAGGGCGGAGTTCCGCCCGAGTACGCCCAGCTCATCCTCGACGCGGCCGCCCGCTGCGATCAGGGCCTGCCGCCGGCGATCCTGGCCGCGCAGATCTGGGCCGAGTCGAAGTTCGATCCCACCGCGATCTCCCGTGACCCGGTCACCAAGGCACCGATCGCCTACGGGATAAGCCAGTTCATCCCCGATACCTGGGCCACCGAGGGCGTGGACGGCGACGGCGACGGCGACCGCGACGTCATGGACCCCAAGGACGCCATCCCCGCACAGGGGAAGATGATGTGTGAGCTGCTGGGCACCGCCAAGCGGCACCCGGACTACAACGGCAGCGCGATCGAGCTGGCCCTCGCCGGGTACAACGCGGGCTGGGGCAGGGTCGAAGAGTACCGGGGAGTCCCGCCCCGGTACTTCGCCGGCGGGCAGACGTACGACTACGTCAAGGAGATCATGGCCCAGTCGGTCAAGTACACCGAGGCCACGCCTGGCGGAGCGGTGGACCTCCCGTCCGGTTTCTCCCTCCCCGCCGACACGCCGCCGCAGGTCCGTACCGCCGTGGCCTGGGCCCTTCAGCAGAAGGGCGGCTGGTACCACCTGGGCGGGGACTGCACCAATGCCCTCGGCAACGACGAGGACCACTGGTGCGACTGCTCGTCGTTGATGCAGCAGTCGTACAAGGCCGCGGGGATCACCATCCCCCGCACGACCTGGGACCAGATCTATCTGCCGATCCACGTGGACCTGGACCGGCCCAAGCCGGGTGACCTCGTCTTCAACCCCGGATCCGACGGCAACGAGTCGTCCCCGGGACACGTCGGCATGTTCATCGGCGGGGCCGGCACCGGCTTCATCATCGAATCGCCCCGTACCGGAGTCCAGACCCGCATCGTGAGCTACGACAGCTGGCGCCACTCGACCAACTACATGACCAAGGTCACCGGTATCCGGAGGGTCGTGAACTGGTGACGGAAAGCCTCATCCCCGCAGGGAGCAGCACCTTGGACGAGCCCGTGCTCTACCACCCCTGGGGTGTCGTCAGCCCGGCCTTCTGGGCCGGCGCGGAATCCGCCGCCCCCTCCCCCGCCGTCGCCGTCGCCGTCGCCGTCGCCGTCTACGGCCATGTCGATGGCGACGCAGACGCGGACGCGGACGCGGACGGCGATCCGACGGCGGCCGAGGACGCCTGCCCGGACGTGGAGCAGGAACTGTCCTCGATCCGGGAAACCGCCGCCGCCGGACGGCACGAAGAGGCCCTGCTCCTCACCGAGGACCTCGACAGCGCCATCACCGCCGCACGGGGTGAGGTCCACCTGGACACCATCCAGGTCCGGGAGATCCGCGGCTACCTGGCCGGCCTGACAGGAGATCCCGTCACCGGGCTGGACTGGTACCTGCGCACCCTCCGCCTGCGCGCCCGCCTCCATGGTGTCGACTCCCGCGACACCGAGGCCGCGGCCCGCCGCGCCTACAGCCTCTGGCGCACCCTTCCCGTCGACGCCGCCCAGGACGCGGCCCCCACCCTCCTGGCCACCCTCACCGAAACCATGGGGCCCGACTCCCCGGCCGCCAAGTGGACCCGCCGCCGCAGCGCCGAACTCGCCGCCGCCCCACCTCCGGCACCCGACCACCCGGCTCCGGAACCCGACTGACGCAGCCTCGCGCTCCGCCTCTGAAAGTGCTCAGCCAGGTACGGCGCTACGTGCCCATCTCCCGTGCTCCAGGGCGGTAGCTCAGGAGTCGTAGGAGAAGCAGACTCGCACTGCGAGGAGGTCACCCGACGAGTCCCGATCGGCGACCACGGGGAAGTAGCCGTCGCCCCAGCTCGTCATTGCACACAGCACTCGGGCATCACCGAGGTCCACAGATCCGGCCTCGACCGGCGAAGCACGTACCTCGCGCATGATCTGCCAGTGATGGGAGTGCGGTCGGAAGTCCACCGCCATGCGCAGTCCGGTCTCCCACGCGGCGGGCGCCCCCGTCATGCGAAGACCCGGGTACTCCCCCACGGCACGACCCGGCCGGAGCTCACACGCCCACCCCTGCTCCGGCTGTTCCGAGGCCGGAGGTTATCGTCACGTCGGCCAGGTGTCCGTGCGCGGCTCGCATGGCCGCCGACTCGGCGCAGGCCGGCTGTTCCACCATCGCGACGCAAAGGCAGGACCCCGTGGGTACGGACCACGACTCCATCACCCTCGCCGAGGAATCGGGGCTCTGTCTGATCCCGCCGAACAAGGACGGACGGTTCGCCGTCGAGGTCTCGGTCTGGGACGGTCCGACCGAGGAGGCCTTCCACGCCTTCGTCCGCCGCGAGGCGGCCTCGGGCGGCCTCCAGCGCATCGGCGGCGGCCCGGAGGCGGTCATGCGCGTCAAGGTGCAGCTCGTGCCCCGCCCCGACAACGACTACAACCCGAAGGCCGTCAGCGTGGCCGCGCCGCCCGCGTACGGCGGCACCGACCACGAACGGCACTTCGGATACATGTACGACCGCAACCTGGTGTCGCTCGGCGGTCCCATCCGCGGCCTGGCACACGCCACCGGACGGCCCGTCGGCTGCCACGCCCATGTGGAACTGTACGAAGTCGACAGGGAGGAGTACCGGGAGAGAAGGGACGACCACGGGCCGGTCATCACCGTCTCCCGGAACCGCATGTACGGCTTCCACGGGATACGCCTGGCACTGCCTTGGTGGGAGGACCTGCAGCGGATGGCCGTCGCGCACGTCCGAACGCTGGACCCGGGCCGGATCCTGCCTTTCACCGGGCACTGGGCTCCGTGGGTGCCCGGAGCCCGGCGACAGCTCACGGGCCGTACCGGGGAAGACCTGTTCCCGGTCACTCTGCGCATCGAAGGCGGGCAGTTGCTCGCCTACCATGAGGACCTGCTGCTGGCCTGCCTGTGGCCGTCCGGCAGGGACTTCTTCGACCGCACCATGGAACGGGTGCGGGAGCTGGGCGGAACGGCTACCGCCTTCGCGGAGGACCACGAGGGTTCCATCAAGGTCTACGTCGAGGACATCCGTCCTCGCGCCTGAACGCGGCCGGGCCGATCACGGGGCGGGGCATGGCGGGGCACGGCATGGTGGGGCACGGCGGCCCCTGAACAAATCCCCTGGCGGCGGAAGTCGCCGATCCCGACGACGTCCGGGGCTCCGGTGCCGAGGAGGGCGGAGTTCGGTTCGCGGACGTGTGCGGGCGCACCCCTTCTGTTCCGGCCAAGCTGGACATGTTGAGCAGGTCGTGCACCGCCACGGCGGCCGCGCCCCTGGCCCACTCCTCGAAGGGGAGGGGATGGGGCCGATACCCGCGAGGGGCCGTCTCCGCCCCCTCCGACCAGCGGGGTCCGCTGCTCCGCCCTGAGTTGCGCGGCCTCCCCCACCCGCGATCCCTGAGGCTGTTTTCTCCTGGTACGCCCTATTCTGGGCAAAGGCATGTGGTCTGCGACGGCGGGTCGCGTCGGGGTGTCGGCCGCGCGGCTCGGGCTGGGGCTCCGGCTCCGGCTCAGCAGCAGTGAGGATGAGGGTGAAGATCCCATGGACGACCCGCCCGTCGCATCCGGGGCCGCCGAGGGGTCGGTGCGTCGGAGGACCTGGTGGCCGTCGTCGATGCGCGGGGGCTGATCACGGCGGCGGGCAGCGGCGTTCGGCACCTGCTGGGATACGAACCCGATGGGATCGTAGGCCGCGCGGCCGCCGGGCTGCTCGCCGCCGACCTGCCCCGGTCAGTCCGTCGTCAGCTGGCCGGGCTCCGCGCATGCACCGGCGAGGTGGCGCTGCGCCACCGCGACGGCAGCCGGATCGTGCTGCGGCTCCGGGCGGTACCGCTCACCGACGCGGGCCGCGCAACCTCGTGGCTCGTGACCGCGGCGGCTCCGGCGGACCCCGCCGGCCCCTCCGACCCGACGGCAGCACTCTTGAGCCGCACACTCGTCCAGCTCCCGGTACCGGTGGCGGTGTACGACCGCGAGGGCCGACTGGTGGCCGCCAACGAGAGCATGACCCGGGTGATGGGCAGGACCGAGGAGGAGATGCGGGGTCTGACCCTGTGGGAGATCGAGCCCAGCCGGCCGTTCGACGAATACGACCGCATGCAGCATCAGGTGCTGCGGACAGGTGAGACACCGAAAGACATCAAGAGGTTTGATTTGAGGGTGAATTGGACTAATACCGCACAAACCGCCTGCGCATACGCGAGGACCGCGGACCACCCGAACAGGTGAACCGCGGCCCTCCGCCGGACACCGGACCGGGGGCACCACCACCCGGTGACGCCGCGATTCCCGGGCCGCCCGCAAGGGCTGCCCGGGAACCCACTCCGCAGGGCGAGGGCGTGTCTCTCTGACGCGACGGAGGTGCAGCCGATGCGGTCCGGAAACTTTTGTTTACATTGATAATTTCGGAAACTATAGTTGTCGCATGATGGCCTCTGAGATCACCCCAGAAGAGCAGGCAGAGCTCGACAAGGCCCTGTACGACGCCTTGAATCCCCTAGCCGCGGCCCTCCGCTCCCGAGAGACCGGGCTGTCCGCGGAGCGTATGTGGGAAGCGAATCCTGTCGAGGTGGCGCTGTCCGTCCTGGCTGCTTGGAAGGTGGTGGATGTCGAGGTCAGGCGGCTAACGGGGCGGGCGGCAGCAACCGCCGGCTCCTACGGCGCAAGCTATGAGCAGTTGGGAGCCGTCTGGGGCATCACCCGGCAGGGCGCACGCAAGAAGTGGCCCGACGCCGTCAGCCGCCCAGCACCCGCGACAGCGGGCAAAAGCACGCTCGCGATGTTCGGAGGGACTGCCGAGCTGGTGCAGTCGCCTTCCGGTGATTGGGGCTGGACAGGCAAGGGCGCCGATGGAGCATCCGGCACGGTCGCCGGTGGGACGCTTTACACGACCGTAGAAGAAGCAGCGGCCCACGCGGGCGCGTTCCTCAAAGAACACGCTCCTGGTATCGGCGACCGGTCCTAGTACTCCAGCAGGACTTTGTGGCTTGACCTGGGGAAACGTCGGGCGGTGGAAGTGTAGCGGGCAGGATTGCGTCACGGACGGGTTCTGCCCTCCCACCCCTCGAAAGGATGCCCGCGGCGACGTGCTCACTCCGGGGCGGGGAAGCCTCCGGTCGTGATCATCGAACAGGCCGAGACCTGGGACCGCGACCTCGAAGACCTCTTCACCACCATGGGGCACCACTTCGGCCGCGTCGAACCTCGCCGAGCCGCAGCAGTCGGGGCTTCCCCACTTCTGCGTCGGCGGACTGGGTGAGTACCGCCGCTTCCCCCGCGCCGCAGCCGGGGTTGAAGTAGGCGAGCGAGACCGTTTCGCTCAGTTTCTTCACTGCCTGGGTTTCCAGGTCGCAACGGCGGCGAAAGCGCCCCGGTCGAACAGGGCCGGCGTATTCGTGAAGGCCCGTGGTGCGTAGGCGACCACTGCGCGTGTACCCGAGCCCGTCACACAGACGTTGCCTATCCAGGCGTCCACCTCCAGCCCCTCCTCCCGCAGCGTGGCCGCCTCACGCCACTCGTACCCGTTACCGCTGTCGGAGACCAGGACATGCAGCCCGTACCCGTCGCCGACAACGGTGACCGCCCGGTCGTCGGCCGTACGCCAGCCCTTTCCCAATATGTCGTCCCGCTTCGCGGCGGGCACCGAGGCGTGGTCCTGGGTGACGGAAGGGGGCTTGGTTGACCACCAGCAGCACCGGGGTTCGGCTGCGCCACCGCGGACGCCGGTAACAGGCTCGCGCCGAGCATCGAGATCACGAGCCCGACAAGCAGTGCGGGCATACGTCTTTTCATTTTCACCTACTGTTGGCCGTTGTCGGTCAGCAGCGCGATCATCAGGGCGGCTCCGCCGGCATTGAGATCGATCGCCCAGGTCACGGGCTCGCCCTCGCTCAGTGCGAGGACATCGGTGATCAATTCGAGCAGTGCGGTCTCGTCATTGGCCACCCGCCGTGAGAGCGTGCGCCTGCCGTCGGTGTCGATCACCGTGCAGTGATGCTCGGCCTTGCCCGCATCTGTTCCGGCCCATGGTTCGGGCACGGTCACCTCCGGGATCGTTCCTGTAGTTGTCCCAGCAGACGACCTCGCCAGCGTGTCCTTACCAAGCGATCTCTTCGCGCGTATCCCAATCAGTGGCCGAGTCGTCGCGGGGCACCGGGCGGCCAATCAGTAGAAGCCACATGCGCGGCATGAGGTTGTCAGCCACACCCAGTGCCCCTGGGTCTCCCGATCCTACGAGTGACCGGAATCGACCCGCCAACAACGTAAGGAGGTTGAACTCGTGGTGTCGTAGGGGCTGACGTCTCGTCTCTCACTGCGGTATCACCAGGCGTCCCGGTCCACTGCGCCCTGGGGCAGCTTGGTGTTGGAGAACACCGGCCGCTTCCACATGGCGGGCACCAGATCGGCGTCGACCTCCGGGGCAGCAGCGGCCGGTCCTTGACCCGGCGGCGCGAGAGCGCCGGCAGTCGGCGCACCGCCTTCAGGACGCGCTGCCCGGCCGGGGCCGCGGCCAGCGCCTCCGACTCGCCCAGCAGGGGCAGGAACGGGCGCACGGTGTTGTAGCGCAGGCCGACCTTCTCGCGCATCGCGGCCTCGGCCGACCCGTCGTCCTCGGGCACGAGGGCCTCCACCGTCTCGACGGCCCCGGCCACCGCCGTGCGCGGCACGGCCGCCTCCACCGCCGCCCTCGGAATATGTGGCTCGTGATGGAGAGATTTGAATCTCCCCGCCTCGTCCTCGCATGGCCTCAGAGCTGCTCAGCTCAGTTCAGCTCCCCAGGCCTACCACCGCGCTGTCCCATTGGTCTAGCTGCGCAGCAGGTTGATCGGTCGGGCAGCCTGCCCTCGGGAACGATGCGCAAAGTGCCGATGTCAGCGGGCCCACGTACGTTTCGGTTGACCGCCCGGCCGGGCGGCGAGGAGGGGTGAGACATGAAATGGGTCGGGGACGCGCGGCTGGCAGCTGGGCCTGAGGCCGCCTGGTACCTGGAGACGGCTTTCACGCCCGGCGCTCACCTGGGGACGGTGCACGACGATCCGACAACGCCCATCGTTGTGACAGGGATCGAGGAGGTGACCACCATGCGCATACCCAGCGGCCGTCTTGTCGTCGATGCTCCGTTCGACGACGACGACGTCTCGAGATACGAGCAAGGGTTGCCGACGAGGCCCCCGCGGGAGCTGGCGGTGAGTATTCCCCCGGGCGCCTACCGGGTGGAGATCGCGTGGACGGCGGGCCCGTACGAGTTCTTCGGCGAGCACTTCGATGGCGTTGAGTGTGCCGCGACGCGCCTGTGTATCAGCGACGACCCTGTGATCGCGTGGGAGATAGGCCTGGGCATCGGCGACGACATCGACAGGCTTCAGCCAGGCAAGGAACCCCAGTTTTACTCTGACGCGAATGTCGGCTGCTTCGCCGACGCAGGTGCGTGGACGACCTTGTCCGCACCGTTTCGCGCATTCAAGGACGGCAATCCGGTGCCGCGCGAAACCGAACGGCTGCCCGGATGGTGCGAGCGGGTACGCGACGAGTCGCAACAAGCCGATCTGGTCATGTTCACGGCCGAATCGGGCGGCGTCGTCTGGCTGGGCCGCACCAAGACCGGCGACGTGGCCACGATCGTCGTCACCAGCGGCATGCCCGGCGCCAAAGCCTGACGTAGCTGCCGCCTGAGCGCCGACCAGCGACACGGAGAAGCCACAGAGAAGCGCTACTGCAGCAGGATCATTTTGCGGAGCAGTTCGAATCCGGCTCGACCGTAGAGCTGCCGCTTGATCTTCTTGATGCGGTTCACGGCTCCCTCGATGCTGCCGGAGCTCCAATGCAGGGTGAGCCCCGCCGTCACGGCATCGAGGTCTCGGAGCAGATGGAGTGCGAATCGCGTGAGGCCAGGTAGTTGGCTGGCGTCGACTGCGTCGATCCAGGCGGGGAGCCTGGCACCTTGACGATCGCTGAGTATCTCGCCGAAGTCGCGGACATGCCCGGCGGCTGTGTCCAGTTCGGGGCAGCGTGTCAGGACATCCTTCAGGCCCGCGCGGTTGTCCTCGCTCAGCGCGGTGGGGTGGCGGGTGAGCCAGCCGGTCACCTGGCGCACCGTCGGAGGCCGGGGCGGCGCGCCGGCCGGAGCCCCGCGGAGGGTGGCGATGTGGGCGCGGACCATCTGGTAGGTGACGGGTGCGTTGTCGGCAACGAGTTCGCTGTGGAGGTGGGTGACGCTGGTGCATCCCTCGGCGAACCGTCGTTCCAGGTAGGGCTTGTAGGGGTCCAGCCTGCTGGGCCGGGGCCGGTTCTCGCGGATGGTGTCCTGCCAGCATGCGGCGTTCGCTTATCTGAGCACGGTGTTGAGGCCCCAGCCTAGGTGCCGGGCAATCGCCCGGCGTGAGTGACCTTGGGCGAGGAGCTCGTGGACCAGGGCGTGTGCTGCCTTCTTCCGCTCGGCCCGTCGGCCGGCGGGCGCCGAGTCGTCCTGCGGCCGACCGGAACCCAGAGGCGCCTCCGGCAGCGATGGGTTGCGGAGGCAGTCGCGGTGGGTGGCGACGCAGGTTTCCACGGCTCGGCCGAGGCCCTGCCACAGGTGGAACCGGTCGGCGACCTGCAGAGCGTCGGGGGCCCCGCGGCGGGCACCCTCGGCGTAGGCGCCTGCCCGGTCCGGGCAAAGATGGCCGCTCCCTGGTCCGTGTCGGCAAGCGGGATGAGGCCGTCGGGGGTGCCGAAGGTGATCTCCGGGCGGTTGCAGATCACACGGGGATCAGCGTCGGGTTCCAGGTCGTCGTCCTCCCACGCCCGCCACTCGTTCCAGCCTTCCGCATCCGACCGGATCGCCTCGCCCAGGTTCCGCCACGCACAGGCCGGGTGGGACGAGAGGCCGAGGTGACCGTTGAGCTGGACGGGAGCGTACGCATCGACGATCGCCTTGTAGTCCGGGGGAAGACTTCTGCCGATCTCCTGCTCCAGGCGGAGCCAGGCAGCAGGATCGGCGTAACGGTTCTCCGCCGGGCCGAGCATGTCGAATACGGCCTGCAGGTAGTCAGTTATGGCTGCCCAAGGTGCTCGTTGGTGAAGGTCCAGGACAGCATCAACCACCTGGCGTGGCCTCTATCGGCCGGGGCCCTCGCTGTGAGGAGCCCCCGGTCCCAAAACGCGCAACGCGGCCCGTGCCGCCTCTCCGGCCTCTGCCCGTGCCAGCAATTCCAGCGCGTCGCGATCTGCCCACCCGCACACCTCGCGCAACTCCGGGGTGAGATCGAGTCCGATCTCCTTACCGACCCAGTCCGCGATGACCAAGGCGTCTGCCACGGTGGTCGGGTCGGCGGCAATGTCCGGCCCGAGCAGAGAGAGACCGCCGTCGTTGGCGCCGCGGGCGAGTGCAAGCGCCACAAGCGTCCACCGCGCGGTCCGGTCTGCGGGATCGCGCTTCAGCCGTTCCGCGGTGAAAACGTCGAGCTTGTAGATCGTGGCGTGACCGTTTGCCCAGCCGTGCCAGAACGCATCGTCTCGCGGGAGGGCTTCCAGGACCCGAAGTCCGTCATTCAGCGCCCACACCATGCGTTCGGCGAACTCGGGATGACCGGTGTCGTATCCGGACCGCCGCAGCGCGTCGACCTCGTTCTGGCTCATCGAGACATCATCCGTGCCCGACGAGGCCGGTGTCTCCGAAAAAGAAGTCGGGCCCTTCCGCGCCGCGCCTGTCAGGGACACGGATCGGCAGGACCCTGACCGCAAAGCTACTCGTCCACCCAGCATTGATCCCGCAGACACTCCAAGCCAGACGTCACCCGATCAGGGTGGCTCTCAATCCCGCCGCCGATCATGGACCTCTGCCACTCTCCGTCCCCCGCACAGACGGACCAACGCGGCTCCCGAAACCACCGCCGAAGCGGCTCTCATTCACCCCGCCAAAAACAACCCGGCCGAGTGGCTGCCCTCGGACGGCTCCTACCACTGCACCTATGCCGCGACCTGGGTCGGGACCAAGCTGCGCTGGGACCTGGCCGCCGACGAGAACGAGGTCCAGGCCCTCCTCGGCCTCGCTGAGGACTGCCCCACGACCACGGTGGTCTACGAGAGCGCCCCTAGCAGCCGGCCTGATCGGTAGCGTTCCGATGGAGGGGTCTTTCCACCTTGATGACCGTTCCGGCGGGGTAGGAGGGGAACGCGATGCGCCAGAGGTTGTCCGGCTGGCCGTCGACCGTGAGGCGGGTCAGGGTGGTGGACAGGTCGGGCGTGACGTCCAGTACCGCGATGCTGTAGTCAGCGCCGGTTCCCTCTTCGGAGCCTACGGTCACGGACTTGGCGCTCCAGCGGCCCGCACCGGCCGTGCTGTCCTGGCTCACCGGTCTGAGGATGAAGAATTCTTTGTCGACGCGCATGCCGATCCACAGCTGGTGTCCCTGGGCGGGTTGCCCCTGGCCGGAGATGTCGATACAGCGGGAAATCGGGCCGTCGGTAGGCTTCTCGATAGTGACTGCGTTGGGCAGGGGGGTCTTTGTGCTGGTGGGCATTGCGGCGCTACTACTGGGGGACGGGGCGGCACCACTGCTCCCCGTCGTTGCCGCTGACTGCTCAGGCGGAGACGGGCTGAGCGTGACGTAGATGGTCGGGGTCACCGTGCGGGCAGTGGGAGAGTTGACCACGGTGGGCAGGCCGAGGAAACCCAGCGCCACGCCGCCCACGGCCGCGCCCGCGGATATGAGCGCGGCCAGTTCCCCTAACCGGATCCGGCGTCTGCCGGTGGAGTCCGTCCCCGACGCCCCCGAACTTCCGGTGCCGGTTTCAGACGAGCTGCTGCTCATACGGTTCCTCCGAGCTGGATCAAGGTTCACGGCTGACAGTGCATGTGCGTTGACGTACGCCGGTGCTGATCAGTTGCGACCCCACCCCGCCAGTCCGCTGGGACTGGCGCTACCGACGGTCGGCGGGCCGCCAGCGGGTGCGCCGGGTGCGGACGAGATGCCCCAGGGGCCGTCGTAGACACTCCACTGCGAGACGGGGACTCCTCCCCCGCCCGAGCCGCTGTCGAAATACACCGGGGCCGGGACGCTGCCGTCTGGCAGGACGGCCTCGACAGCGCCCCTGTGGGAGGTGCCGAACTCCTCCGTCGTCCACGTCTCGCGCCTACTCACCACAGCCCCGCCCTCTCACCTGACCCGTCTTCGGGCAGCCCGTGGTGCGGGGCCGCCTGGACACGACGATGCCGCAGCCCGGCCGCGTGGAGGGCGGGTTTTCACGAAGTGGCGGCGGGAACCTCCGCTGCGCCGCCGGCCTGCACGGCCTCGACTACGTCCTTGTGGAAGGCCGCGAGGCCCTCGGGAGGCAGGGGGGCGGGGCTGCCGGTGAGGGTGTACCACTCCTCGGCTCCGGTGTACTGGATTCGTACCGAGGCCGTGCCGTCAGGGCCGGCCTCGCTGGTCAGGGTGACGTCGCCGGTGATGACGCCGACCTCATCGGTCATCGCCCCGCCCGGCCCCGCCTTCACGTGATCGGTCAACGCAACCGCTCCCTCCGGGACGCCACCGCGGTCGGGCTGCGGCGTGCCCGCGGGCTGTTGGTCGCTCATGAGCACGTCTCCAGCATCTCGGTCAGCTTCTTCTTCTCCGCTTCGGTCACGGTGAGCTGGTAGGTGCTCTTCACGTTCGTCCACGCGGTGGCGTACGTGCACCGGCAGCCCTTGGCCGGGGGCTGCCAATCCTCCGGGCCTTGATCGCCCTTGGCCCGATTCGTCGCCGCCGACACCGCGAGAAGCTGGGGGCGGGTCAGGTCGTTCGCGAACTCCTTGCGCCGCTCCGCCGTCCAGGACCCGGTCCCCGGACGCCAGGCATTCGCGAGAGGCACCATGTGATCGATGTCGAGTTTCGCGGCGTCCGTGACCGTGACCCCGTCGTAGACGGAGACCCAGGTACCGGAGACCGCCTTGCACGCGGCGTCGCGCTTCACGTCCTTGCCCGCCCGCTCCAGCACGACCTCGCAGGTATCACAGCTGTCGCCCTGCCCAATCCAGTGCGTGAACTTCTCCCGGGAATACCCCGTCATCGCCTGCTGAACGGCAACCTTCAACCCGGCAAGCTGAGTACGAGCGATTACCGTCGTCGACAGCCCCGGAAGGGCCGGCGCCACGCCCGGGTCAGGGCGAAGTCCAGAGACCGGCGCGCGTCGTGTGCGCTGACGTGCGGGCCGCTGACCGGCTTCCACCCTGTGCCGGTCTTCTCCACCACGGTGAACGTGGCGGGCCGGAGCAGGACGTCCGGGTGGGTCTCCACGGCGCGCCGCGAGTCGGCGAGGACCGTGGCGGGATAGCGGGTACCGGCGTAGGACAGGTCGCGCAGCGCCAGCCGTTCCGCGGCCTGCATCGGGGTGACCGGCGCGTCGGGATCCAGCACCAGACCGGCATCGATCTCCGCCCGCCGGGCGCCGCGCGTCCAGTCGGGGACGGCCGGCTCCGGATCGGTCGGGCAGGGCTCCTCAATGCCGGCCGGACCCGCGGCGGCGTATTCCTCGGCCCGCACGATGCGGTACCGGGTGCCGGCCACGGTGAGATCGTCGACGCGCTCACCCTCCAGCCGGGCCACCGCCGCCAGCAGCGCACCCCGCTCCTCCCGGTCGCGCGCCTCGTCCTTCGCCCGGAACCACAGCAGCGAGTTCAGGCTGTCCCGCGCCTCCTGCGGGCAGCCGGCCGTCACGGCACTCACCACCAACCAGCCCGGTCCGCCGCGCCCGTCCTGCGCGGCCACTCCGAACAGCGGCCCCCTCACAGCCAGATCGGCCAGCTGCCTGGCGGCATCGGCGGCATCCGCCTCCACGACCAGATCGACCGGCACCCGTACCACCACCGGCCAGGCGCCGCCCGGCCCCGTATCGCGCCGCTCCACGCCCACAGGTCGGCGGTGACGGCCGTGTGGTCACGTTCAAGGCCGCTGACGACGGTGTAAGGGCTGGGGAGATCGTCGGCCGGAACTGCCGCGATCCATTCGGACAGCCGTTTCCCCCTGGAGGTGGGTGACATCTGCCCGAAGGGCGGACGCGCCCGGCGAGCCCGTCCGACTCGGGCATGAGGCCAGAACAGACTTGATCTTCAGTCGCTTTTCTGCCGGCAACGGTCCTGCGCGATGGCGGCAGAGCCTCCGACCTGCTCGGCCGGAAGCAGGCCCACAACAAGTCCCATAAGCAGGTCCGCGCCCGCGTCGAGCATGTCCTCCTCCGCATGGAGACCTGGAAGGCCCTCCGCGACCGCCACCTCAAAGGCCACGGCGTGCCGCCGATCGGCGGACGAGGCGATGGGCCGACGAGGCCGGCCAGGGTCGGGTCCCACGCCGCCTACGGCCGCCGGCCGCGTCGGCAGGGCACGGCGGACGCGGACGGCTGTTCCGCAGCCAGCCTCCTCAGCGGGTCCGGCCGGGGTGGAGGCGCTACTCGGCGCGGTGGGCCTTGTGCGGGGTCACCCGGAGCTGCGCCTTCGCGGGAAGCGTCCGACCGGTGGACCGGCGGGCCCGTTCAAGCGGGCCATCGCTCAGCGCCCGCAGGACGGGGCCGAGCTCGCTGTCGGGGGTGAGGGTGAGGTCGAGTTGGGCTTCGGGCCGGCTGGGCGGGCCGACCATGCGTGCACGGGCCCGGTGGACGCCGGGCAGGTGCCGGGCGTCGGCTGCGAGGGCGTCGCGGAGGGCACGCTCACGCAGTTCCACCCCGTCCGCGGCAGGGGGACCACCCACAGGGGTGTGGCCCGGGCGGGTACGGCGCGATTGCGCCAGCAGCCACCAGAGGGCGAGCAGGAGGACGACGGCCAGGACGGCGATGACGGCGGGCCACCACCATCCTTCGTCCGTCCAGCGGGTGCGGTCGGCGTCGTCGAGCAGGACTCCGCCGGGCGCGGTCAGGGGCCAGCCGTCGGGTGGTGTCAGGTGCCAGTGCCGGTACAGGTCGAAGCTGCCCGTCAGTATCAGGAGGCCGGTGCCGAGCAGAACGACGCCTGCCAGGGCCAGCAGGACTCGGTTGACAGCGGATTTCTTCTCCATGGGATCCCACTCCTGTCGCTGGCTCGCCGGCGGCCGTCCGCGGACGGAGTATTTCAGCGCACTTCAGATCATTTCGGTCGGGTTCGGACCTGCACGGCGAGCCGAGGAGCGCGGGCAAGGGCGAACCGGTCGAGCTCCTCCCGCAGAGCCACCACGAGATCGCCCTTTACCTCAGCGGCGGCGCGGAAACGCACGTCCGCGCGTGCCCGGACACGGTGCTGGAAGACACGGATCCTGGCAGCGCTGACGCCGGGGACGCGCATCGCAGCGTCCCGCAGCAGGAGGGCCGCGGCGTCGCGGTCCAGCACGGCGCGCATCTGGGGGTCGGGAGTCTTCAGGGGGAGCTGGTTACGCAGGCCGGGGGTGAGTGCCAGGACGACCAGCCAGAGGCCGAGGACGGCGATGACGGCGGCGCCGATCCGTATCGAGACGTCATCCAGAGGTCGGGTGGCCAGTTCGTCGGCAAGGCGCGTGCGCCAGGCTGCGGCCGGCCGGCCGGCCCGGACCCTGACGATGTCGAACAAGAGGGTCCCGGCCGCAGCTGCGACGAGCAGGGCCGTCAGGGCGGCGGGTACGCGGCGCACGGACCACGGGCGCCTGGCAGCGTGCTGCGGGCCGGCCGAAGGCTGCTTGGACGGCTGCCCCACCGTGCGGGAGGTGACCTGGCCGTCCGGGGTGTGCTGCTCCCCGTCGGTCGCGGTGGGCTGCTGGCGGTCGGTCGCGGTGGGTTGCCTCCGGTCGGCCGGGCGGTCTTGGTCCCGTTCCATGCCGGGTTCTCCTTCCCGTGGGGATGCGGACCGGTTCACTCCACGCGTCGATGTTCCAGGCCCTCGGCGGGAACCAGACGCTCGATGGCGAGTGTGACTTCGGTGATGCGCATCCCGGTCAAATGGGCGACCCGCTCGGTGACGTACTGCTGCACCTGACGGGAGGCAGTGGCGAGGTCTATCGGGTAGGGCATCTCCAGAGTCAGTCCCAGCCGTGCCGTGCCGCTGCCGGCCGTGACCGACGCGTGCGGAGCGGCCAGTTTCGTGTGAACGGCCGAGGTGTCCGTCCGCGTGGCCAGTGCCTCCTGTGCGGCGCGGACCGCGATGCGGGCCACCACCTTGTCCGGGATCACCGTGGCCCCGCGTTCGGCCATGGACAGGACCGGCCGGGAGGGGGCCGGCGCTCCCCGGAAGGGGGCGGGGGCAGGTTGCGGGGTCACTGCCGGTTCCGGGAACGCGTGAAGTCGGACATCTCCAGGTCACCCTGCAACACGCGGCCGATGATCAGGCCCACCAGGCCCAGGAACGCCACGAGCAGGAACGCCCAGAAGCCGCCGAAGAATGCGGCGAAGCCCAGGGCCATGCCGGCCAGCAGGCCCACGGTTGCTGCGCTCATTTCACTCACCTGAATTTCGCGTCGGTTGTTTCTCGGCTCGGCGAGTCCGGGGGATGCGAGCATCACTGAACGCGCCCCTCCCCCGCCTCCTCGTCCTCGTCGTCGGGCAGGTAGACGTCGTCGACCGCGATGTTCACCTCCACGACCTCAAGGCCGGTCATGCGTTCCACGGCCGTGATGACGCTGGTGCGGACGTCGGCGGCGATGTCCACGATGGCGACGCCGTACTCCACGACCACGTCGAGATCCACGGCGGCCTGCCGTTCGCCCACCTCGACCTTCACGCCGCGGGACACGCTGGAACGCCCGCCGGCGACCTTGTCGCTCACCGCCCCGAGCGTGCGGGCGATACCGGAACCGAGGCTGTGAATGCCCGGTACCTCGCGGGTGGCCATTCCTGCGATCTTTTCGACCACGCTGTCGGCGATGGTCGTCCGACCGCGCGTCTCGGGGGCCGTTCCTGCGCCGGTGCGGCCCGTGAGGGTGCTGCCCGCAGCAGGTGACTCACTCCCGCCCGCGGCGGGGTTGATGGTGTCCGACATGAGAACCTCCCCAGGGGGTCCATCCGGGCGCCGTACGGCGCCCTCATTCCTTAGGACACCTCGCGCCGGCATTCCTCACGCGGCTCGTGCAGCGCACACCGCCTACCATCGAGGAGTACGTACGCGAGCCGCGACCGGCGTCTTCGGTAGGAAGCGAGCGGCGAATGCGTAACCGGATCGGCCCCCAGCCCCCGCGCGGCGCAGGCCCCCCGATGCTGCCGCGAACGCTGCCGTCCGCCGGCGTCGCCGCAGAGGAGGCCCTTGCCGACGCCCTGGACGACGGCACCCTGGCGGTCCGGGCCTCGGAAGGGGATGAAGACGCCTTCGCCATCCTTGTCCGCCGCCACAGCGGCCGGCTGCTCGCCCTCGCCCAGCATCTCCTCGGCAATCGGACGGACGCCGAGGACGCGGTCCAGGAAGCCTTCCTCAGCGCCTGGAGACGGCTGCCGGAATTCCGGCACAGCGCCTCGTTCGGCACCTGGATGTACCGGATCGTGACGAACCGCTGCCTCAACACGCTGCGCCACCCGCCCCACCCGCTGCCCCTGGACACCCTCCCCGAACCCGCTGCCGTGGCCGCGGACAGCTCACCGCCCCAAGTCGCCGAAACGGACGCAGCGGCGGCCGCCCTGACGAAAGCGCTCCTGGGACTGCGCCCCGAGCTCCGGGTGTGCTGGGTGCTGCGGGAGCTGCACGGCCTGCACTACGACGAGATCGCCCACGTGGTGGGCAGCAGCGAACAAACGGTGCGCGGCAGACTCTTTCGCGCACGACGCGCTTTGATGGAGGCGATGCGCCCATGGCGCTAGACGACCCGCACCCCACCTCCGACGACGAGCCCGAAAGGGTGGGCGCCGCCAGGGCCGAAGCGCCTCTGCGCCCCGACGCCGAGCATCTGGCCGGCGCCGAGCTGCTGCCCTGCGGACGCCCCCTCGGCCGCGCCTGGAAGCAGGCCCGCGACGCGGTCGACGCCCCAGATCCGCACAGCAGCCACTGCCCCTACTGCCGCGACGCCATCGAAGGTCTGACAGCCCTGGACCGGGCGACCAGGGCTCTGCGCGCCGAGGAACAGTCCGACGGCCAAAGCCTCGCCACCCGGGTCATCAATGCGGTCCGCTCCGAGGTACGGCTGGGCACCATGCTGCTACTGGACGACCCCGATCACGACCTGCGCATCTCCGAGAGCGCCGTCGCGAAAGTCCTGCGCCGGGCTGCCGACACGGTGCCCGGCGTCCGCGCCGCCAGCTGCCGCGTGGTCCCCGCGGAGGGCAGCCACGCCGTCGCCATAACGTTGGCAGCCACACTCGACCAGCCATTGCGAGGACGAGCGGAGGGAGTACGCCGAGCCGTCCTTCACGCGGCCGAGCAGGTCCTCGGCATCGCCGTCACCACCGTGGACGTGGAGATCGACGGCGTGCTGGAACCCTCCCGTGTGCCGTTGGTGAAAGGGCGGAGCTGAGCCGGTAATGGCCACCTCCCACCGCGAGAACATCCACCGAGCGGCAGCGAGGGCCGCCCTCGACGCTCCCGGCGTGGCCGCGCTCCAGCCCACGCTCGCCGACCGGCTGGCTCTGGCAGCGTCGCACGTGTACCGGTCCCAGGCCGAAGGAACCACCCCGTACCACGAGGCGGCCGGCATCCGCTCCGAACTCACTCCGGACGGCGGTTGGCACGTGGAGGTGCGGTGCGTCCTGCACGCGGACCGCCGCGTCGTCGATGTCGCCCGGCAGGTCCGCGAAGACGTGCGGACCGCCGTCACCACCTACCTGGCCCGGCACGGCGCGGCCGTACCCGTCACCGTCATGGTCACCGTCACCCGCACCGTCTAGACCGATCGCTCGCGTCCGCTCGTTGCGGGTGCGTGATCAACGGACAGGGAAGGCACCACCATGACCACGACAGAGCAGATCGCCTTTGATCTGGCGATCCGCGACGAGCAGTCGCAGGGGCGGCATGTGACCTGTACAGGCGAAGGGACACCGCGGGCCGGGCCTCCTGACGGCCGTAATGGCATGAGCGCGACTGCGCCACACCGACATACCCAGCCGAGCCAACGGCGGCGCGGGCCGGCACCCGGCGGGTCCGGCCGGTTCCCGCCCGGACTCCCCGCCCGTCCTGCCCTCTGACACGCTCATGTCAAATGACTCCCTACGCGAAAATACGGATCACACCTCCGGGCGGACCCGTGATCCGCACTGCGGAACGCCGAGCTGCCAGCCTCACAAGTCCCACAGAACAGCAGGTCAGAGCACTGATTGGTCAAACTCCTGCACGCGCTACACCGCCGCCCCTTTCGCACCGCAACCCCCGCCGATGCGACCCGCCACACACCCGGCTGTCCTGTGCCAAACGAACCTTGAGCGTGTGCCGTCGAAGGTTGGCGGGTTGACGCAAAAAAAAGACCTCTTCACCCCAGACAGCCCCGACTCGGCGCCCGTCTGATCGCCGACTGAATGTCCAGAGCGTCGCCTCGAAGGAGTAGGGCGGGCTCGCCCGCAAGGCTGATGGCGAGAGGACCGTGGGGGGATGTGTCGCGTGGGTGCGAGGCGAAGCATGGAGGCAACCGCACGCCGCCCCGGAGGTTGTCATGAATACCGCGAACACACTGCCCACCACGGCCAAGGCCACAGCCACGGTCTTGGCCGTGCCGCGCTGGGTGAACCTGGCGGCGCATGCCGTGCCGGTGGCCGTCCTGCCCGCGGGGCTGTGGCGGATGGCCATGGCCGTGGGCATCCCGGTGGGCTTCAGCGGCCAATTAGCCAAGGACTGGCAACCCGGGCTGGAGGCTTCCTCCTACATCACGCTGCTGACACTTGTCACCGAGGGGCTCGCGTTCATGACTCTCGGCCTGGTCAGGCCCTGGGGCGAGAGAGTGCCACGCTGGATCCCACTCCTGGGTGGCAGGCGCGTGAGGACCTGGGCGGCGGTTGTACCGGCACTGCTGGGGGCGCTCGCGGTCACCGCACTGACGACGGAGATGTTTTGGGGCAGCTGGCCGGCCGAAGCAGGCGGCTCCGAGGCCCCACAGGGCATCGCCGCGTTGATCATGAATGCGTGCTACGTGCCGATGCTGCTGTGGGGGCCGCTGGTCGCCGTCGTCGCGGTCTCATACGCACTGCGACGCCGGAAGTAGATGGCTCCTGAGGTCGCGGCACCTGGAGAACCAAGCGGCAGAACGGGGGCCTGCGAGCAAACGTGCCGGCTGCGCTCACGGGACGGACCCCTCAGACCCAGCACCCGGGGCCTGGCTCCCACCCTCGACACGCCTCTGACCAGCGCGCTTAACCCTCGGTGGCACGAACTCGCATCCATCAGGCTTCCCTACGTTGTCAGTGGGACCGGGCGAGCCCTTCGTATGGTTGGCCCACCCAGGGGTGTCGGGTGTGGCCTTCGAGCTTCTGCCGCTTGTGGCTCGCATCGATTGGCCGCCCGACGCCCCACGACGACTCGGCTGCCCATGAGGAATTGCGAATGATCGCTCCGTAGGGAATCGACAGCGAGGTCGTCCGTCGGGAGGCACCCAGCACACCCCACCGCACGGAGGCGCCATGGCCGTGATCTGGTCCGGCATCGACGCAGGCAAGACCCACACCACTGCGTCGCGATCGACGAAAGCGGCCGTCGGCTGCTGCCCCGACGCGTCGCCAACGACGAGCCCCAACTCCTCGAACTCCTCACCGACGTCCTCGCTCTGGGCGACGAAGTGACCTGGGAAACCGACCTTGCCGACGGCGGAGCCGCCCTGGCCATCGCAATCCTCGTCAACCACGACCAGCCGGTCCCCTACGTCTCGGGACGAGCCGTCCACCGCGCCTCCGAGAGCTACCGCGGTGAAGGCAGGACCGAGTTCCGGTGATCTCACCGACGAGGTCCGCTTGGACGACGCGCTGCTGATCGGGTGGGCGCGGCGGCGGGCCGCCCGTGGGGAGTCCAGGCACCGCCGGAGCATGAGCGCAGCGGTGCTCCCTGCCCGCCCGGCGCTCCACCCGCCCGGAACCGGCGGGCTGCCGGTTCCCGGCCCCGGGCGGCGCACGCCGGGGAACCCAGGTGGCCAGGCAGCCGCCCACCCGACAGCCCCTTGGCACGTGGAGGGGTCCTTCGGTCATCGCGGTGTTGCAGAAACCCGATCCAGCGGCGGGTGCCCTGGTCCTTGATGGCGTGGTGCTCGCCAGGAACGCGGAGGCCGGTGCCCTGGCTGCGGAGGTGGACCATGGATAGAGGTCTGGAAAAACCGGTATCCCGGATCCTATAATCGCGGGCATGGAGACGGTGGAGTCACGGACCAGCTGGACGTTCGTCACCAACCACGCCCGGATCCTCGCGATGCTCCTGCGGGACCCGGAGGTACGGATGCGTGACATGGCCGAGGCCTGCCGGATCACCGAGCGCGCCGTCCGTGCCGTGATCACCGATCTGGAGAGCGCCGGGTATCTCACCCGCGCCCGCCACGGCCGCCGCAACCACTACGAGGTCACCGACGGCACCCTCTTCCGCCACCCCGCCGAAGGACCCCACGAGATCACGCACCTGATCAGACTCCTCGCCGACCTGGAGCCCACGCGGCCTCCGGCCGCGCAACCCTCCCCGGGCACCTCGCGGCCATGACGGCACGGCACTCGCAGATGCCCTGCAGTCCGCCCCGCACGAGCCGGCCCGGTCGCTGAAAGGAGGAAGGCCATGACCTACTCCGACCGCGAGCGCGATCCCGACACACCCATGGTCACCGTCGCCGTCGCCGTCCGCCCCGGGCCACAACGGACCCGGGCCGAGATCAGCGGCGAGATCGACGCGGACAACTGCGGCAAGGTACGGGACGCCCTGAACGCGGCCCTGGATGCCAGCACGGCCGGCCTCGACATCGACCTCTCAGCCCTGACCTTCTGCGACTGCTCCGGCCTACACCTCCTCCTCGACCTCCACCTCACCGCCACCACCACCGGCAAAACCCTCGTCCTCCACGCACCCCGCCCCCAGTTCACACGACTGCTCGACCTCACCGACACCGCCCCCCTCCTCACCATCCACACCTCACCCGCACACCAGCCCCACCCCCACGACGCGCACTACCCCATCACAGGCGGCGATACGACAAGGCCCACGCACCACCGGCCCCACGCCATCGACCCCGCCATCGCCTACGACCACGAACCCTGACCCACCCCACCCCCATCAGCCCGCGAAGCCACACCGTCCCGTACTCCCCCGCGGTCCTGGCACGCCCACCTCACCCCGGCCACCGGTGGGCACGCGGGCACGTGGGAGGGTCCCGGCGCGCGGGCACCGAAGGACGCACGTCGGGCAAAGCACTCAGGGCCACTGGCGGGCGGACCTTCGCAGAAGCGCGGTCAGAACCTCGTAACTGACGCTGAGCGCGATCGGCCAGCTCAAGTCCGATGCGGGCCAACTGCAGGCGCCATTCGTCACGGCCTGGTCGTTCCCACGTCGGGTGGTCGAATCAGTGGGCCCAAGGCAGTCGTACGGCCTCGATCTCCAAGTCGTCGAGGAGGGCTTCGACGAGTGGGGCCGGGCCGGCAAGTTTGGTGGCCCACAGGTCGTAGTCCGTGCACAGGACCCAGGACCGGTCGTGGGCCCAGAGGTTGGACGGGGTCCACCACTCTTCGTCGGGGTGGTCGTACAAGACCTTGGCGTCCGCGAGCCGGCCGGCCCGAACGTGCAGGTTGTCGAAGTCCTCGGCCCTTTGGCCCAGCGGGGTGTAGTAGGCGAGGCAGCGGGTGTCCGCGCCCTGAGGGCTGTGCTCAGTGAGGATCTCGACCAGCCGGTTCCAGTCGGCACGGTCCAGGCTGCCCTCGGACGGACCGGTGATGCCGACCGGCCAGCCGCCCGGCTTGCGGAGCGTAGGGAAGGACGTGTGGCAGGGCAGGCGGCCCTCGGCGGCCACGGGATCTCCGGTCCGCCGGGCGAGCTCTGCCCAGCGCAGGCGTCGCCAGCGTGGTCCAGGGTGTTCGCCTCTGGGCGGGGCGAAGGTGTCCGAGAGATCGGCGAATACCTCCGCGGGGTCGAGGCCCGGGATGATCTCGGGGTCGGCGCTCTTGCTGTTCAGGAAGGCCCGCCGGTACTCGACGTACGACATGCCGAAGGGACCGAGTTCGTGTTCGTACATGGAGTGGAGCACCCAGGCCGCGTCGGGCAGTGCCGGCGGCATGAACCCGGTGAGCCCGTCGTCGTCGGCCAGTTCCCGCATCCCGTCGGTCTCCGCGGATGCGGCGAGCGGCCACAAGGCGGTAGCCAGAGCAGCTGAGGTCTCGTACATCGGCTCAGGATATGGGCACGGAGTCCCGCGCTGCCCATGCTGATCGCGACCGCAGGGGCAGGCGTGCGGAATCGTTTCGTCGCGGCACGACTTCCCTATGGGGTTGCGTGAGCTGCCGGGCCTCCTGTTTTTTGGGGATCAAGGTGAGGATCGAGCGGTTGCACTGGTCCTCCTGGGCGTGTCCGGACTGTGGCAACGGCGCACGAAGGGGCCACTGCGGGTAAGACGGTTCCTCTGTGACGTGCCGAGGTGCCTGCGACGAACTTTCGCATGTCGGCGTCGGTGGCATTCGGGCTATGGTGCGGCGCGCTGGAGTGGTCGCGCAGCCCTTCGAGGCCTTCCTCCTGGTAGCGCCGCTGCCACTGGTAGAAGCAGTTGCGGCTGATCCCGTAGTACCGGCAACGTCTGCGAGACGTTTCCGGTGACCTCCTCGGCGTGCCGCAGGACCGCCAAGCGGTGCTGGGCCTGGCGCTCCTGCTGGTGTTGCGGTGAAGGGGGCATGGCAGATCTCCATCACGACCGGAGACCCATGTGTAACCAACGTCCGGCAGTTTTACAGTTAGCGGCTGAGCATCGCCAGGAGCGTGCGGCGCGGCAGGAGGCGGGTGGCGAGAACGAAGAGCGCGTTCGCCCTCCCGGGGACGACGGTGGGGCCGGTGCGACGGTCCAGGGCTCGCAGGGCGGTGCGTACGACGGCTCGCGCGCTCAGGACCATGGCGGCCGGGGCGTCCTGGTGGCGGCGGGACTCGGAGCCGGACTCCGGCTGAGGCTCCGACTGCGCTTCCGGCTCCGGCTCCCGTTCCGTGGAGGTCGGGCCAGGGCAGAGGGCCATGACGTGGACGCCTAGGGGGCGTTGCTCGTACCAGAGGGCCTCGGAGAAGGCGGTCACGAAGGCCTTGCCGGCGCTGTAGACGGCGAGGCCCGGGGCCGGGGCGTGCGCGAGGGTGGAGGAGACGTTGACGAGTGCGTCTCCGCGCCGGGCCCCGGAGAGGAAGGCGTGTGCCAGTACGACGACGGCGTCGCCGCCCAGGCGCATGGCGGCCAGTGCGTTCTGCGGGCCGGTTCCGGTGAAGGGGCCGTGGTGGGCGGTGGCGGCGTTGTTGACCAGCAGCTCGACGGGCCGTCGGACCAGCTCGGCGGTGACCAGCCCCTGCCCTTCGGGGGTCGAGAGGTCTGCGACCAGGTAGCGGTGGCCCGGGCCGAGCTCCTCGATGAGGGCGCGCAACCCCTCCTCGCCCCGGGCCACGGCGGTCACGGTCCAGCCGGCCGAGGCGAGTTCGCGGGCGAAGGCCCGGCCGATGCCCGAACTGGCCCCGGTGACCAGGGCCGCGCGGGCGGTCATTTCTCGGCCCCGGGCACCGTGCCGGGAGACAGCAGGAAGGAGACCTTCTCCATGACCGGCTGCCGCTGGGTGTTCTGGAAGGCGGCGATCCGCCACTGCCCGTCGCTCTCGCGGGTCAGCGTGTACGTCTGGACCTTCGACAGCTCTCCAGGCCGCCCGCCCGTGTAGGTGTCGCCGCGGCTGGTGACGACTGCCGCGTCGGGGCCGAGGAAGCGGATGCCCAGGATCGAGTCGGCCAGCTTCGTCCCCTTGACGAAGCCGTCGAAGAGGGCCCGGTGGGCCTCTGTGATGTCGGCGCGACCCTGGTAGTGGGTGCCGACGTAGGTCGTGTACGTGGCGTCCTGCGTGAAGAGGGCTCCGTACGCGTCGGCGTCGGCGGCGCCCCAGGCCGCAGCGAGCGAGGACAGCACCCCGCAGACGGCGTCGCGGTCGCCGAAGCTGTTGCTGAAGCCGGTGCCGGCCGGGGTGACGGCGGTGCACTCCGCGGTGCCGGTGACCTTGACGTCCGAGGTGGAGTCGAGCCACAGGTAGCCCCCGCCGGCCGTCAGGCCGAGGGTGAGCACGGTGGCGATCAGGGCGCGCTTGAGGGTGCGTCGCCTTCGGTGGGGTGACGCGGGCGGGGTGGCCTGGGTGTCGGCTCCGTCGCGCGGGGCGGTACTCGGGACAGGGTGAGGGGTGGTGGCGAGGTCGGTCGTCATGCGGGCTCTCCGTAAGGTCGTCGGGTCGGCGGGGGGTACGGGTCGGCGGCTGCGCATGTCAGCGCCCGGCGGCCGGGACGAGGCCCGGAGCGAACCGGTAGGACGCGGCCTCCATCAGCGGCTTGCGCTTGGTGTTCTGGAAGGCGGCGATCCGCCACTGTCCGTCGCTCTCGCGGGTCAGCGTGTACGTCTGGACCTTGCCGAGCTTCTCCGGGCGCTTGCCCTTGTAGGTGTCCCCGCGGCCGTTCACCACGGCCACGCCGGGCCCGTAGAAGCGGACGTCGAGGATCTCGTCCGCCAGCCGGGTGCCCTTGAGGAAGCCGGCGAAGAGGGTCCGGTGGCTCTCCACGATGTCGCGGCGCCCCTGGTAGAAGGTGCCGATGTAGGTGATGTACGTGGCGTCCTCGGTGAACAGCTCGCCGTAGGCCTCGGCGTCGTGGCGTTCCCAGGCGGAGGTGAGGCGGTTCAGCACGGCCTGGACGGAGGCGACGGACTCGCTGGCGGACTGCATGACGGACCACTCCCCAATTGGCTAGACTGATGCAGATACTGACTGAACACAGTATCTGCATGCGTGCAGATATAAAGCTAGGAGGCGATCCCGAAAATGGCAACAGGTGGCGGCGCGGACGCGCACGCGGTCTTCCGGCGGTACCTGGACGCCGTCGGACTCCAGGGCCTGGCCAGCGCCGAGGCGGCCGGCCTGCACACCTCCGAGTGGTACGCCCTCAGCCTCATCACCCTTGAGGGGGGCCTGTCCTCCGGCGAGCTCGCCACCCGCACCGGGCTGACCACGGGCGCGACCACCCGGCTCATCGACCGCCTCGAACGGGCCGGCTACGCCCGCCGGACCGCCGATCCGGGCGACCGGCGCCGGGTCATCGTGGAGCCCGTACCGGACGCGCTGGACCGCATCGAGGACGTGGTCGGCCCGGCCCGCCGACACATCGCCGCTGTGATCGGCCTCTACCCCCCGGAGCACCAGGCCGTGCTCTTCGACTACTTCGCCCGTGCCGCGCCCGCCTTCCGCGCGGCCACGGAGGAGATCCGCGGCGCCACCGCGCCCCGCCGGAGCAAGGGGCGACCGGCGGCGGGCTAGGGTCCGTCTCCAAATCGATCTTGCCCAGAGCAGGATTAACGCGAGTGTGACCGTGCTTCGTAGGAGGGGGCGGTCTTCTCGTATCGGGTGGCGATGCCGCGGAAGCCCTTGAGCTGATTGAAGCAGCGTTCGACAGTGTCGCGGCGTCGGTGGATCGCGAGATCGAGGCCTGTCGGCCTGTCGGCCTGCCGCCCTGTCGGCCTGCCGCCCTTTCGGCCTCGGTTTCGGCGGTGCCGCTTCTGGCCGTCCTTACTCCCGGACCGTGTGTCCGATACCGCGTTTACGCAGGTAGATGCGGAAGCCGCGCGAGCTGTAGGCCTTGTCGGCAATCACGTGATCCGGCCGGCAGCGGGGCCGGCCATGGCCGGTGCGGGGTACTCGGATGCGTTCGAGGAGAGGCCGTGCGCAGATGTCGTCGTGTCGTTGGCCCGGGGTCAGCAGGATGGCGAGGGGGCGGCCGCGGACGTCACAGGCGAGGTGGATTTTGCTGGTCAGGCGCCCTCGGGATCGGCCGCCCGGTTCGTCCGCCCAGCGCTTCCCCCTTTTCGGCCGGTGGCGGCGGCGTGCTGGTGGGAGCGGACGATGGTGGAGTCGATCTGGACCAGCCAGTCGATGTCACCGGCCGCGTCCGCCTGGGCCTGGATCTGCTGCAGAGCCCGGGTGAACACGCCGTTGATGGCGAAGCGGCGGAAGCGGGTGTGGACCGTTTTCCACAGGCCGTAACGTTCCGGCAGGTCACGCCAGGAAACCCCGGTCCGGATCTTGCAGACCATCCCGTTGATGACCCGGCGGTCCTCCGCCCGAGGCCGGCCCCTGCCGGCACTCGGCACCAGCGGAGCCAGTAACTCCCACTCGGCATGAGTCAGTTCATGACGACGTACCACGACACCATGATCCAGCATCGAACTACCTTTTGAAGACGGACCCTAGCCCGCACGGTGTGGTCGGGTAGCCGGATCACACGACTGTGACCGTGCACGGCATCTGGCCTGTTTGGACAACTTCAATGCGCAGCAACGGCTGGCCACCCGGCGCGAACCGGGTCACCATCGGGTGCGGAGCACCCCGTCGTTGTCGGGCAGGGCGGCGCAGAGCAGCGGGTGGCGTTCGTCGAGGTACATGGGCAGTGCGCAGGCCGCTCGTGCGCCGGCCACGAGGGCGGCGAGCTGCTGGTACTCGGTGTCGTCGACGATCGCGTGGCTGATCGTCCCGTCCTGTGCCTCCCAGACGAACTCTACGGATCCCTCCTCGGGCAGCACGGCGAGCACCGCACCGACGTCTGGGGCCAGGTCGGGCCAGACTCTCAGCACAGCGCGCGGACCTCCAGCCGGCACCAGGCGCCCTGATCGCGGAGCATGGCCCGCACCAGTTCCAGAGCGACCGTAAGAGAGACTTCCGCGCCGTCGTGGTGGCCGGTGAGATCGGGTGGGAAGAGCCCGACGAGGCCGTGCCCTGCATCGTGCCCGGCCTCACCCGTCGATTCGCTCGCCGGACGGAACGGCTGCGATCGACGCTCGTCTCGGTCGGTCTCGCGCTCGCGGGACGGGCCGGCGCCCGAATACCGGACGCCTTCGAGTCAGCGAAACACCCTGCTGAGGCTGATCACCTCGCTGCCCCATCCACCCACCGCCATGCCCCGCGTGATCGGCGCCGACGAATACGCTCAGCGCAAGGGCCGGATCTACGCAACCCTCCTTGTCGACGTCGAGACACGCCGGCCGGTGGACCTGCCGGACCGGGAGGCGGACACCCTCGCGGGCCTGGCTGTCCGAACGACCCGGGATCGAGATTATCTGCCGGGACCGGGCCTTTCTTCTACGCCGAGGGCGCCACCCGCGGCGCCCCTCAAGCCCTCCAGGTCGCCGACCGAGGGCACCTCTGGCAAACCTCGGCGAAGCCGCCGAGGAATGCGTCTACCGGCACCGCGTCTGCCTCCGGCCCGCACCTGAGTCACCGCAGGAGCCAAACCAGGTGTCGGAGTCTCCCGCGTCCTCGCCGTGGCCAACGGGCCATCGGTTCGCCGACCGCACCCGCGCCAAGCACGCCACCGTCCACGCGCTGCTGGCCGCCGGTCACAGCAAGCGGTCCATCGCCCGGCAGCTCGGCATGGGCCTCAACACCGTTCTCCGATTCTCCCGCGCCACCGAGCCGGGGCGACTGTTCACCGGTCAGTGGCAAAGTCGTCCCACCAAGCTGGACGAGTACAAGCCCTACCTCGACCAGCGATGGCAGGAGGGCTGCACCAACGCCCGGAAACTGTGGGAGGAGATCAAGGCACAGGGCTACCCGGGCGGCTACGGCAACGTCCGCGCCTACGTCATCCGGAACCTACGCGGCAAGCCCCAGCCGGTCGGCCCCCGGCCGCCATCCGCCCGCGCCGTCACCCGCTGGATCCTCACCCACCCCGACGCCCTGGCCGAGAGCGACCGGCTCCAGCTCAAGGCCGTGCTGGCCAACTGTCCTGAACTCGACGCACTTGCCGAGCACGTGCGCTCCTTCGCACACATGCTGACCCAGCTGCAAGGCCATCGACTGCCGGCATGGATCGGAGCGGCAACCGCCGCCGACCTGCCCAGCCTCCAGCGATTCGCCCGGCATCTGGAGCGCGACCTCGATGCCGTCACTGCCAGACTCTCGCAGCCGTGGAACTCCGGGGTCGTCGAAGGCCATGTCAACCGCATCAAGGTGCTGAAGCGCCAGATGTTCGGCCGCGCAGGCTTCGAACTCCTCCGCAAGCGGGTCCTGCTCTACTCCTGAACTTGCTGTTTAGCCTTCGGCGTCCGGCGAAGATGATTCATTTTCGGCGGCGAGGGTGACTTGGGCGGTCCATGACCAAGGCTCCTGGGGCGGATCCCAGCTCACTTCCACCTCGGTGTCGTGGAAGTCGTGCGCGAGTTCCGTCACCATCACCGCCGCCGCAGCCCGCGCGTCTGGCGGGTCGGTGTTGATCGGCACGTCCAGCCGTCCGCAAAGATTTCCGCTTTCGGTGAGGACGCTGGTGCGCCAGCCTTCCGGCGTCGCGAACAGGAAGATCCCCTTCGGAACGCCCCAGGCGGGCCGCCTCTTCTTCTCCTTCTTGCGTCTCACCATGCAGCCCATCCAACATCGTCGAGTTCATGGTGACGAGTCTGGGTGGAGGATCAACCGCCGCGGCACGGTTTGGTGCCGCCTTGCACAGCAAGCCGAGACCCTTCAGGACAGATCGTCGACGAGCCCGAAGCCCTCCGGGAACTCCTCCAGGAACTCACGGCGAGCGGGGTTGGTCTCGGCAGCTGCCATCGCCCCGAGCAGGGCGATCAGCTCCTGCTGCTGATCACTCGACAGCGTACTGACCACGTGGGCGACGCCCTCCATGACCTTGACCGCATCGTCCTGATCCATGTGCTCGTCTTCACTGCCCTCGATGAACCACAGGACATCGACCAAAGCCTCGGCCAAGGCACGAGTCAGGGACGAGTACGAAGACGTCACGACGGTCTCCCAGTAGATCAACAGCAGAGTCCGGCCATCCCACCACACACCACTGACATCACGATCCGTGAACCTCCACGGAAAGCGGACCAGAACCCCAAGAAGTCGTCATAGCCACTGCGCCCGCGCCCGCGTACAGGACCGCGTGGTGGGCCACTCCCCCCCTGCCACGCGGCTGTGCCCCGCAGGCCGGCCGGACAGGGAGCCGAACTCGCCCACCACAGCGGGTGCGCCCTCCACCCCTGGCTGTTCCGTTACGCCCGGGCGAGTGACCAGCGGCGGACCGGCGGGCGCGTACCGCACCCACGCCAGAACGGCGCTTGGTCAGCTGCGGGGGCTGAAGCCTCCCAACCGTGCCAGGAACGAGCGCGTCCGCCCGACGTCCGGCCCGGGGGCTGCCGCCACCGTCTCCGGGCCCTCATCAGCGGCATCGTTCGCGGCCCGGTAGCCGGTGCGCAGTGCGATGACCTCCATGCGGCGGGCGTCCTTCACCGTGTCCGTCGGCGACGTCTGCCACACACCTCTTTTGTCAATCGCGCTTGCGTTTGCGGTCGGGGTGGGGCAGGGTCGCTTCCATGACGACTTCCACTCCCGTGCCCCGCGTCGACCTGACCGCGACGGAAACGGGCGAGCTCGACCGGCTCGCCCGTGACGTGGAAGCGTGCGCGGCCGCGCTGGAGCAGGCGCGCTCCGCGCTCGGTGAGGCCGCCGGGAGGATCGCCGCGGGACACGGGCGCGGCGGACCTGCCGCGGTCGCCGCCCGCGTGGGATGGTCGCGCCAGCACGTCTCCACCCTGACCGCCGCCCACCGCCGCCAGCAGACCGAACAGGACGCGGCATGAGCACCGCCCCCGAACCCGCCCACCAGCCGGGCCTGCCCCAGCCGGCCGCCCGCGCCGAGGAGCTCCGTGCGGCTCTCTCGCGGATCGCCCCGGATGCGGTCGCGACCTTCGACGCGGAGCGGGCCGAGGCCGTGGCCCGCGCGCGTCAGGAGGTCAGTTCCGCGCCCATGCGCAGGTTCCTGCGCCAGTGGGCCGTGCACGTCGCCGTCGAACGTCACCCCCGGCAGGCCGCCCGGCTGCGCTTCCTTGAGGCGCGGGCTGGCGAGGTCACCGACTTGGCGCAGGCGCAGGCGATCGCCGCGGAGATCGGGCAGATCCTCGACAAGGCTGCCGCCGAGGCCGGGCTGCCGCATGGTGGGGAGTCTTGAGCCGCTGGCGGTGGGAGTACGACCCTGACGCCGAGCACGTGGTCAAAGGCCTGCCCGCCCATCTCGTGTCCGAGGTGGAGCGTCTGGCCAACGAGCTCGTCGCCCTGGCCGACGTCGGCGTCGACGTCACCGAAGTCGGCGAAGGCTCCCGCCGAGGCGTGCCCGGCGGCCTCCGCCGCATCCCGCTCCTGGCCGACGGCTGGTTCTACGCCCTGCCACTGCCCCGCCTGCACCTGATCGCCCTCGTCCGCGTCATCCCCCCCGTACACCGATCTGTAAGAGCCGCCGACGGCGTCCCGCAGCGCCAAGGGCCGCGGGACGCCCCGCACTCTGCGGTACCCGGGCGCGGAACATGCGGCCAGGACGCCGCGCGCGGGAGCGGGGTTAGGGAACGACCAGGAAGAACGGCTGGTCCCGGGGAGGCGCTGCCGATGGCCGTGAGGACATACAGCGAGATACTGCCGCAGGCGGAGTTGTTCTGCGCCACCAGGATCGTGCCGAAGCTCCCGTTGCCCACGGTGGCCACCGGAACGGAGTGGGCGGCATCGATCTCCGGGGCCAGGACCACGCAGTAGCGGCCGACGGCCGTCTTGCGGACGGACGCGATGGTGTTCGTCTGCTGGGCGACGGTGCCGTCGGCCTTGACGACTCGGCGGCCTGGGCGTAGGGGGCCTTCGCGGTGGCGGTCGGATCGGCCGCCACCGCGACCCCGGCGAAGGCCGCCCCCGCGGAGGCGACGACGACAGCGGCAGCGATCAACGGGGGCGAACGCGCATGAAAATCCTTTCCCGCCCTCGAGTCCCCCGGGAGCTGATGGGGCGTGCGCGCACCTCCGCCACCGCCTCCACCGGACACAGGCAGGACGGTCGAACCTGAACGCAAGTACGGACACCGAACGCCAAGAGCGTCGCGGGCCCGGCGGGCGTGTCCCCATCACGCCGGGCCAGGGCATCGTTTCTCCCTCACACGAACAGCCCAGCCCAGCCCCCGCGGAGGCCTGCGGACCCACCGGCCCGCGCCCCGCCGCTCCACCACCGCACGTCGAGCGCGCCTCGCCACCCGGCCAACGCAGCTCGCGAGCCCCCAGGGCGACGCGCTCGTCAGGATCCCGCGTCAGCTCCTCGCAGAGCCGCATCGCGTCATCGCGGCCTCACCTACGGCACCACCGGCTGGGACAGCACCACCTGGCCCCTCCTCCGCGGCACCCCCGACATCAACGGCGCCGGCCTCCCCGACCTCTACCTCACCCGCAACGACGGCACCCTCCACCTCTGCAACGGAGGCCGCACCACCATCGGCACCGGCCGACGCGTCGAGGAAGACGACTGGGCCACCGCCCGCACCCTCGGCCCTCGGATATCCACCGACAAGGAGCGCAAGCAGGCGAGTGCCTGACGGGGAGTGATTCCCGGCCAGGCACTCGCCTGTCGCTTCTCCCTGTGGCGACGCGCCAGTGCTTTCAGCCCGAGGCGGCGAGGGCCCCCTGGTGCCGGAATGGATCAACGCGATCCGCTGCCCCGGGCGACCCCGCGCCGCGTCAGGAGAGCACGACCGGCTGACCGCTCAGATGCACGCCCGCCCGCCTCATCTCATCGACGGCCGATCGGGTGGTCTCCGCGGCGACTCCCGCGGTGTAATCGAACAGGACTCACACAGTGAAGCCGGCCCGGATGCCGTCCAGCGCGGTGGCCTTCACGCAATGGGGGGTGAAAATCGCCGCCCTCGCGAGGCTGCGACACCGGCGAGCACACGCCTGGAGGAGCCTTGACGCATCTGGCTCGGATTCCGGAGGACTGACCGAGCAGCCCGCCACCGCGGCGGTCGACCAGGCATGTCGAATGCTGCGGCTGCCGACCATCCGGTCCCAGTTCCCCGAGCTCGCCGCGACTGCCGAACGCCAGCAGATGTCCTACCTGGGCTTCCTATCCGAACTCCTCCTCGCCGAATGCGACGACCGGGGCCGCCGCCGCTCCGAACGCCGCATCAAGGCCGCCGGTTTCCCCCGCGACAAGTCCCTCCGCAAGTTCGACTTCGACGCCAACCCGAACATCGACGCGGCCGTGATCCACACCCTCGCCAAGTGCGAATGGATCAAGAAGAGCCTGCCGCTCTGCCTCATCGGCGACTCCGGCACCGGGAAGTCCCACCTTCTGATCGCCCTCGGCACCGAAGCAGCGATGGCCGGATACCGGGTCAAGTACGTCCTCGCGACCAAGCTGGTCAACGAGCTGGTCGAGGCCGCCGACGAAAAGCAGCTGACCAAAACCATCGCCCGCTACTGCCGCGTTGACCTTTTGTGCATCGACGAGCTCGGCTACATGGAGCTCGACCGCCGCGGCGCCGAACTCCTCTTCCAGGTTCTGACCGAGCGGGAGGAAAAGAACAGCGTGGCCATCGCCTCAAACGAGTCGTTCTCCGGCTGGACCAAGACCTTCACCGACCCACGTCTCTGTGCTGCCATCGTCGACCGCCTCACCTTCGGCGGCAACATCATCGAGACCGGCACCGACTCCTACCGGCTCGCCACCACCCGCGCCCGCGCCGAACAGCAGCAGGCGGCCGGCTGAGCAGCGAGGGCCCTCAGCCCCTCAGTTCTCCAGGAAGCGCTGACGCCACCACCCACACGCGCCCCACGGGCTTGCCAGCACGAGGTGAGGGCTGAGGGGGACAGTCCGGCGGTCGAACTCGGCATCGAGCCTGCCGATGAGACGGATCCGGCGAACCGGAATACCTCTTCTGGGCCGCCAACGCTTCGCGCGCAGCCCCTTCGGACGCCTACGCGGCATCGGCCTTTCGGATCAGCATGCCGTCATCCTGCCACGGGCCGGACTGCCTTGGCACGTGATCAAGGAGAGCCCGAACCACTTCCGGTGCTCTTACTTCTCAACAACATTCCTGCGCCCTCTGGACGACGAGTGATCCTGGGACCCACCGACAAGTGCTCTCGCTTCCCGACCTACGCAGCCAGGTGACCTTTCAAGAGCTGGCTGAAGACGGCCAAGCCGGACTTCCCGTCGACCCTGAAGTGCGGCCGAGTCGCCTACGACCCAGAGGGGCCGCAGGGCAAGGCGGGTGAACATTGGGCGATTTTGTGTCCCGCCCAGGCGCGGTCGGGGGATATCCGTGAGGAGGATCGGCGGTCGGCAGGACTGCCTGCGCGAGCGACGGGGGTGGGACATGGCGGTCATCTGCGACTGGAACGTGGACAACCTCTACGGGACCGGTGGCCGCTGCAGGCCCGAGGACGAGGCTGCGTACGCGGCCAACCAGAACTCATCGGCCACAGCATCCAGGTCAGCCATGCCCTGCTGGCCCGCGTCGAGCACGCCTCCACCGGGGCCGTACACCCTGTGGCCTCCGTCAGCGGCAACCCCACTGCAGGCCGGGAGAAACCCGCCTCCGACCACGCCCCCGGCCTCGCCACCCTCCGCTACCCGTGAAACACGGTGCCGTATCTGGCGGACCTGCCAAGCGCCGAAGTCCTCCCGGCCGTCCCCCTTCCCGCCCCCGTCGGCACGACCACACCCCGGCCGTGCCGCTCCCACCGCATCCGAAGGATGACCCATGCCACTGAAAAAATACGGTGTCCTGGCCGCCCGCGCAGTCGACCGGCGCCGGGAGGGATCCAGCGACACCCCGCACTACCAGATCCACCTCACCGACAACGCCGGCACCCACTACCGGGCCGCCGTCAACGTCGAGTCCCAGCAAGCACCCTCGGAGCTGCTGTACCTGGCTGACGACGACTTCCGCCACCCGGTGACCGAGCTGCTCCCGCCAGCCGGCAGCGGATGGACGGCTCTGGCATCGCAACCGGGGAAGGCCAGCCTGGACTTCATCCGCGGCAACCTGTTCGATCCCGCCTCGATGCGACTGCTCCCGCCCGACCTCGAGGGCGCCGACAACGACCTGGCCGACCTGCTCGACCACTACGTGCAGCGGGCCATCGCCGACCCCACCGCCACCCTGTACGTGTTCGGGCAACGGTTCGGCCCCGAGGCGAACATTCCCGACAAGGTGTTCGGGTTCCGGCCCGGCAACGGTGTCCACGACATCCACATGAACCAAGGCAACAGCGGAAAGTTCCGCTCCGACAACGGGATCTGGCAGGACGGCGCCCTGCTCGTACACCTACCCGCCGAAAACCGCTGGGTCGGGGTCTTCCTTGCCTTCCAGTCCCAGGCCTGGCACACCGACGACACCACCGGCCACCCCATCGACACGGCCCCGCCCCGCCCCCGCGACCGCGAGGAACCCCTGCGGATCATGGCGGCACTGGTCAACCCCACCAGCTCGGCACCCGCAGCCGAAACCGTCACCCTGCTCAACGCCTCCCCCACGCCGGTCAACCTCCAGGGCTGGCACCTCGCCGACCGCAGCCAACACACCCTCCCGCTCCCCGTCGGCCTGCTGCAGCCCGGCACCACCCTCACCATCACGGGCGGCAACGGATTCCACCTGGACAACCAAGGCGGCACGATCACCCTCCTCAACCCGGATGGCCTCAAAGTCCACGGCGTCGCCTACACCGCGCGACAAGCCGAACGTGAGGGACAGACCATCACCTTCTGAGAGAGAGGTTCGTGACTCTTTGAGTGATTCTGTCGTCGCCTAATGGTATGAGGCGGGGGCGGAATCCTCTGGTCCGCCGCCTGCGGCCTGTTGGGGTGGCGGGGGTGAGTGAACGCAAGCCGTATCCGAGTGACTTATCGGACGAGCAGTGGTCGTTGATCGAGCCGGTGATCACGGCGTGGAAGGGCCGGCATCGCTCGGTCAGTGGCCATCAGGGCGCCTACGAGATGCGGGAGATCGTGAACGCGATCCTCCATCAGGGGCGGACCGGCTGCCAGTGGACCTATCTCCGCACGATCTGCCGCAGAAGAGTGCGACGTACTACTACTACGCCGCCTGGCGGGACGACGGAACCGACCAGGCCATCCACGAGCTCCTGCGCTGCCAGGTCCGTGAGGGGGCCCGCCGATTAGAGGACCCGGCCCTGGTGGTGCTGGACACGCAGAGTGTCCACGCGGCTGCCGGAGTTCCTGCCGCCACGACCGGCCGGGACGCCGGGAAACGGGTGCCGGGGCGCAAGCGGGGCCTGGCCGTGGACGTGCTCGGCATCCAGGAGGACGCCGCCCGGGCCATGGCCGACGGCCTCCGCACCCAGATCGACGAACTGCAAGTTCGGCTGCGGGAGGCCGAGACCCACCTCGAACACCTTGCGATCACCCGGAAGACCGTCACTGCCCTCGCCGACCGGATCCCTGCCCGGGCCGGCTCGCCGGACTTGCCCGAGCACCCGAGGTCGACGCCGGCAGCTTCACCAGGAAGCAGTAGCCGACCGAGCACCGCTACCAGCAGCCATGCCCCAGTCTCACCCGGAAATGGACATGCACGAACCGCCCTATGAAGTGGCTGTTACGCCTGAACGCGCCGGCGGCGGTAGTAGGAAATGGCGACTGCTGCCACCAACGGGCCCCAGGCCAACAGCGGTGCGTAGCAGACAGCCAGCAACCAGTCCTTAGCCGGCGAACCCATGGAGGGGCTGGAGCCGAAGATGGCAACGAGTCCGCCGTAGGTCGTGATTGCGATCAAGGCTGCCGCACCGAGCAGCGCCGGTACAACAGCTGCCAATGGGGCGACCCGCTGTCCGCCCAGCAACGGGATCCAGCGGGGCACGGTCTCACCCCACGGCTGGATGAGACCGAGTGTCAGCAGCGCGATGCCTTCAGAGACGAGGGTCAGCGAGGTGATGTACACCGGTTCCCACCAGAGAAGGGGGCCGTTGTTGTCCACCGGGAGCCCCGCGACCAGAGCGATCCGCCACAGCCCGGAAGGCAGTGTGATGATGGGCACGAGATGGGCCGAAATCCGCGCCCACCGGGGCACGTTTGGCAACGTTCCGGTGCGCACTCGTCTCCGCTCCCGGATTTCGGGGCCCTGCTTCGGCATGAGACGTCCTTCACCTTCCTGGGAATTGCGCTGTCATCCAGGGACAAAGACGCCGGCGAGTCTGCACTGCCCAGGCCCGGCAGCTCCGCGCGTCCATCGAGGACCTCACCGCCCGCCTCGGCGAACTCGACGCGGAGACCGAAAACCTGCGCATCACCCGCAAGACCCTCCTGAACATCCCAGCACCGGAGCCCGCCGCCGATCCGCCGCGGCCCCTCCGGCCTGATCCGCCACCGGACGGGCCGGGCAGGTGGTGGAGTGGGTCAGGCCGCTTCGAGCGCAACGATCGTGCGGGGGCGTGATTCCCGCTCGTCGTAGGTGACGTCCACTCCCGCTTCCTGAACGGCGGCGAGCGCCGCGATCCGTGCTTCCTCGGACTCCCACTGCACGATCGAGATCACTGCGTCGCCGGACACCCAGCACTCACCCGAGAGACATCCCGGTGTGCGCAGCATGACCTTGCGGACTTGGTGGACGCGCGAGATGAACTCATCACGGTGGGCAGGATGCGGATAGTGGTACGCCACCATTCCTATCTTCATGATGCTCTCCTTCGCTCGGGATCGCCGCAGGCGTTATACGCTTGCGTATAAGTAAGGCTAGACCGGATGTACGGTTGCGTATATTCGGTGGATGAGTGAGGTGGGACACATCGTGAGCACTCCCCGGACACCGCGCGACAGATGGGTGGAGGAAGGCTTGCGGGCGCTGGCCGACGGCGGTCCGGACGCCGTCAGGGTCGAGGCGCTGGCGAAGCGGCTCGGCGTCACCAAGGGCGGGTTCTACGGGTACTTCGACGACCGCGACGCTCTGCTGGAAGCGATGCTCGACACCTGGGAGCGGGAAAGCACCGACGAGGTGATCGAGCGGGTCGAGCGAGAGGGCGGCGACCCCAAGACCAAGATCCGGCGCGCGGGCGTGCTGACCTTCTCCAGTGACCGGCTGCTTCCCATCGACCTCGCGGTCCGCGACTGGGCCCGGCGTGACCAGGCGGTCTCCGAGCGCCTGCGGCGGGTGGACAACCGGCGTATGGCCCTGCTGCGCGAGATGATCGGCACCTTCTGCGCTGATCCCGACGAGGTCGAGTCCCGCAGCCTGATCGCCTTCTGCATGGCGATCGGACAGCACTCCCTCGCCGCCGACCATGAAGGGCGCACCCGGGCCGAGGTTCTCGACCGTGCCGCCAGCCTGATCCTCAACCCCTGAATCCCGAGCAGTCCTCGATCTGGGATTGTCCGGCGAGTGAGGGGCGGAGCCAAAGACGTAGCGGCAACGGTCACGGTGCCGTGAAAGACGTACGCCCTCCTGTCGAAGCGTGTGGCCACGGCCCGGTAGGTATTGAACCGGTTGATCAGCCCTTCGACTTCGTTCCTGCGCGCTTGGAGGTCGTTTTCGTCCGATGTTTCGTCCCGGGATGGGATGTTTGGTGGGATTCTTGGGATCGCGCCAGGGGAAGGGACCACGCGCGCGGGAATTGCCAAGGCCTACCCAGAAGTGCCGACCACGGGCTGGCGCGTATCCCTCCCCTGCCTACCCGTCGGGGGCGCCTCCGTCACAGGGACGCCCCACCGGCCAACCCGGGCCGGAAGCCGCGACTGGCGTTGTGCTCGGCGCATCACCGCGTCGGATGCAGCCTCGTCAGCAGCGGTACCCGTTGGGAACCTGGAGGAGAGCCACGAAGATCCATACCATGACCGCTGCGCCGGCCGCGCTGCCCAGGAGGGCGACCGTGAGGTTCCAGCGTCCTGCATACCCGATGAGCACCCCCCACCACACCCCCGCCGCGATCGCGAGCAGGGCTCCGTAGAAGATCAGTGCGAGCCCGTTGGCGGCGCCGTTCACCCCCACGTCGCACGCCCGCCAGGCGGCTGCCAGCAACAACGACCCGAGCACGCCGGTAGCCAGACCGGCCACGGGGGCGACCGCGCAGCCCCACTGTCCCCGCGTCACTTGCGGTTCCTGACCTGTGGGACGTTCTCTCCGTTGCGCTGCGCCGGCTCCATCTGGTCCATCGTGTCGTTGATTCCTTGCCGGAGCTGTTCCTCGGTCAGGCTGTCGCCGTATTTTTCGTAGAGTTCGATGCCGACGCGCATCGTGATCTGATCGCCTTGGTCGTCATCCCCGGTGAGCGGCGTTTCTCCAAGGGAGGCGCCCTTGATCAAGGTGTCTGCGTCGAAGCCGGCCGCCCGGCCGCCGCGTTGATGTCGGAACCGTCGTTGCGCCCGAATTCGTACCACTCCGGTTCGTCAAGCAGGGACCGTATTCGCCCGACCGTGTCCGACTTCGCGTTCCGTTTCATTTCCCACATCCTGCGGTGCCGGTCCAGAAGGGCGGGCAGGTCCCGGCGGCGGGCGAGAGCCGCCGCTTGGTCCGGGTGGGCGTCGGGGAACTCCGGGGCGCCGCCGAGGTAGACGAGGAGACCGGCTCTCACGAGGTGGCCGACCGCCGCCGCGGTCACCCGCGGATGGCACCGCAACGGCTCCCCCAAAGCCTCTGTCAGCCGCTCCGCCGCCACCCCGGCACCGATCGGACCCCGCGGCGCCGCCCGCAAAATGGGTGCTCAGTCACGGGAGCGGAGTCCGCACCGCCCGGCACTCCGCTGGTGGGAGTGCCGGGCATGGGTTGAGCAAGGGTCACCTGGGCTGGCCCCAGTTGGGGTAGGTCACCGTGCCGTCGTCGTTGCGGAGGTGGAAGCGGGCCTCGGAGGGGCGCCAGATTCCGATGTTGGCGGCCGGACCACCGTCCCAGTTCCCCGCAACAGGCGCGTCGCCGGCCTGCCGGGCAGGTCCCCGGTGACGATCACGCGGTCTTCGTCGTGACTGATTTACGCCGTCGGCCTCGTACCGGCCCGGAGAATCTCAGGAGCAACAGGCGGTGAGGGAACGTGCGGTCGGTGGTGGTGGGATGCGCCGCCGCCGTACGGCGGTTCACCGGCCCCCCCCAGTACGGCGAGAGGCTCCACGATGACAACGAACCGCGTCCGGCGCTACGCAGCCCGCGCGCTGACCATGACGATCGCGGCCTGCGCCGTCGCGGCGGCGGCCACCCTTCCGGCGTCGGCCGCCGACCAGCCCACACGGCAGCTGCTCATGGCGGACTGCGCCTCGGGCGAGGGCAAGTGCACGTTCAACTCGCCCCGGCTCGAGGAGGCGTACCTGGGCGAGTTCCGGCAGGTGTCGAACTCCCTCTTCAACTGCAGCACGTCGGACGCCACTCAGGCGATGACGTGGGACGACACGGTGGGATCCACCGACTCCCTGGGCGTCTCCGTCACCGCCGGAGGCAAGATCGCGGGCATCGTGGACCTGAGCATAACCGCGAGTTACAGTCACAGTTGGTCGAGCTCCCACTCGGAGAGCAGCTCGCTCAACATGACGGTCAAGCCCGGCGAAGTGGGCTGGATCTCGCGCGCCCAGGTGATGCAGAAGGTCTCCGGCACCTGGCAGACCCACTACGACAGCCCCAAGTGGGGTCACTACTACTGGTACTTCCAGGACACCATCACCGGCCCGGTCCAGAACGGCACCGACGGCAAGAGCAACGCGGTCGTGGTGAAGAGCCGGCAGATGACCGCCGCGGAGAAGCGTTCCTGCTCCGAGGGGTCCCGCACGGGCGGCACGTTCGTCCAGGAACGCTGAGCCACCGCCCGCGCATGACCCGGCCCCCCGTCCCGCCCCGGACGGGGGGCCGCCGCGCCCGCGTGCCGAAGTTCACGATCTTCACCCTTTCGGATGATCACGCCGATAAACTGCCCGGCGGTGCGCCGCAGTCCGCGCGACGTGCCGTGCACGACGACACGCACGCACACGCGTCCGCCGCACAGCCGGGCGCCGAGAGCCGGAAGGGCGATGGCGCGGAGGCCGATGACACACCCGCACGACGACGGTCCGGCGCAGACCGGTGCCAGTACCTGGAACTCCTTCCTGTCGGCCCCGGAGCTCGCCGCCGTCACCTCCGCCGGGTTCGACCCGCTCGGGCACGTCCTCGGCACCACCGTCTTCGCCATCGGCTACACGGGCGCCTGGGGCTGCCCCGGTGCGTGGCCGGCCCCGTCCGCCGACGGTCACCCGAAGCCCTCCCGCTGGGCCTCCACCTACGAACCCCTGGCCAAGGCGCTGTACACCGCCCGCAAACGGGCGCTGATCCGCGCGGTGGACGAATGCCGCGCGCTCGGCGGGGACGGGATCGTCGGGGTGAGCCTGGACTTCGACCACATGCAGTTCGGGGACCTCGAGTGCACCGTACGGGGCACCGCCGTCCGCGCCCGCTCACGGATCCGGCCCCGCCTGCCGTTCACCTCCCACCTCGGCGGCCAGGACTTCGCCCGGCTGATCCACTCCGGCTGGGTGCCCACCGGACTCGCCTTCGGCCTTGCCGTCTACGCCCGCCACGACGACTGGCGCACCACCCGCAGGACCCGCTGGACCGCCCCGAACGAGGAGGTCGACGGCTACACCCTGCTGGTCAACCGCGCCCGCCACGAGGCGCGCACCCGGCTGGCCCGCGACGCGGCCGCCGCGGGCGGCGAGGGGGTCGTCGTCGGCCGGACGGAGCTGACCCTGGGGAAGGACGAGTGCGCTAGCACCTACGGCTACGCGCACGACCTCAGCGCGCAGGCGGCGTTCGTCGGCACCGCCATCGCCCGGTTCGGCCGCTCCGCGCAGCCCGCCGGACCCGGGCCGTTGACCTTCATGAGACTGGAGCGGGAGTACTGACATGACCGAGCGAACAGGTCCGGCCCCGGCCGCCGCCGAGGCCGCCGCACAGGACGCGATGCGACGGCTCGCGCAGCCCCCGTCCGACGGCGAGCGGGGCGCCTTCTTCACCTCGGACCTCACCGTGAACGAGTTCCTGCTCGTGCGCGAGGCCGGCTTCCGGCCGCTGGGCCTGGTCCTCGGCTCCTCCGTCTACCACGTGGGGATCCAACTGGGCCGCTGGACGAAGAACCAGGAACTGACCAAACTCTCGCAGGCGATGTACCACGCGCGCGAACTCGCGATGAGCCGGATGGAGGCGGAGGCGAGCGCACTGGGCGCGGACGGGATCGTCGGCGTGCGGCTCGACATCGAGTTCAAGGAATTCGGTTCGGACGTCGCCGAGTTCATCGCGGTCGGCACGGCCGTCAAGGCGGACGGCGCGGACCCGGGACCCGCCGGGACCTGGCTGAACAACAAGGGCCGGCCGTTCACCTCCAACCTCTCCGGCCAGGACTTCTGGACGCTGGTCCGCGCCGGGTACGCCCCCGTGGACCTCGTGATGGGGTCGTGCGTCTACCACGTGGCGCACCAGCGGTTCACGCAGGCGCTGGGCTCCGTCGGCCGCAACGTCGAGATCGAACCGTTCACCCAGGCGCTGTACGACGCCCGTGGACTGGCCATGGGCCGCATGAAGGCGGAGGGCGAGGCCCTGGACGCCGAGGGCATCGTGGCGGTCGACCTGCGCCAGCACGGGCACAACTGGGGCGGGCACACCACCGAGTTCTTCGCGGTCGGGACGGCGGTGCGCCCGCTGCGCGACGACCACGTGATCGAAAAGCCGACCCTGGTGCTGGGCCTCGATGGCTGACGCGGAAGTCGAACTGCTCGCCGCGGCGCTGCGCCGCGACAGTGCCGACCTGGACCTCTACGGGGCCGTGCTGACGGCGAAGCTGTCGGACGCGCTGCCGCCGGGCGCCGTACGGGTCGTGCGCCGGCGCTCTGTCGGGCAGCGGCTGGCCGGGCGCCCGGGGACGGTCGCCGAAGTGGGCGTCCTGCTGGGGGACCTGCGGTTCTCGCTGGCCACGCACGAGGGCCGCACGACGGCGGAGATCCGCCACGAGGTGCGGGACGTCGTCCTGTCCCGGCGCCCGGTGGGCCTGGACGCCTGGCTCGCCGCCCTGGCGGACGCCCTGTCCGAAGCAGCCGCCTCGAACGCCCGCGCCCGCACCGCGGTGGAACGCTTCCTGACCTGAAGCGGAACGGCCTCCCGGGGGCCCCGGGACGCGGGCGGCCCCGTACGAGCAGTGCCGCCGACCAGCCCCCGGTCAGCGGGCCGTTCTGTGCTGGTCGGTGCGGCGGGCGAACGCATGGTCGGCACGACGGCGGTGATAGACGGCCTCCGGCCGGATGCCCGCCTCTGGCGCCGCCTGGCACAGCTCCTCCACAGTTGGCAATCTCATCGCGCCCCCGCAGCGCAGCCGCAACCGCAGCCGCCGCGGCATGCTTGCAAAGCGCGGCCATCGCCGATGGTCTCGGCAGCGGGAGCGGTTGCGGAGCAGGAGCCGGGCCGGGTCACTGACCCGAGCGCCCGGCCCCCAGCCCGTTGTCGCCCGGTCCATGAGGCCGGTGTGAACTCCACGTCCATACCGCCGCAGCCTGCCGCGATGTCCAGCAGCCGGTCCGGCTGCGCCTCATCGACGGCCAACCCCAGCGCAGCTTCATCGCCGTCCACTCCGCCCCGTACCGGCACAGCGCGTCCGGCGCCGCCGGCAGCCACTGCGCCGGATCCTGGTCCGCCTTGCTCCTGTTCGAACGAGCCGGTATCGCGACCAGTGAAGACGGCTGCCCGAGGTCGTTGGCGTACGCCTTCCGCCGCGCCGCCGTCCACGACGACGCCCAGCTGGCGGGGAGCGTCATTCGAAACGTGCTGTACTCCGCTCCTCTTCGGTGAGGAACGGTGGCCAAAACGTGCCGTGGCTCTGGCTCACTTTCCATGGGGGCTGACTGAGTGTGATGTCAACGGCTCCCCAGGCCGTGAGCAACGGACCGTCGGAGTCACGTGCCCACGGCCTCGCTGCGACGTCTGATCGCCGTTCTCCTGGTGGCATCGCGACGGCAGAATATGGAGGTGGACTCTGACCTTTACCCTGATCTGGCTGCTGCGGGCAGCCTGGCCGCAGCGCTGGAACAGCTGGCGGCCGAACTCGGTGCCGATCTCACAGTGGTACCCGGCGATCGGGGCCCACTCGTTTCGGCGGGCATCGCCTCGTCGGTTCCTGAGCGCAAGCCGCTATCCGTTCACATCGGGGCGGAGAGCCGCTGGTTCGGTGTCTCCGGCTGGAGTAGCGGAGTCGAACTCATCACCGGAGCCACGCCCGACCTGGCGGATGTCGTCAGGGCCGGAGCGGCTTGGGGGCAGGGCAGGAGCCTGCGGGAGCTGCGGGCGGAGCTGTCGTTTCTGCGCTCCGGCAAGCGCGCCGAAGCTCACGAACGCGGGCCGGCCGCGGTGGTGGAGCTGCAGTGGCGCACAATGCGGGAGCAGGCGGCCGAGGAGCCGGATTTCACAGGGTTCGGCGAACTCGTGGAAGCGGCTCATGCAGCACCACGGCTGCGACAGCTCTATGTCTTCTCCAGCCACTGGACGCTCGGCTTCAGCTCCTGCACTGGATACCCGTTCCGCGATGAGGTGGCCATCGTCCCGTCGCACAGTGGCAGCCCATTCCGTGTGCAGAGGCGTCCGCTCTCCGATGACGTTCTCGGCGAGGCCGCCACAGCCGAGGAAGCCGTCGCCCTGGCAGTACGCCACCTCCCCACCGATCTCGGTCCGGCCGTCGCGGGAACCGCCGAACAAGATGGATGACGAGCCCGAACCAGGTGACTGACCGTCACCGGTCCCGTGGCCATTTGGCTCCCCATCAGGCGGTCTCGGACGGGGAAATCGAACTGGCCATCCACAACGGTCTGACCTGTGGTTCACGAGTAGAGCAGGACGCGCTTGCGGAGGAGGAGAAAGCCGGCGCGGCCGAACATCTGGCGTTTGAGCATCCAGATTCGGTTGACGTGTCCTTCGACCACGCCCGAGCTCCATGGCAGGGTGAGGCCGACGATCACGGCGTCGCGGTCGCGGCGATGCCTGCGGCGAGTGTGTGGAGGCCGGGGAGGTCGTCTCGCCGGACGGCATCGAGCCACTGCGGCAACCGTTCGCCCTGGCGCTCCGTGAGTATCTGCCCGAAGGACCGGACGTGACCGTTGAGAGCGTCCAGCTCAGGGCAGTGGACCAGAACGGCCTTGAGCCGAAGGTGCTCCGTCTCGGTGAGGTTCTCCGGCCGGCGCAGGAGGGCTGGGCTTCCATTTCCAGTGCGAGCTGCGAAGGCACACGGCCGATGAGTCGGATCCTCTCACAGGTCACCTGGGGGCCGAAGCGTCCGTCGACTGGGCCTGTTGCGAAAGTGGATCAAGAGGTGGGGTCGGCCTCGGAGGATGTCTGGTCTGGCCAGCCTCGTGACAGTGCGAGGCGGCCGGATCGGAGGGCCTCGCGTTGTTCGGCGACCCATTGCGTGACCTGGTCTGCGGAGTCCGTGATGGGCTGGTCCGTGGTGTCGATCAGGTGGGTGGACCATCGCCGGTCGTCGGCCGTCCACTCGGTCCAGTGTTGCCAGGCCATCTCCGGCCAGCTGTCGTTGATGATGACGTCGGGTCGGTATCGGGGGTCCCGCGCGTGCTTGCGGTGCCAGTCGGCCCATCCGAGAAAGGCGTCGACCGCCGGCGGGTCCCACCGGCCGGGGTCGCGGTGGGTGAGTCTCCGGCGCCGGATCTCGTCGGACACATCGACCAGGCATACCGCGATGCCGTCCAGCAGTGGTGCCGAAGGCACCGCCAGGACTTCCCCGAGCGGGGACTGGCCGGTCAGCAGGAGATCAAGCCCGCGGTCCTGGTACTCCAGCGCGCGACGCACCCACATCTCGGTCATGCGGTTGCGCCATTGACGGTCGGCGCCTTCCGGCACGCCGAGTTCGTCGAAGTCGTGCACGACGACCTTCTCAAGTCGTTCGCCCACGGCGTTGGCGAGCGTGGTCTTGCCCGAGCAGCTGGAGCCGGTCAGTTTGAGCAGCATCGTGCCAGGGTGGCAGGTGAGGCGGATCCTCCCCACGTGTTTTTTGGGGTTTCCTGCCGCAGACCGGACTGGTCAGAGCCATTCGTCGATGGCTGCGACCAGCACGGTCGCTTCGAAGCGGACGGCGGGTCTGCCGTACCTCGTAGCGACGGCCCGATGCCGCTTGAGCCGGTTGATTCCGCACTCGACCGCGTGTCGCTGTTTGTAGTCGTCCTTGTCGAACTTCGGAGGACGGCCGCCGCGCGATCCGCTCCCGAGCCGGTTGCGCACCCGGTCCACGGGGACCGGGATCGTTGCATTGATCCCGCGTCTGCGCGGGTAGGAGCGGTTGCTGTAGGAGTCGTACGCCTTGTCGGCCCGTACCCGGTCCGGCCGCGTGCGCGGCTCGCCGAGACCCAGCCGGGGCACCCGAATCGCTTCCAGCACTGGCTTGAACTGCGGTGAGTCGCCCCGCTGCCCGGCCGTGATCACCACTGACACCGGCTTCTGTCCCTGCTCGACGGCAAGATGGATCTTGGTGGTCAGCCCGCCGCAGGAGCGCCCGAGGCCGTGGTCGGCCGGCTCGACGGACACTCCGCCGGGCGGCTCCTTCTGGAGATCCCCCTATTCGCCGCCCCGGCGGCGTGCTGGTGGGCCCGGCAGACGGTGGAGTCGACGTTCACACGGCCCGTATCGCTCCGGCACATCACGCCATGGGGCGCCGGTCCGCGTCCGCCGCCGTATGCCGTCTATCAGCTGCCGCCGCCTCCACACCTGCGGACGACCCGGCTTGACGCCCTGCGGCAGCAACGGCTCAAGCCGGGCCCACTGGCCATTCGTCAGATCACCACGTCCCACAGCAAGTGATCGTCTACGAACAAGATCTACTTTCGCAACAGGCCCTAGGGCCTGTGTGATGTCGTGATCAGTCGGCGGCTTTGAGGAGGTCGTCGATCCAGATCATCGCGGCGCGGAGGTGGAGTCCGGCGAGGTAGCTGTCCGGGGTTTTGTCGTAGCGGGTGGCGATGCCTCGCCAGGCTTTCAGCTTGTTGATCAAACGCTCGACGGTGTTCCGTTGCTTGTAGAGGTCGGTGTCGTGGCTGAGGGGCCGGCCGCCTCCTGCGCCCTTCTTCTTGCGGTTGGCGGCCTGGTCCCGTTTCTCCGGGATGACGGCCTTGATCCCGCGTCTGCGCAGGTAGGCGCGGTTGCCGCGGGACGAGTACGCCTTATCCGCGGCGACCGCGGCGGGCCTCGTGCGGGGACGGCCGACCGGCAGGCGGACCCGCACTTTCTCGAGCACGGGGATGAATTGCGGGCTGTCCCCGGCCTGCCCTGCGGTCAACACCAGTGCGAGCGGACGACACCTGCGGTCCGCGGCGAGATGAATCTTGCTCGTGAGTCCGCCCCGGGACCTGCCGAGCAAGGCTTCCCTCAAACGGAGCCTACGTCTGCGCCGGATGCGCCGGCGTGCTTCCTGTCCGTTCTGTCCCTCCGTGCCGCCCCCTTTTGCCGTGCTGCCTCCTGCTCCTCCACGGCTTCTTCCAGGGCCTTCATGAGGTGCTTGCTGACGCGGAGCCCTGCGGCGTCGTGATGGGCGCGGACCGTGGTGGAGTCCACGCTGACCAGCGACAAGTCCGTCCTTCCCGCCCGGGCTGCCTCGGCGATCATGCCTTCCAGCAGGGCAGTGAAGACACCGGCGTCCCGCCAGACGCGGAAGCGTCCGTACACGGTGGCCCAGGGGCCGAACTCGACAGGCATCTCCCGCCACTGACCACTGGAACGGAACCGCCAGATCACACCCTCGAACTGCTCCCGCAGCCGCTCCGGGTACGGCCCGTACCTACCGATCGGCAGGTACGGCTCGATGAATTTCCACTGGGCATGGGTGAGTTGCCTGCGCGTCACCATCACAGTCCTACCGGATTCCACCCCGCGAAGAGGGCACAATCCAGCAGTTGATCACGACATCACACAGGCCCTAACCCCCAGCCCCGGAGCCGACCCGCTGCGGAGCAGCCGCGCCGCGCTTCCTACGATGCACGGCATGAAGACACTCCTCACCGCCGCCGAGGTGTCGGACGCCGGCCGGGTGGCGCGGCCCCTGGTCCTGGGCGCCGTCGTGCTGGCGGCATTGTGGTGGGGAACCCGGGGCTGGAGGCAGGGCTCGGCACACCGGCGGTGGACCGTGATCGCCGGCATGATGGCCGCGACCGTCGCGAGCGGTACGTGGGCGGTCGCGGAAGCCCGCCAAACCGGACCGGCCAAGCCCGAGCAGGCCGTCTCGCAGTATCCCCGGGTCCGGCCCGGACCGGCGCCCGAGTGGGCAGGCCGCCTCCGGCTGCTCACCGGTCCCGAAGCCAACCAGGCCGACGCCCAGTGGCCGCCGTTGATGCCGGGCGACCGCTGGTTCTACACCGCGACCCGTGAATCGGCACCGACCGCGGTCCTGTACGTACGCGCCGCGACCGCCGATCCCGTGTGGACGATCCAGCGGCTGATCCACACCGCCCAAACGCCGGGCGGAGAGAAAGGCCCCGAGCCGTTCGGCGAGAACGGGCCGGACGGCCGGATCTGGTGCGCCCGGGGCGAGGTCCCCCACGAAGGAGGCGACCCCGTACCCTCCGCCTACTGCTATTGGGGCGGCCAACTCTCCGAAGGCGCGGTCATCCTCCCCCACGAGACAGACCTCAACACGGCCGCCGCGACGACCCGCACCTTCCGCGCAGCCCTCGCTACCGGCAGCAAACCTCCCGCGCCTCAGGCATAGACCACACCGTGCACAGCACACCTCGCCAACCCGTCATGACGACTGCTCAGATTCACTGACCGCGACAGCCGGTGGCGGCGTTCCTCGTACGCGGGTCTCCCCTTGGCCGGCCGGAGCGGCAATGCCCCTCCCGGTCCGGCAGCGGATCGACGACCATCACGGGTGTCGTGTCTGCCGGGTGTTGTGGTGCTGCGCCCGCTCCGACCTTGGCTTATTCGTGGCCTGGGCTATTGCGGAGGGTGATCGCTTCGGGAATGATTCCCCGCCGTGACCATCTTCCTCGCCGTTGCACTCGGCGTGTTTCTCATCGTGCTTCTACGCTCCGTCACCCGTGGCGGTGTCGCCCGATGGATCGAAAAGCGCTTCGTGGCGTCCACTTACGGCCTGCCGCCTCGTGAGGCGCTCGACAGCCGGCGCGCCGGTCCCCCACCTCCGGCGCACCGAGTGCAGGAGAGGCAGGACATCGCCGACGCCGCGTGGCAAGGGGACTGGCGGACTGCCGACCGGTACGTCCGGGACGCGGGAGAAGACTGGGACGCGCGCTGGGACCGGCTGGAGCTCCTGCAGCACGTCGCCCGGAAGGACAGTTCCTGGCTCGATGCCTGGCGCGCCGCCGAGCCGGGCAACTGCGACGCGGCGACCCTTCATGCAAGCCTCATGGTTCACCGGGCCTGGGAGATCCGAGGCACCGCCTTCGCCCACGCGGTCCTGGACCAGGACATGGAGCGCTTCCGCGCCATGCTCCCGGCCGCGATCGAGGAGGCTCGCAAGGCCGCGCTGCTCGACCCCGCGAACCCGGGCCCCTGGGTCGTCATGGTCACCGCCGCCCGCGGAGCCCGGTACGGCCACAAGGAGTTCAAGTCCCTCTGGGAGGGCCTCGTCGCCCGCGCGCCCCACCACTACGAGGGGCATTGGCAGGCCCTCCAGTACTGGTGCGCCAAGTGGTTCGGCAGCAACCGGCGGATGATGCGATTCGCCCGCCAGGCGATCCGCAAGGCCCCGGCCGGCAGCCCTCTCGCCGGGATCTACCTGCACGCGCTGAGCGAACGCGACGGCCGCCCCTTCCCTCCCGGGCTGCCCGTCACTCCCATGGCGAGGAACCTGCTGAAGCGGACCGCCGCTTCGTTCGACCAGGTCGCGCCCGACGACGAGCGCCTGCCGGCCCTGCGCCACCTGCTGGCGCACTACATGCTCCGGTCGATGATGTACTCCCCCGCCCTGGAGCAGTTCCGCCGGATCGGCCCCTGGTGCGGTGCCGAACCCTGGCGCAGTGCGGGGAACCCGGTCACGGCGTTCGAAGCGGCTCGCGGCAAGGCCGTGAGGCTGTCCCGCGCACGTCCCACCCCGACGGCGCAGATCTACGGGATAGCCCGCTAGTGTGATGCGCCGGGAATCTCAGGGTTAAGTCTGTAGCCTGTTGCCATGTCGCCGGGTCCTCGTGCCATTGAAGTCCGCCTGTCCGATGAGGAACGTGCGGAGTTGTCGCGTTGGGCGAGTGGGGCGGTGGCGCCGCGGTTCGCGGAGCGGGCGCGCATCGTGCTGGCGTGTGCGGGCGGAGCGCCGAACGCGCGGGTGGCGGTGGAGGCCGGCGTGACCGCCGCGACGGTGAGGAAATGGCGTGGGAAATTCGCCGCTGAGGGGATGGCCGGGCTCGAGGATGCCGCGCGCATCGGTCGGCCGAAGGCCGATCTGGTTCTGAGTGAGGCCGAACGGGACCAGCTGATCCGGTGGGCCAGGCGCGCGAAGACCGCCCAGTACCTGGCGCTTCGCGCGAGGATCGTGCTTCGTTGCGCGGAAGGCGGGACGAACAAGCAGGCCGCGGCCGAACTTGGTGTCGACACCTCGACCGTGGATCGCTGGCGCGGTCGTTTCATCGCTGACCGTTTGGACGGTCTGGCCGATGAGCCCAGGCCGGGCCGGCCATCCTCGATTCTCCTCGGCCAGGTCGAGGACGTGATCGTGGCGACGCTGGAGTCCACTCCGGGCCGGGACACCCACTGGTCACGGGCCTCGATGGCTGCTCGCACGGGGCTGTCGAAATCGACGGTCGGCCGGATCTGGAAGCGGTTCGATCTCAAGCCGCACCTGCAGGATTCCTTCAAGCTGTCCACCGATCCGCAGTTTGTCGACAAGGTCGTCGACGTCGTCGGGCTCTACCACAATCCGCCGGAACGGGCGGTGGTGTTATGCGTGGATGAGAAGAGCCAGATCCAGGCTCTGGACCGCTCGCGGCCAAACACCCCCGCTTCCACGTCCACTTCACCCCCACAGGCTCGTCCTGGATCAACCAGGTCGAGCGGTGGTTCGGTCTCCTCACCGACAAACTCATCCGCCGCGGCGTCCACACCTCGGTGAAAGCACGGGAAGATGACATCCGGGCCTGGATCGAGACCTGGAACGAGGACCCGAAACCCTTCACCTGGACGAAGAGCGCCGACGAGATCCTCAAGTCCCTCGCCGACTACCTCACCAAAATCACCCCATCAGCCACCAACAACCAGCCGCAGACTTAACCCTGAGATTTCCGGCGCATCACACTAGTGCTGTGACCGGGAAGGTCTGCCGGGTTGCTCGTTGTGCCGGTCGGATGTGACGACTTCGACTGCCGGGGCCCTGGCATCGGCGGGGGACGCTGGTTCCGGGGCTTCGTCCGCGGACCGCACCGCCGCTGAGGCCGAGTGAGCGCATGGCTCGGTCGAGCCGGGGCCCGGGGCGCCGGACCCCGGCGGGCGGTGGGGTCCCGACGAGGGGTCAGCGTCTGCGGCGGCGGGCGAAGCGGGTGCGGTGTCCCGACCGGGCGGCGGCGGCCAGGGCGAGGGTCACGGTGATGTGCGCCCCTCCGAGCGGCCCGCGCGTGACGCGTACCGTACCGCCCGTCGCGGTCGCGGCCCGGCGCGCGATGTCGAGGCCCAGTCCTGTGGAGCCGGTGCTGCTTCCGCGGGACAGCGCCCGGTCCGGTTCCGGGATACCCGGTCCGCCGTCCTCGACGACCAGCTCCACGGCCTGGGCCGTGCGTACGACGGCGACGGCGAACGCGGTCCCCTCCGGGGTGTGGCGGAAGACGTTGCCGATGAGGGCGTCCACCACGGCGGCGACGTCGTCGTCCGAGAGGCCGACGGCCGTGGGCTCCTGGGTGATGTCCAGGGAGCACGAACGGTTCTGCTGCTCCGCGAGGACCGCCCAGAAGGCGGTCCGGCGCCGGACGACCTCGGCCGCCTCGCTGCGCGGGCCCGCGCCCGCCGCGGCACCGGTCCCGCGTCCCGGGGGGCGTTCCGTACCGAGCAGGCCCCGGGCCATGGGGCCGACGGCGAGCGGAGTGCGTGCCGCGGCGATGATCGCCTGCAGTTCGCTCTCCAGCTCGCAGACGGCCGCCTCGACCCTGGCCGACTCCGGCGTGCCCGCCATCCGTTCCGACGCCAGGTGGAGTGCGGTCAGCGGGGTGCGCAGCCGGTGCGAGAGGTCGGCGACGAGTTCGCGTTCGACGGCGAGCAGTTCGTTCATGCGCTGGGCCATCGCGTTGAACGCGACGCCCGCGTCACGCAGTTCCCGGGGACCCATGGGTTCGACACGGGCGTCCAGGTCCCCCAGCCCGAGCGCGCGCGAGGCCTGCGCGAGCCGCTTCGAGGAGCGGACGACCTTGGCCCCGAGCCGATCGGCGACCAGCACCGAGCCCGTGATCAGCCCCACGGCGAGGAAACACATCACGGCCCACGACTGCGCCACCCCCCGGGTGAGTTCCGCGTCGGGCACGAAGTTCTCGATGACGGCGACCTTGTCGCCCGGCAGCACCACCGGCTGCAGGCAGACCCACCCGCCGGGGACCTCCTGCGAGATCGACTCCCGCCCCCGCTGGGCCCGTTCGAGCAGTTCCGCGGGAGCCTTCGACCCTCCCAGAGAGGCCGCCCCCGGCAGGTGGACGACCAGGTGGTCCGCCGCGTCCAGGCCCGCCGCGGCCTCCCGCAGGGCGTCCGGATCCGTGGTCAGGGCGAGCACCGGCGCCAGGGCGGCGCCGCGTTGCTGTGCCGCCGTCACACCCTGTTCCTTGACCAGCGACATCACCAGGGCGGCCAGCGGTATGAGGAAGGACAGGGCGACCATGGAGGTCACGGCGAGGGCCACACCGGCCAGGGAGCGCCTCAACGCGGTGCCACCAGTTTGATGCCGACTCCGCGCACGGTCAGCAGGTAGCGCGGGGCGGCCGCCCGTTCGCCGAGCTTGCGGCGCAGGGAGGACAGGTGCACGTCGACGGTCTGATCGTCCACGTACGGCTCGCGCCACACCTCGGTCAGCAGACGGCGTTTCGAGACGACCTGGCCGGTGTGGTGCGCGAGGAACGCCAGCAGGTCGAACTCACGGCGGGTCAGGCGCAGCTCCTGTCCGGCCAGGTGCACGGTACGCGCTCCCGGGTCCACCGCCAGCTCGCCCACGACGGTGGGCCGCAGGGGCTCCCCGGCCTGCGCGGGCACCGCGCCGCGGGTGGCGCCGACGGAGGCGGGGGGCGCGCCGCCGGTGCGGCGCAGGACGGCGGAGAGGCGGGCGAGGAGCTGGCCCCCGGAGAAGGGTTTGACGAGGTAGTCGTCCGCGCCCGCGTTCAGGATGTTGATGATCTCGGACTCGTCGTCGCGGGCGGTGGCCACGAGCACCGGTACGGAGGAGATGCCTCGGATCATGCGCAGGGCATCGCCTCCGTCCAGGTCGGGCAGTCCGAGGTCGAGGACCACCGCGTCCACGGGCGCCTGCGTGACCTCGCGCAGCGCACCGAAGCCGTCGGCGGCGCTGCGCACGGCATACCCCTGCTCGGCCAGGACTTCTATCAGTGACTGGCGGATGCTGGGGTCGTCTTCCACGACCAGGACGCTCGGCATGCGGACACCTTAGAGGCTGGTTCCGGTGGTGGACGCGGTCAGGGCGTGACGAAGGCCGGACCCCCGTTGGTGACGCGGACCCGCACGGGGCGGTCCGACACCGGGATGGTGCAGCCGTCCCGCGTGCTGCAACTCGCGTAGCCGATCAGCACCGTCGCGCCGCCTCCGCTGCCGGACGCGCGGATGGGGAGGGTGGTGGTGACCGGTCCGTCGGGGTACACGGGAACCGGGGAGTCGACCCCCGGGACCCGGATCGGCCGCACGGGTTGCGCCGCCGTGAGCGGGCCTTCCGCCGCGAGGGCGCCGGTGACGGCCACCGCGGTCGGCCGGCCGACGCCCTCGACGCCGGTGGGTGGGAGGGCGGTGCTGTAGAGGTGGAATCCGGCGGCCTCGGGCGCGAAGACCGCGGTGAGGGTGCCGGTGCCCTTCGAGGGCTGCCAGGCGGAGACGGAGAGCGTGACGGTGACTCCGTTCTCGGAGAAACGTGCCGTGGGCGGGGGTCCGTCGGCCGCGGCTCCGGAAGCGGACGTGACGGCGGCGGTGCGGGCGGCCGCAGCGGTGGAGGGGGTGGAGGCTGAGGCGGCTCCGGTGTCGGAGCCGGAGCCGTCCGTCACCGTGCCGATCAGCAGCAGGGCCGCCGCCACCGACAGGCCGGCGCCGACCGGGAGGGCGGCGGCCGTGCGCACCGGCCTTCTCACGGGGCCCACTTGCGCAGGAAGGAGTCGATGCCGTCCGCCGTCAGGGCCGGGTTCCCCGTGACATGGGTGTCGACCCGTACGGTGCCGGATGGCGAGACGACCACCAGCACGGGCATCGTGTAGGTCCCGCCCGAGGGGCTGTACTTGTGCAGCAGCGCGGAGTTGGCGGAGTTGTTGGCGCCGATGTCGACCTTGACGAGGTGGTAGTCGTCCGCGAGGAGCCCCGAGGTCGTCGGCTGGGCGAACACCTTGTCGGCGGCCTTGCAGTTCCCGCACCAGTTGGCCCCGAAGTCGAGCAGGAGCATCCGGCCGTCGGACTTCGCCGAGCGCAGGGCCGCGTCGATCAGTGCGTGTGCGTCGGCCGAACCGTCGTAGCCGGGGCCGGGGACTCTGGCCGGGGCCGGCGCGGGGGTGGCGGAAGCAGGCTTGGCGCTGCCGGAACCAGAACTGGAACCGGACCCCGATCCGGAGCCGGTCGTACTGCTGCCGCCGTTGCCGGCGGTGCCGGATGACGAGCCGGCGGTGGCGGGCGCTGATGCCGGGACGGACGCGGAGGCGGATGCGGATGCGGATGGCGGAACCGAGGTGGTGGCCGACACCCCGGGGGACGCGCCCGGTGTCGTCCGGCCCGTGGAGAGCGCCGGCGCCGGCTCCCCGGCGCCGGCCGGCCGGGCGGACCCGACGGGGGTGGCGGAGGGCCCGCACGCGGTGGCCAGCCCGGCCACGACCACGGCGGCGGCGACCACCGGAAGGCGCCGGGCGAGGTACGGACGGGAGGGCGCCGTGCGGCGTCCGGAACGGACGGATCGGAGCATGCGAGAGCTCATGGCGAAGACCCCCAAGGCAGGTTCGGACGGCGGGACGGGCGCGGCGTGTCCCGGCTCGGTGAAACCGGGGCCGCCGCTGCACGGGGCTCGTCCCCCCGGTGCCTACGGCCGCTCGGCTGACGTGAGCATAGGGCCGGCGGGGGCCCGTGGAACCGGCTCGGCGCGATCTTGAGGTTGCCCTAAGGAACTGCTCACCTTCCGCTTCACCTCGACCCGGCCCGAGGGGGCACGAGGTCGCGAACCGGCCTGTACCGACGGGGCACCGAGCGGAACGGACCGGGCGGCCGGGCAGCCGGGCGGCCAGCCAGCCGGGCAGCCGGGTCGTCAGGCGGGCAGGCGGGCAAGCGGGCAAGCGGGCAAGCGGGCAGCCTGTCGTGCCGTCAGAAGGAACTCTCGTGGACGCTCGCCTTGGCCGACGGGTTGATCGTGGCAGTGATCACCGACCGGTGGTCGTCGCCGCTGAAGGTGACGGTGAGGGTGTCGTCGGAGGCCTGCGAGGTGGTCGTCCGGAAGCCCAGGCCGGGAACCGCGGAGATCAGGCACACGCCCCGGCTCCCGTACCGGACCGTGACCTTGCCGCCCTGTGAGGGGACGGTGTGCAGACCCGCCCCACCCTGTTCGCAGTCGACGCCCGACCGGGGCGCGCTGGTCCGGGGGGCCTCCGGGGAGGCCTTGGCGGGGGTGGGGCTGGGAGAGGGGGCCGCCGACGAGGGCCGCTGCACCACGGTCGGCGAGGGGCTGGTGGAGGCACTCGCGGTCGGGGAGGCCTGTTCGGGTCCGGGGCTGCCCGCCTGCCAGGCGGGGGGCGTGTCGATGACGACCGGGGCGGAACGCGCCACGGGGGGCTTGTGGCTGGTCGACCCGACCACGAACTGGACCGTGGCGAGCACGGCGGTCACGCTGGCGGCCGTGCACGACAGCCATATGAGCAGGTAGCGCGGAGTTCGGGGCACGGGCCCATAGTGGCCGACGGGAGCCGGTGGGCGTGAACCGGTGCCTCCGCCATCCTGGCACCGGTCACGCTCCGGGGCGCTCCGGGGCGCTCCGGGGCGCTCCGGGTGAACGCGGACGTCCCCCTGGCCGCCGGGCCAGGGGGACGTGGCCTTCCGCGGACCTGCGGGCAGGTGCGCGGGGGCCGCTTGTGGGGGGCTTGTGGAGAGCGGCGGGAGGGAGTTACCTCGCGGTGCCGAAGTCCTGGGTCCACCAGGGGCCGCCGTCGCCCTTGTGGACGCCGATTCCGATCTCCTTGAAGGAGCAGTTGAGGATGTTGGCGCGGTGGCCGGAGCTGTTCATCCAGGCCGACATGACGGCGGCGGCGTCGCTCTGTCCGCGGGCTATGTTCTCGCCGAGGCCGGACCACTTGTAGCCGGCCGCCTCCACCCGGCTCGTCATGGTGGACCCGTCGGGCCCGGTGTGCGACATGACGCCGCTACGGGCCATCGTGTCGCTGTACGCACGCGCAGCCGCGCTCAGCTTCGCGTTGGTCGTCAGGGGGCCGCAGCCGGCGGTGGCGCGCTCCTTGTTGACGAGGGCGAGCACGGCGGACTCGGCGTCCCCGTTGACCGTGCCGGAGCCCGATCCGGAACCAGAACCGGAGCCCGATCCGGAGCCGCCGGAGGAGCCGCCGGAGGAGCCGCCGGAGCCGGTGCCCTTCGTGGAGGTGGTGCCCTGGGCCGGCTTGCCGGGCCGGTCGACGCCCGAGGTGTCCGGCGCGCTGTCGGGCCGCGTGGCGTCGTCGTCGGGTGCGGCCGATCCGTTCGCGCCGGAGTCGGGCGCCCCGGACGGGCCGGCGCCGGCACTCGCAGACGCGCTCGCGCTCGGACTCGCGCTCGCACTCGCCGAGGCAGAGGCGGAGGCTCCGGCGCTCCCGGCCGGGGCCGTACCGGCGGTGTCCGTCGCCGCCTTCGACGACCCCGCGTCGGACGCGGCTCCGACTGCCTGCCGGTCCGTGCGGTCACCACCGCCCGAGTCGGCCACAGCGACCCCGACCGCCACCACCGCGGCGGCCGCGGTGACGGACAGGACGATGCGCGTACGCGTCGCCTTCTTCCGGCGGGCCTCGGTTCGGGACGGGGTCGCGGGGGTTCGGCTGCGGCTCATGCCGGTAACACCTCACTGGAGAGGGGACGGGAAGTACGGCCGAGCCTAGGCAGGTGACCAGGGCGCATTGCGCCGTGGAGGGGCTTCTTCAGGTTGCCCTAAGGAAGCCCGCAGGATCGACACAGGGACGATCGGGGACATTGCACCCAACTCCGGCCGCCCCCATCACGTTCACGGTGACGTCCGTCAGGTGCCCGCGGTACGGGGCCGTGGCTCGGCTGACCACGGGCGGTGGGGACCGGCAGGGTGGTGGGCGTACGCAGCACTCCGGGGAGCACATGTGACCGGTGACCGCACTGCCGGCCCAGAGCCGTGCCTGCCCGGGTGGCCTTCCTCTGGTCCGAGACCGGGGTGCCGTCACGACAGGCCCGGTGTCCTGGCTGCGGAAACTGCGTAGTTGCCGAGTTCGCGGTGCGGGTATCGTCCGGTCTCCCGACCCGCCGCACCGGCGGCCTACGTTCAGAGAGCGACGCAGATGACCGGCCGGCAAGCAACGACGACCCTGTGGCGCCCCACCGGCCCCAAGGAGCTGGATCTGGTTCGGGAGCTGAACTGGCGTGCCTGGCCGCCCCGCCTGCCCGAGCAGCCGATCTTCTACCCGGTCCTCAACGAGGACTACGCGGTCAGGATCGCGCGGGACTGGAACGTCAAGCACGACGGCGCCGGCTTCGTCACTCGTTTCGAGGTCGAGTCGGGGTTCTTGAGCCGGTATCCCGTCCAGCAGGCCGGCGGGCAGACGATCCTGGAGCTCTGGGTTCCGGCCGAGGAACTGGACGAGTTCAATGCCCACATCGTCGGCGAGATCCAGGTGGTCCACGAGTTCCGCTGAGGCGGGAAGGCCTGCTGACCGGGCATTCCGGCCGGGTGCGATGATCCCGGCGTGGCTGGTGTCGTCACCGTCGCAGGACCGTGCTGCGCCTGACCGGCGCTCCGAGGACACCGGTCGGGCGGGCGCCGGCACGGCCCGCGAGCGCGAGACCTACCGCGGCCGGCATCGGCCGCGGCTGCTCGGCCCGCTGACCGTGCCGGCGGGTCAGCACCGGTACCCGCTCCACGATGGCGGGTCGTCGGCCTCCCGCGGAGGGTGCGGCCGACCAGGGGGTCAGGCGGGGATGGTGGCTTCGGGGTGGGTGGCCAGGCGGGCCAGGGGTTCGGCCTCCCGAGGGTGGCGGGCCTTGACGTAGGCGATCTGGCGGCGCGGTACGCAGCCGCGCAGCAGTTTCGCCCGGTCCGAGCCGGTGGAGTAGTGGATGTGCGTGAGCCCCTCGGCCATCGCCGTCCGCAGCAGCTCGTAGTAGACGAGCCCGAAGTAGAGCGGCAGCCTGCCCTGTGCCTCGTAGTCGAACCCGGCCTGGCGGGCGTACATCTCGCCGCGGTGGGTGAAGGTGAGGGCGAACCCGGCCGGGTTCCCGTCGAGGTGCGCGGTGGTGACCCGGGCGGCCTCGCCGGCGTGGCGGGCGACGCTGTGCAGGACGGCGGTGAAGGCGTCCGCGTTCGCGGGGGTGCCGTACTTGGCGTAGAGGGCGAGCTCCAGGGGGGCGAGCTGCTCGATCAGGGCCGGGGTGAGCGGCTGCGTCCGGTAGGTGACCCCGGCCTCGTCCAGGGCGCGGAGTTCGCGCCTGATCTTCGTACGGCGTGACCGGTCGAAGCGGGCCAGGTAGCTGTCGAAGGAGCCGTCCTCCGGGACCGGCAGGGAGTACGCCGTCTGGCCCGGCAGTGCCGTGTACCCGCGTTCCGTGAGCACGCCCCGCAGCAGGTGGTCGTCCTCGTCTACGTACAGGAAGGACACCGCCCGCAGCCCGGCCTCCCGGGCCTCCTCCTCGGCCCGGTGCACCAGGGCCGTGAGGGTGGCGCGTCCGCCGTCGGGGGCGGGGGCGGTCCCGGCCTTGGTGTGGGAGGGGTTGCGGCCCCCGCACGCCAGGGCGGGCAGCAGCCCGGCGGCCCAGGGGGCCTCCTCGCCGGTCAGGGTGCGGTGGACGGTGTCCACGACCCTGGCCGGGCTGCAGAAGACGTACGGCGTGTCGTGGTCCAGCGGGTACGCGGGCAGGACGCCGGTGGCGGGTCCGTCGTCCTCGTGGGCCGTGAGGTAGTACGGGGCGCCGCCCGCGGTGGCCTCGGCGTGCCGCAGCCAGGGGGAGGCGGCGTAGAAGCCGCGGGGGCCGAGCAGGGCGTCCCACCGCTGCGGGTCGGTGTCGCGCAGGGCGCGGTGGACGCGCACGCGGGGCCCGGGTGCGGCGGTCACCGGCCGTCGCCCGTCGCGGGGGCGATGACGGGGGTGAGCTGGCCCAGGGCCGCCTCGGCGCGGCGGACCGCGTCGCCGGTGGTGTCGCCGACGGCCACGACGTAGCCGAGGAGGTCGAGGTTGCTCTCGGCGGGCCGTACCGGGTCGCCGGGGTGGACCTCGAGGTCGACGTCGACCACGCCGGGGACCCGGCGGGCCAGGTCGGCGCCGCCGATCCCGGTGAGCGTGCCGGCCTGGCGGGCGGAGAGGTAGCGGGAGGCGGCGGCGCGGTCGTGGGTGGTGGTGAGGTCGGCGGCGAGGCCGGCGTGCAGCCGGACGACCTCGCGCTGGAGGTAGAGGCCGGTCGCCTCGCGGATGAGCTGGGTGATCTCCGCGCCGGGCATGCGGCCGTTGACCTCGACGACGTACGGGCCCTTCTCCGTCATCTTCACCTCGACGTGTGCGGCGCCGAAGTCGTGGCCGACGGCCTCCAGTGCCCGGCGGGCCAGTTCGGTGCACTCGGCGCGGACGGGTTCCGAGAGCATCGAGGGGAAGGTGTCGCCCATCTCCACGAAGTGCGGGTGCGCGCCGAGGGCCTTGTCGGTGACGCCGAGGAACCGGCGCTCGCCGTCGGCCAGGACGGACTCGACGCTCACCTCGAAGCCGAGGAGGTACTCCTCCACGAGTGCTCCGGGGCGGCGGGGCTGGCCGCGGAAGTCGGTCGGGGAGGAGCTGATGTCCCGGTAGGCGGCGCCGACCTCCTCCGGCGTCCGGCACAGGGTGACGCCGATGCTGGCGGATTCGGTCATGGGCTTGACCACGACCGGGTAACCGAACCGTTCGGCGGCGGCCAGCGCGTCTTCTTCGGCGGTGGCCTGGTGGAAGCCGGGCACGGCGACGCCCGCCCGCTCGCAGGCCTGGCGCATCAGCAGCTTGTCCCGGCAGTTGCGGGCGGCCTGCGGGGACAGGCCGGGCAGGCCGAAGTGCGCGGCGACTTCGGCGACGATCGGGATGTTGTAGTCGGTGACGGTCATCACGCCGCGCAGCAGGCCCTGTTCGTGGAAGGGCAGGAGGGCGGCGACGACGGCGTCGGCCGAGTTGGTGTCGGTGCGCACGATCTCGTCCACGTGCCGGGAGAAGATCTCCTCGGCGATCCCGACCACCCGGTAGCGGTCCGGGTCGTTGCTCACCAGGACGGTGTGGAAGCCTAGCTCATGGGCCGCGCGCAGCGGGGTGAGGCCGAAGTTGGACAGCTGGCTCTCGACGACGGCGATCACGCCGGGTGCGGTGTTCATGTCTGGTTTCCTCCAGGGTCGGGGGTCGGGGCCGGGGTGGGGTCCGCCTCGGCGGCGGGGGTGGGGGACGGGACCGGGGACACGGCCCGGGTGATGGCCCGGCGGGCGGCCAGGCTCAGCAGGAGGGCGGCCAGGGTGAAGGCGGCGGGCATGCACAGCGCCGCGCCGGGGCCGGCCCGGTCCGCGACCAGGCCCGTGAGGGCGGAGCCGGCCGCACCGCCGAGGGCGATGAAGCTGCCGACGCCCGCGAAGGCCTGGGTGGCCCGGCCCTGCGCGGTCATCTCCCCGATGAGCTGGAACTCCTCGGCGCCGGCCGGGGCCATGGGGAGCCCGCTGAGCACGAGCAGGACCCCGAGCAGTACCAGTGCCCCGCCCGCCGGGAGGCCGGGCGCGAGGGCGCGTACGGCGGGCAGGGCCGCCAGCGCCAGGGTCAGCACGATCAGCAGGCGGAGGTAGCGCCCGTACGTCGTGCCCCCGAAGGTGCGCGCGCCGTAGAGGAGGCCGCCGACCACGCTGCCCGCCGACTGGAGGGCGACGAGGGTGCCGGCGAGTTCGGGTGCCGAGCCCTGGTCCTGCAGGGAGGCGGTGACCGCGACCACGAGTCCGCTGGACAGTGCCGCCGTCAGGGCGATCGCCACGAGGACGGCGGTGGCGGCGGCCCGGACGGGTGCCGGTTCCGGTTCCGCCTGCGTCGGGTCCGCGGCGTCGGGGGTCGTCGCGGTCCGGCCCGCGCGCCCCCGTACGGCGGGTGCCTGCCCGTACACGAGGCCTCCGGCGCCCAGCAGGACGGCGGTCACCAGCAGTGCGCCGCGGGCACCGGTGAGGGTGGCGAGGACGGTGACGGCGGTCGGGCCGAGGATGAAGAGCAGTTCGCTGAGCGTGGCCTCGAAGGAGTAGGCCCGCTGCCTCAGGGCCGCGTCCTCGGTGAGGGACGGCCACAGGGCTCGCATCGACGCCCCGACGGGGGCCGTGGCCAGCCCGGCCGCGCAGGCTGTGGGCACCACTGCGGCCGGGGTGCCGGCCGCGGTCAGGGCGGCCGCCGCCAGGGCGAGGCCCGCGAGGGGGCCGGAGACCCGCAGGACGCGGCTCGGGCCGGCCCGGTCCATCAGCCGGCCGGTGAAGGGTCCCCCGACCGCGCTGCCGACGGCGTAGGCCGCGCCGGCGGCGGCCCCGGCCGCGAGGGAGCGTCCGGACTGGACGCAGGCGAGCAGCAGGGCGATGGGGACCATGGTCCCGGCCAGGCGCGCGAGCGCGGCGGGCACCGCCGCCGCGCTCGCGCCCGGAAGCCTCAGGAGCTCCAGGTAGGCCTTGACCATTACGGGGTACCGGGCGTCGGGGCCGGGCCGGCCGGGTCGGCCAGGGCGAAGACGTCCGTGCCGGTCTCGGCCCGCCAGACCAGCTGTTCGGCGTCCCCGTCGACCGCGACGACGGCGGCCCGGGTCCGTATGAAATTGTTGCTGCGGCCGAGCGAGTAGGCGCCCGTGTCGTGCAGGCACAGGAGGTCCCCGGCCCGTACGTCGTCGGGCAGCTCCGTGGCGGCGGCGTGCACGTCGTTCTCGTAGCACAGCGGTCCGGCCACCGACCAGGTGCTGTTCGCGGCCGAGTACTGCCTGCCGATCGGGGTGAGGCGGTGGACCTCGCCGGTGCCGCTCCACGGGGTGACGTGGTTGCCTGCGTCGAGGATCAGCCAGCGGGCTTCGGGGAGTTCCTTGCGCGACATCACCCGCGTGACCATGGCCATGACGTCCGAGACCAGCCAGCGGCCGGGCTCGCAGGCGAGTGCCACCCCGTCGAGGCCGCGCAGCCGCATCCGTTCGTCCAGTTCCGGCAGCAGCCGGGCGATGTCGAGGAAGGGCTCCTCCTCCGGGAAGGGGTCCTCCCCGCGCAGGGCTGCCAGCGCGCTCTGCGGGCCGGTGCGGGGGCGCCGGATGCCGGGTACGCCGAACCCGCCGCCGATGTTGACCTCGGTGAGGCCGAACCGGGCGTGCAGCTTCGCGGCTTCGTCCAGGACCCGGTCCAGTGCCGTCAGCATCAGGTCCTCATGGACGATCTGGCTGCTGAGGTGGGCGTGGACGGCCCGCAGGGCCAGGTGCGGGGACGCTTCGATCCGGTCCACCAGGGCGGCGAGCTGCGGTGATCCGGCGGGCCAGCCGAAGCGGGTGCGGGCGGCGGCGCGTTCGGCCTGGGCCCGGTAGCTGGGGTCGGCGGAGGTGGAGACGGGCAGGCCCGGGGAAATCCGGATGCCGACCTCGATGGGGCGCCCGGTGCGGGCGGCGACGGCCTCCAGCGCGTCGATCTCCTGCTCGCCGTCGATGTTGACGCGTACGCCGTGCCGTACGGCGGCGGCCAGTTCGTCGTCCGTCTTCACGGGGCCGTTGAACACCATCGCGGCGGGGTCGAAGCCGGCGGCCAGCGCGGCCTCCATCTCGTACCCGGAGACGACGTCCGCGCCGAGGCCGTGGGTGGCGAGCCGCCTCATGAGGTAGGGCAGGTAGTTGGTCTTCACCGAGTAGTAGGCGCGGGCGGGCCTGCCGAGCCCGCCGAGCACCTCCAGCAGGTGGGCGGTGGCGCGGTCCAGGCGTCCGGCGTCGAGGACGTGCACGGGGGTGCCGTGGCGCTGCGCGACGTCGGCCAGCCGTGCGGGGTCCCAGCCGGGTCCCGTGCCGGGGTCCGTGTTCGTCTTCTTGTCCGTTTCCGTGTCCGTGTTGTTCGTGTCCGTGTTCGTGTCCGGCCGGGGACGGCTCATGCGGACGCCTCCGTCCGCGCGGCGTGGACGGACTCGCCGGTGAGCAGGCGGAAGCCGGCGTCGATGTGGTCGCGGGTGGCGAGGTCTGCGTAGCGGCGGTGCCATCGGCCCGAGGCGAGGTCGTCGCGCAGGCGGGTGACGCCCCGGTCGACGGCCTGCTCGTCGGTGAGGGCGAAGGCGGAGCAGGCGCGGCGCGTGGCGGGGTCGAGGTAGGCCTCGGGTCGGCGCCAGAAGGCGGTCATGAATCCGTCGGTGAAGTCGTGCCAGACGGGGAGTTCCGCCACGTCGCAGGGGCCGAGGAGCTTGGTGAGGCGTTCGAGGGAGGGCACGCGGGAGCACTCCGCCTCGGCGATCTCCGGGACGTAGTCGCGGGTGAACCAGAAGTTCCGCTGCACGTTCATGTCGTAGGTGACGAGGGAGAAGCGGCGGGCGACGCGCTGGAGTTCGGCGATCCCGGCTTCCAGGTCCGTCCAGTGGTGGACGGTGAGGACGGCCATGACGGCGTCGAAGCTCTGGTCGTCGAAGGGCAGCCGTTCGGCGCTCGCGACGACGCACGGCGCCGCGAGCGGGCCGCGCTGGGCCCGCATGCGCAGGGACGGTTCGACCGCGACGAGCGTGCGGCCCTCGGGCTCGTAGGCACCGGTTCCGGCGCCGAGGTTGAGCACCGTGCGGGCGTCGCCGAGCGAGGCCTCGATCTGCGCGGCCCAGCGGTGGTCGGGGCGGCGTACGGAGGAGTAGCCGACGCCGATCCGGTCGTAGACGGGGGCGTGGCCCGCGGGTGCGGCGGTGCCGGCGGACGTGGCCGGCGCGGTGGGGGGCAGGGTTCGGGACATCGTGCTCAGACCTCCCTGCTCGCGCGGACCTCGGCCTCGTACTCCTCGCCGTAGCGCCGGTTGTCCCAGGTGTTCACCGCGACGAGCCACACGTCGCGGTGGCCGCCCTCGTCGGTGAGGTGCTCGATGTCGGTGACGTGGTGGAACATCAGGCGGTCGTCGAAGGCGATGGCCTGGCCGTCCTGGAGGGTGGTGCGGAAGAAGGGCTCGCCGCCGCCGAGGGGCATGAGCTGGGTCTCGCCGCCGGAGATGTTGTGGCGGCGGGTGACGGCGACGATGCCGTACTGGTGGCCGTCCCGGTGCGGTCCCTCCGGTGCGGCGACGCCGTCGACCTCGGGGGTGGAGACGACGCGGCACTGGTGGATGTTCAGCTGCCAGGCGGTGTTCTTGTCGAGGCCCAGCGCTTCGGCGCCGGCCGCGATGAGCGGGGTGGGATCGGTGGTCAGCGGTTCCAGCGTGCGCATCTGGCCGCCGACGAGGTCGTTGTACTGGCGCGGCTGCGCGAAGTGACGGTGCGGCAGCAGTTCCAGCTTCCACTGGTCTTCGTGGACCAGGCGGAACTGGGAGAAGCGCCGGTACCTCTGCGTCGAGCCGGTGTACGGGTCGAGCGGCAGCTTCTCGAACTCGGCCAGGCTGTGCTCGTCCAGCGGCGGCGTGTCTATGACCGCGTAGCCCTTGTCGCCCAGACTCATGTCAACCCCCAACGTCAGGAGCCCGGAAGTGTGTTCTCCGGGCTTCGAAGCAACGCTGTGCAGGCTAGGCAGGTGTACGACACACCGACAAGATCATGATCTTGGCATGAACGCCGGTGGAACTAGACAACTTGTCGGGTGGACAAGCCGCATACCAAGCGGTATGGGAGGGTCGCGCGACAGCGGGCACCCGGACGTGGCCACGGGGCAGTCGTGGCCTGAATGATACCAGCCTTCATGGCTGAAATCCGACGACCATTCAGGTGTCCGGACAGCGCGGGGTGTTGCGGTTGGCCCGTACGGTGGCCTTCGGGTCGGTGAGGGACGCGGCGCGGGTGGGGAGGATGCCAACAGAAACCGAGCAGCCTTAACGGACGACCACCTCCAGCACCAACCCGTACAGCCGCCCGGAGCAGTCAACAACCACCGCACACGAACGCGGTCACCCGCCGACAACCGGCCGCTGGGGCAGGTCAAGGTGACGCAGGAGCCGTGCAGGCGGTGAGGAGTGCCCTGGCGCGGTTCCGGAGGGCTTCGTCCTGGCGGATGATGCGATCTTCGACTCCCGAGCGGATCACCCGGGCGTCGCCGTCGGCGAGATCGGCGAGTCGGCGCACGTGGTCGCTGGTCAATGCGTCGGGGCCGAGTGCTTCCAGGGCGTCGCAGGCGCTCGTCGGATCGGCGTCCGATTCGGCCGACCGCAAGGCGGCCTCAGCGAGCGAGGTGCGGTCCAGCGAGGCGGGTTCGGCTACGGCCGTGAGGGCCAGCACTGCGGCCGGCGCCTGTGCCGGATCGCCGAGGGCGGATTCCAGGCGAGCGACGAGCGGCCGTCCCGCGGGGCCGAGGAGGGCGGTCGCGCGGGCGGCCCGCACCACCGACCACCGGGACCAGGGGTTCTGTTCGGCGCGCGCGAAGACCGAGTCCAGAACGGCGACCACCCGGTCCGCGTCCCCCGCGACACGCCACAAAGCCTCAGCGAGGGCCGTGTCCGTATCCAGCGCGGGCGTGGTGTCGGAGGTCGAGCCGTCGAGCACCTCGCGGAGGGCAGGCACGAGCGCCGCTGCCCGGGGACCGAGCGCAGCCGCCGTCGTGGTGGCCTCCCTGAGCTGGTTGGCGCCACGTCGGAGGTCCTGTTCGAGGCAGTGCAGGAGCGGCGCGATCTCGCCGTCGAGGTCGTACAGGGCCTTCGCCGCGGGGAGGACTCCCTGCTCGGCCGTCACCGCCCGCAACGAGGCGGCGGCCCGGTTGCGGTCCGTCGGGGTGCAATGGGCGGCGAGGGAAGCAATGGCTCGGGCGGCCTGGCCGGGAAAGTGTGGGAGCGCCGCGCACAGCTCGGGCAACGCCGGCGCTGCCGCGGCACCCCACCCCGCCAGCAGGTTCGTCAGCTGCGAGGGTTCGTTGCCGCTCAGGACCTCGGGCTGGGTGAGGCGGTGGCGGACCGCGTCGAGGAGTTCTCCGTCGTACGGGAAGGCGGAGTCCCCCGCGCTGCGGAACCCGGCGGCGGCGTCGAGGGCCCGGGGGCGCCGCCCGAGTCCGGCGGCCAGGAGCGGGGCCGACTGTGCGGGCGCGACGAGTACGAGCGCGGCCAGGGCCCGGTCCGCATGGTCGTCGTCGTGGTGCGGGTTCCGTCGGGCGAGGGGGGCGAGGATCTCCGCGGCTGGTGCGGCGACGCTGCCCAACCGGCCCAGGAGGGACGACACGGCAAGCACCGACTCCTCGTCGACGGCCGCCGCTCGCAGGTTCCACACCAGTCGCCGCGGGGCGCTGCGAGAGAGCGTGCAGACGCGGTCGGCCGCCCAGAGGCCTTCGGCCCGCACCTCGGCCCGATCGTCGTGCAGGGCCGCGTCGATCAGTGCGAACGCCGCCTTGCGCTCCTTGCGGCGGTCCCGGCCCAGGAGTGCCTCGATGACGGCGGCCAGCGGCTCACCGCGTTCGAGGTCGAGATCGGAGCGCAGGGGGTCGGCCGGCAGAAGGGACAGCATCGTCGTGTGCATGGGCTCCGTCCACGGAGCGCCGGCGTCAAGGGAGGCGAAGAGGGCGGCCATGCGCACCTCGGCGGGCTGGGACGGGTCCAGGACGGCGGCGGCTGCCGCCGCTCCGCCCTGCGGGTCGAGCCGGGTGATCCCGGCCAGGACCTCCGCGCGGGCGGCGGATTCGGGTTCCTGGTCCCAGCGGGCGCGGAGCGCGGGGAGCGCGGTCTCGGACTCGCGGGTGTGGGACACCACCCAGGCCGCGGTCCGGCGGACCTCCGGCTCCGCAGAGGCCAACAGGGGCAGCAGCAACGGGAGCTGGTCGGCGACGGCCGCCCGGACCGCGCCCGGTACCACGCGGTACTCGTCGTCGCTCTCGGCCATGCCGCCCAGCAACGCCAGGACGTCCACCGTGCGGTGGCCGGCCGCCGCGATTTCGGCCAGGAACGGCACCGCCTCCGCGCTGGCGGCGTAGACCGTCCCCTGGTGCAGGAGGCTCCCGTACAGCTCGGACAGGGCCTCCTCCGCCGCGTCCGCGTCGGTGCCGGTCAGAGCCCGCAGCAGAGGGGGAACGTCCTCCGCACTGCCGTAGGCGTGGGAGAGGGAAGACCATGGCCGGGCGTCCAGGCCGTCGAGCGCGCGTGCGAGATCCATGCGCAGCATCGTGCCAGCCGTCTCTGACAAGACCTGGCCACCCGGGCCACCGGGGCCAACCAGGTACTCAGCCCACGAGCCAGCGGAACCCGACGGCAAGGCGTACGTCCTCGGCTCCGTGGACCCATGGTTCCGTCCGCAGCGGTCAGGCCAACCCGGCCGGCAGGGGACGCGGGGCCGCCTCGCCCTCGAAGCCGCCTGGCCGTCCCGTGCGGAGCCCGTCGGCCGGGTGCAGCTGGAGGCGATGCTGCTCGCCGGGCGGGAACCCGTCGACGTCCGTGCCGCCCGCGTCGTCCTGCGCCGTGGGCCCGCCGGCCCGTACGGATTCGTCGTCCTGGCGACCGTCCCGTTCTACCTGTAGGGGCAACCGACCGTGTCCATGAAGCAGACATCGGGATCCCCCAGTCCTCGATCGGTGACTGGCTCCTCCTGCTCGCCGACCACCTCAAGCAGAGCATCGAGGACGGCGCGGGCCGCCGCCACCCGGTGGCCTGGCTCCACGAAACGCAGATCTTGGGGATGAGTCTCGGCCACCTGTCCGGATTTCAGGTGATACGCGTGGGGGACAGAAGATCACTCTTGGGAGGGATCCGGTCCGACCCGCTCGTCCAACACTGTGGAGGAGCAAGCGATTTCACCTGACGAAGAAACGGCACCACGCGTATGAAACGTCTCGCACCGCTGCTCGCCACCGCCGGACTCCTCGCCGCCGCTCTTCCCGGGCTGGCGGCGCCATCGGCTTCCGCCGCCCCGGTCCCCGCGTACCTGCGACAGACGCCGGCCTGGCACCGCTGCAGCCCCGATCGGCCGGCGGCGTACGAGTGCGCCACCCTCAAGGTGCCGCTCGACTACCGGCGTCCCGAAGGGCGCACCCTGAACCTCGCCATATCCCGGATGAAGAGCGAGAACCCCGCCAAGCGGCGTGGCGTCCTCCTCCTCAACCCCGGCGGCCCCGGGACCCCGGGGCTCTCCCGGCCGATACGGACGAATGCCGAGATGCCCAAGGACGTCCGCGACCGCTACGACCTCGTCGGCTTCGACCCGCGCGGCCTCGGCGAGAGCAGCCCCATCGGCTGTGGTGATCTGAGCGAAGCGGAGGTGGGCGTCGGCGGGGCGTACCGGCCCGAGACCTTCGCCTCGGACGTGTCCTGGGCGCGCGGAATCGCCGACAAGTGCCGTGAGAAGTCGGGCGATGTGATTCCGTACATCACCACCCGCAACACGGCGCGCGACATGGACGTCATCCGCGCCGCACTCGGGGAGCGGACGGTCTCGTACCTGGGCTACTCCTACGGGACGTACCTCGGCGCGGTGTACTCCCAGATGTTCCCGGAGCGCACCGACCGGTTCGTCCTGGACAGCGGCGTGGACCCGGGGCGCGTCTGGCGCGGCATGATCCAGGCGTGGGGGACCGGAGCGGAGCCCGCCTTCGAGCGGTGGACGCGGTGGGCCGCGGAGCGCTCGGACACGTATGGGCTCGGCGCCACGCCCGAGGCGGTCTCGGCCACCTTCTGGGCGCTGGTGGCGCGGGCCGACCGGGACCCGATCATCCACTACGGGGAGAAGGTGACGGGTGACGACATCAGGGCCGACCCGTCGCTCTTCTTCGATCCCCACGGTGCCTCGGTCGTCGTCAAGTCCATCAAGGCATCGGCCGACAAGGCGCCCCAGCCGCCGGGTGGCAACGCTGCGGGAGGCATGGCTCCGGGTGGCTCCGCTCCGGGCGCGAGCGGGAAGGGCGCCGACAGGAAGGGGCCCGGAACGCGGTCACCGCTCGGCGGCGTCCGGGCCGCCGGCCCGGACGCCGACGCGGGAGGGGCGTCGGAGGGTCCGGACGCCATTCCCGCCAGCAACGCCACCGCCGTGTACTGGGCCGTGGTGTGCGGGGACACGGACAGCTGGCCCCGCGATCCGGAGCAGTACGCGCGGGACGCGGCGCGGGACAAGGTGAAGCACCCGCTGTACGGGGACTTCGCCTCGAACATCAAACCGTGCGCCTTCTGGCAGCGGCCGCTGGAGCCCGCCACGCCCATGAAGACCCGGGCCGATGTCCTGACCGTGCAGAACGAGTGGGATCCGATGACTCCGCTCGGTACCGGCCAGGGGCTGCACCAGGCGCTCAAGGGGTCGCGGATGGTGCTGGCGCTGGGGGGTGAGGGGCATGGTGTGTATCTCTCCAACCCCACGGCCTGCGCCAACATACCCGTCAACGCGTACCTGTCGACGGGACGGCTGCCCGCGAAGGACGTGACCTGCCACAACCCGCCGCCCACCCCGGATCCGGAGGGTGCCGGAGCCCGCTGACGACAGGCCCGGCCGCCAGGCCCCGCTGCAGTCGGCTGGACCCGTTCGAACAGTCAGCCGCGACCCCCGGGCACGTGCGGCGGCGCGGCGCCAGGGGGCCGGCCAGGTCGGATGCGGGCGGCGTGGTCGGGCTTCGCCTTCGTTCACAAGGGCTTGCACGGTCTCGACGATGGCGACCATGGTCAGTACCTGATGGAGCACATCACCAATTGCGGCGGCCCGGGCCGTGGCAGCTTCTAGGATCTGCGCCATGGCAACACGACTCGTACAGATCAATATGAAGGCGCACGACGACACCGCGCTCGGCCGGTTCTGGGCGGAGGCACTCGGTTGGGGTGTCGACAGCGAGGGACCCGGCGTGACCAACCTCGAACCCGTGGGCTTCGCCTACCCCGACCCCGTGGCCGTCTGCATCGACATCATCTCCCGCCCGGAACCCAAAACGGGCAAGAACCGCGTGCACCTTGATCTGGCCACCACCTCGGCCGCCCATCAGGCGGCGTTGGTCGCGCGCTTGAAGGATCTCGGCGCGACGCTCGCCGACGTGGGGCAGGGCGACGTCCCCTGGACGGTCATGGCCGACCCGGAAGGCAACGAGTTCTGTGTCCTGGAGCCCCGCCCGATCTACCAGGACACCGGGCCGATCGCCGCGGTGGTGGTCGACTGCACCGACCCACGAGCGATGGCCCGCTTCTGGGACGAGGCCATGGACTGGACGCTGCACGGGGTCACCGACGACCAGGCGACCATGCGCTCCGCCAAGGGCGTCGGGCCCTACCTGGAGTTCCTCCGCACTCCCGACACCAAGAGCGGGTGGAACCGCGTCCACCTCGACGTCTGCCCCTACCCCGGTGACGACCTGGCCGCAGAGGAAGCCCGACTGCGCGCCCTGGGCGCCACCGACCCCGGCATCGACCAGTCCGCAATCTCCTGGACGGTTCTGGCCGACCCGGAAGGCAACGAGTTCTGCCTCCTCACCCCTCGCTGACCTGGAGCAACCACTCCGGCCGGGGTCGGGTCAGCCGCGAAGACCGCGTGGCGTCAGCCCGTGCCGCCGGAGATGGATGGGGATGGCGTGCCTGGTGAGCCAGCGCTCGTCCTCGGGGGCAGGAAGGACGCGAGCGGGCCGTAGCCGTCGGCGGTGCCCGCACGGCTACGGCGCCTACGGCGGCGCCACGCGCTGGCTCGTGTGCTGACGACCGTGCGGCAGCGGGTGGAGGACATGGCGGCCGAGGTGGTCCGGCCTCAAAGGCCAGCTGGACCTCGAACGCCACGGGGCCAGAACCCCTGCCGGGGTCCTGGCCCGCGTCGGTGAGCGCGGCCTGGCACTGGCCGCGGCGGTCTGGCACAACCGGGCCAACGGCACACCCATCACACGGTCAGCGACCGCCTGCGGCCACTGACCGACACATCGGACTCACGCGTCCAGGCCGAGGCGCTCACGGCCGGTCGGAACCTGCGCGCAGGGCCGCGGGTTCGGGGTGGGAGGAGCCGGTGAGTCCGGCTGCGGCCGGTTCACCGAACCAACGGCTCGCGGCCTGCTCGAACGCTTCTCCATCAGGGTGACGATCACCTGCCCAGGCGATCACGCCGTCGGGCCGCACCAGCACGGCACCCGCCCCGAGGTCGTTCGTCGCGGCCCCGGCCGCGTACCGTATCCGGCCCTCCCAGCCCGTCGCCGAAGTGTGCAGGCGCCGGTCGGCGCTGAAGTCGAGCAGAACACCTCGTCCGTCCTCCATGAGGTCGCCGAGGCGGGTGCCGTCCTCAAGGCAGAAGTCAGGGGCGCTCCGGCCGACCAGCGGATGCTCGTCGCCGAGGTCGTACCGGATCCACGAACCCGACAGCCGCTCGAACACGTACGTAGCTCCGTCGCGGGTCGCGATGAGATCGCGGACCACTGCCTGGATCGCCTGGGCGTACGGGTCCGGCCGCATGATCGCCACCTGGGCGCGCGACCAATCGAGCACCGCCGCACCGATCGGATGGCGCTCGACGGCGTAGGTGTCGAGAAGCCCGTCCGGCGCGCACCCGCGCACGGTCGCCGCGAGCTTCCACCCCAGGTTCATGGCGTCGCCGATGCCGGTGTTCAGACCCTGGCCGCCCAGAGGGGAGTGGATGTGGGCCGCGTCGCCCGCGAGCAGGACGCGTCCTCGCCGGTACGCCGTCGTCTGCATCGCCCGATCGGTGAAGCTCGAGGCGATGTGGACCTCGCCGATGGTCACGTCGGTACCGGACACGCGGCGCAGAACCGCCTGAAGGTGGCCGCGGGTCGGCGGCTGCGAGCGATCGAACGCACCGCCGTCGAAGTCCATCATCGCGATGTACCCGTCGGCGGGCATCCGGATGTACATGCCCGTCGGCGTCAGGTTGAAGCCGGGGCGCAGCTTCTCGGGATCGGCGAGAGTGGCTTGCATGGTGTAGCCGGTGAACTGCGGCTCGGTCCCGGCGAATTCGAAGCCCGTGAGCCTGCGCACCGTACTGCGTCCGCCGTCGCAGCCGACGAGCCAGCGCGCCTCGTACGCGTCCGCGCCGGCTTGTGCGACCACGCTCTCGCCGTTCTGGGAGACGGCCGAGACCGTGACGTCGCGCCTGATGTCCACGCCGAGCTTGGAAGCCTGCTCGGACAGCACCGTCTCGACCGCTTCGAGGTCCGTCCTCACGGATTCGAGTGCCGGGCCGGGAAGCCGGAACGGCAGGGCGGCGACGTCGACCTGGGCTCCGTCGAGCATCATGCCGGCGAAGTGCCCGCCGAGCCGAGGGCGTGACGGTGCGCGCGCTCCGGGCACCGCACCGAACACCTCCTGATCACCCGACGCCGTCAGCAGCGGTTCCAGCAACCCGCGCCGGTAGAACGCCTCGACCGACGCGGCGGACAGTCCTCGCCTCCCGAGCGGGGCTGCCCGTAAGGGGGAACCGAGCCCCGGCTCCCGTTCGAGCACCAGTACGGAACAGCCTGCGAGGCCAAGCTCGCAGGCGAGGGCCAGACCGACCGGACCGGCTCCCACGATCACAACGTCATGCACCAGAGATCCCCTCCTCGGACTCCCGGCCGGATGGTTACCCGGCGGGACCTCTCGAAAGGTGTCAGCCCCCACCGACATCGCCCCGACATCGCCCCGACGGCCCCGACAGGCCACCGACAGCACTTGTCGTCGTGCGCCTGGCCCCAGATCCGCGGCGCGCCCACGATGCGCTGCTCGGTCGGTGCGACCGCGGGGCCGCGGGTGAGCGGCCCGTAGAGGGTGGAGGTCATGCCCGGGTCCTCCCACAGCTCGCGGCCGAGGATGTCGAGGGGGCGCTGGTGGGCGTGGGCGAGGGCCAGGCCGAGGAGGATGTAGCCGCGGTTGACGTAGCGCGCACCGGGGCAGTGCGGCCCATGCGGTGGGTGTCGAGGGCCCGGCAGACCAGCGGCCGGGTCGCGACGACCTTCGTGAGGGAGGCGATGTCGTAGGCGGTGTCCGGGGTGGGGGCGGTGTCGCCGAGTTCGTCCGCGATGCGGCCGCCGGTCAGGAAGCGGGGTTCCGCGCCGAGGGTGCCCATCGTGATGATCCCGCCGGGGTGGCGCCGTCGGTGATGACGGTCGTACACGATCGACATCAACAGCCCCAGGGACGGCCACGAGATGGGCTTCGCCCGGTGGAACGCCGAGGACCGGGCCGCCGCCGGCAACTGCTGCTCGGCGGTGGCGACCGGGTCCGGCCGATGACAGGTCAGAGCGCGGCGAGGACGCACACCGTCACGAACGCCACCTGGAGCAACGTCCGCGGGATCAGTGGCATGACCGGCTTCCCGTTGAGCGTGAGCGCTGACCGGGCGGCGTACACGTTGGCGGGGAACATCGCCAGCAGCATGACCGTGAGCGCGATCGCGGCCAAGGGACGGGTCGCGGGAAGCAGCAGGCCGCCCGCTCCGGCCAGCTCGAGCAGGCCGGTGGCCGTCACCAGCAGGTCTGCCCGGGGCAGCGCAGGCGGGACCATGGCGATCATCTCGGCTCGGCGACCCGTGAAGTGGGCGACGCCGGTGAGCGTGAACATCAATGCCAACGCGACGCACAAGGCGGGCTGCCAGCCGTCCAGGACGGAGAGGCCGAGCAGTCCGGCGAGGCGGGCCAGGGTCCAGCCGACGGCGAGCACGATCACGGGAGCCATTGCGTGTCCATCCTTCCGATTCCCTCATCTTGACACTGGAAAGATTCACCGATCGCGCTCATCTTGTCAATGCCTAGATCTGGGTTAGGCTCGATCCCATGACGACCCCTGCCTCCGCGTCCCGCCCCGCCGCCGCCGCCGCCGACCGCCACGGCTACCACCACGGCGACCTTCGCCGCGCACTCCTGACCGCAGCCGTCGAGGCCATCGAGGAATCCGGGGCCAGCGCAGTGAGCCTGCGCGACCTTGCCCGACGAGCCGGGGTCTCCCACGCTGCACCCGCCCACCACTTCGGGGACAAGGCGGGTCTGCTCACCGCAGTGGCTGTCGAAGGGTTCGACCTGTTCGCCGACGCCCTCAACGCCACGTGGGAGCAGACCGGCGACTTCGCCGAGGTCGGTGTCGCCTACGTACGCTTCGGGCTCACCCATCGCGGGCACTTCGAGGTGATGTTCCAGCCCGCCCTGTGCCGCACGGACTCCGCCGACCTGACCGCCGCCCGGGCCCGCGCGGCCGAGTCACTGCGCAGCGGCGCAGCCCGCCTGGCCGGCCGCACTGAGAACGGGGACCAGCAGATCGCCACGCTGGCGGCCTGGTCACTGGTTCACGGATTCACGGCCCTGCGGATCAGCGGCACGCTCCCGCTGGCGGCGGACGCCGACCCGGAGAGCGTGGCGCGGCAGGTCACCAAGTTCCTCGTCCGGTAGAGCGAGTTCGTCGCCGCGATCGGCGCATGGCTGAGGTCCGGTGCCGGTGGCACATGGGCGGGCCACGACGAACCGCGGCTCCGGGCGTTCCCAGGTGACCTTCGGCGGCCTGGGGGCGACCACACCGACCCGCTCGGCGCCATGCGCAGGCGGAGCCGTTCCGCCGGGGGGGGGTCGACACGACACGCGCCCCTGTCAGGCCCGCACTGGGTGGGTCCGGCGGGTCCGGTAGGTTCCTGGGCGTCAGATTCTTTGATCTTCAGACCGGGTGGGGACATGCGGATACGAAGTGCAGCCGCGACGGCGGTTCTTGTGATGGGGGCTTCGTTGCTCGGGGCGCCGGGGGCCATCGCCGTGGACGACACGGTCGCGCTCACCTCCACCTTCAACGACCCGGCGGGGACCACGGCCCAGCAGGACGCGATTCGGAACCAGCTGATCTCCCTGGTCGACCGGACGCCGGCGGGCGCGGAGATCAACGGCTCGGTCTACCTGATCACCGACGGCGGCGTCAGCAGCGCGCTGGTCGCGGCGAAGCAGCGCGGGGTGAAGGTCAGGCTCATCGTGGACGGGGACGCGGTCCCGGACGTGGACGCGAACGGGAAGGCCACCGGGTCGGAGTACTCGATGCTCGCCGCGGCGACCGGTCTGGGCACGGATCTCACCGCGGATTCGTGGGTGCTGGCCTGCCCGGCGGACCGGGGCTGCATCGGCAACCGCAGCCTCGGCGGAAGCAGCGACACCGGCGCGATCAACCACAACAAGTTCTTCCTGTTCTCCAAGGTCGGCAGCACCGACAACGTGGTGTTCCAGACCTCGGCGAACCTGACCACGAGCCAGCGGCGGAACCTGTTCAACAACTCCGTGACGATTCCCGACGCGGGCTCCGGCCTCTACGCCGGCTACCGCGCCTACTGGCAGGACCTGCGGACCAACGGCGCCACCGGGACCGGCCTGGCCACGTACTACAAGACCCGGGACGCCGGCCCCTACAAGACCTACTTCTTCCCCCGCCAGGAGAAGGCCGGCACCACCTATGACAACGACGCCGGCACCGACACCGTCGTGTCCCTGCTGAACAACGTGGACTGCGCGGGCGGCGCGACCCAGATCCGGATCGGCATGTACGCCTTCACCCGCCTCCAGGTCGCCGACAAGCTCGTGGCCCTGAAGAACGCCGGCTGCCGGGTCGAGCTCCTCCACAACGGCGAGGACGGCAACCTCGGCACCGCCGTCCGGTCCTCGATCGCCGGACGCCTCAGCTACGCCGCCCGCTGCTCCGGCACGGCCGTGGACGGCACCGGTGCCTCCCGCACCATCGGCATCCACTCCAAGTACATGCTGATCGAGGGCACCTACCTGGGCGGAGCCAACCGCAGGCTGGTCTTCACGGGAAGCCACAACTACACGCTCCCGAACCTCCGGGCCAACGACGAGACCCTCCTGAAGATCGACAATCCGGCCGTCTACGACGCCTTCAAGACGAACTTCGAAACCATCAAGGCCGGCCCGCACTGCACCGCCTGGTGAACAGCGCCGCGGGGAAGCCGGTGAGGCCCGGTCAGGCCTCCCCCTGGGGGCCCCGCCTCGAAGGTGCCGGGCGGAAGGACGCAAGAACGCCCGGCCGGGCTCACCTGGCCGGGCGCTTCGCGCACCCCCCGACGGGTAGTCGGCCCCGCGTCAGTCGATGAGGGTCTGCCCGGCGTGCAGTTCGGAACGGACGAGCTCCAGGAGGCGGCCCGTCCAGTTGCGGCCCCGGCCCCCGTTCTCGCCCCAGAAGCCCGAGTCGGCATCGTCGTAGAGGACGGTCGCATCACCCGTGGCGAGCAGGATCGCCGCGAGGTCGGGGTGCTGCTCGTACTTGGCGCGCAGCAGGCGGGCCATGACCGCCGTCCGGACCTGCTCCCAGCCCTCGCGCCGCGGCGCCGCGGCCGCGACCGTACGGGCCTTCGCGCCCGACTCCGCCGCCACGACCGAGGCCCGGGCCTCCGGTTCGGCGACGGACCGGGCCCAGTAGGCGTGCGCCACCGACGGGTAGGTGACGTCGCCGACGGTGATGGGGGCGGGGTGGTCGTTGCGCAGCCCCCGCTTCCCCGGGTCATCGAGCGCACGCTGCGGATACGAGTGGTAGATCTTGACCGCGGGGGCGAAGGACTCGGCCGGCCCGTCGGCCGGCACCCGCGAAGGGGCCTTCGCGCGCCACTGTTCGCGTTCCTCGAAGTAGGCGACGGCCTCGTCGTACTCCTCCTGCGTGACCGTTTCCCCGTGCTCGTCCGGGGTCCGGCCGCCGGGCCCCGCCACCAGGACCTTCAGGGGGTGGTCCTTGTGGTCCATGTCGCCGAGTGCGTAGAGCCGTACGGTCTCGGGGATGGCCAGGTAGGCGGCGCGGGCGGCGGCCCGGTTGTCCTCCGTACGGTCCGCCATGAAGCCGTCCACCGCGGCGAGGCAGCGGGCGGTCGAGTCGGGGCGGCCGTTCAGCTCGTCGATGGTGTCGCGGACCTCGGCGAGCAGCAGGTCCGGTGTCAGCCAGGTGCTCGGTTCGCCGAACCTCCACGAGGCCAGGTGGTGCGCGGAGGCTCGTCCGCCGTCAGGAAGGCTGGTGGCCACCCATCCGCAGCGGAGCTTCTGCTCGAACTCGTCGAGGGTGACCAGCTCCCAGCAGTCGACGAGGCCGTCGGCGTAGATGAAGAGGTCGGTGAGGAAGTAGGAGCCGCCGTTGCATATGAACGCGTGCCGCCAGGTGCCCGGTACGCGGACGCCGTCCGCCGTGCGATGGGTGATCCGATTGCCGATCATGCGGTGATGATGCCGGACGGACCGGCCGTGAGGCACCTCGATTGTGCGTCGAGGGCGCCGTGTGATGATGTGCGTCCACTCCGGGGAGGCGATGGTGCTGAGAAGGGGCGCGCGGTGGGCCGCGGGCGCGATGGCCGCGGTCTGCATGGTGCTGCTCCTGGGCCCCAGCGCACCGGGCCGTGGCTTCCCCCTCGCCGGGCGCCTGCGTTCCGCCGCCGCCGGGGAGGTCGTACCGGACCGGGTCGGCACGTGGAACATCTGCAATCCGTGCGGTGGCAGCGGGCTCAACTTCGGCCGGGCGAGGGAGATCGCCACGGCCGCGCCGCAGGTCATCGGCCTGCAAGAGGCGTGCGTACGGGACGTCGAGGAGATCCGCACGTACCTGGAGGAGGTCTACGGGCTGGTCTACCGGGTCGCGTACGGCTCGGTCCTGCGGAACTGGAACCGCTGCGGGGGGCTGCCGTGGCGGCCGGGCGGCTTCGGCCAGGCGATCCTCTCGGCGGCGCCGATGACGGACCGGGTGAGCGTCGAATACCCCGACGGCGGCTCCGAGGCCCGCGGCTACCTGGCCGTCACCACGCTGGTGGGCGGCCGGCCCGTCCGCGTCTTCGACACCCACCTCGCCGAGCGCCGGCAGGGAGAGGTGCGGGCGGGCCAGGTGGAGGTGCTCGCCGCGGAAGTCGCCCGCCACGACCGTGCGATCGTCCTCGGCGACTTCAACGCCGTGCCGGACGCGCCCGAACTCGGCCCGATGTGGGCCCTGGCCCGGGACACGGACCCCGGCTGCCGCCCCTCCCCCTCCCCCGTCGGCGTCGACGCCTGCACGGCGACCACCGATTGGAACAGCAAGTTCGACTACGTGTTCCTCCGCGGCATCGCCCCGCGCACGCGCCGCGTCCGCCCCAGCCCGTACTCGGACCACCACCTGCTGTACACCGACCTGAACCGGGGGTAGCCGTGTCGGAGCACGATGGCTGCTGTCCCGATCGGTGGATCGGCGTGCGGGTGACCCGCGGACCGCCTTGGGCGCCGGCCACTCGGCGTGGCTGTCCTGGATCTTCTCCGGAGGACTCCGGGAGTTCTATGAAGGCATGCGGTGGGACGGCTGGCGCAGTGAGGTCTCCGTGCTGGACGGGCGGCAGGGACTGTCGTTCTTCCCGCCGTTGTGGTCGGCCGAGGCACGCCGGGACCTGTCGGCGACCAGCCGTCGCGCGGTGCCCATGGCGGAACTCCTCGGCCTGGGCCGCGACTCGTGCCTTCAGTTCGACGGCACCGACCCCGGCTTCCTCGGAGTCGTCTGAGCCGGCTCGCCCGTGGGCCCGCGGTACCAGTCGGCAGGTCAGCGCACCGCGGCCGGGGAGAAGCCGCCGGGGACCAGGAGGCGGGGTTCGGCCGTGCCGTCCGCCGGGACCGACCAGATGTCGCTGGTGCCTCCCTCCCTTCCCGGGAGGGCGTAGCCGACGGTCCCGGCGTCCAGCCAGGCCGCCTGGTCGTCGACGCTGCGCGTTTCCGCGAGCGGGTGTTCGCTCATGTCCGCCAGGTCCAGGACGTACAGCCGCCAGGGTGCGGCGGGGTCGTCGGAGACCTTCTTCTTGAAGGCGATGCGGGTGTCGTCCGGTGACAGCGAAGGGCATTCGACGTTCTCGCGCAGGGCCTTCGCGGACCAGTTGCGCAGGTCCCCCTCGACGAGGTGGGTGCGGCCCTTGGTCGACACCGTGGCGTAGAAGCGGTTGTCGTCGCGTGCGAAGGTCACTCCCCAGTAGTTGACGTCGCCGGCGTGGTAGCGGGTCCCGTCGATGGTCAGCGGGATCTCCTCCATCGATTTGATCAGGTAGCCGGTGCGCAGGTCGAGGATGGAGGTCCGGGTGGAGAAGGCGGTCGTGGCGTAGGAGTCGCCGGTCGCGAAGGCCGTCCAGGACAGTACGTTTCCCGAGGCCGAGACGCGCGCCCGGTTGGGGATGCCGGGTACGGTCACGCGCTGGACCTCCCGCAGCTGCCGGTCCAGTACGAGGGCCTGGGTGCGGGCCGGGATGCCCGGCAGCTTGCGCAGGCACAGGGCGCGTTCCCCCGCGGCGTAGAAGCGCTCGCAGGCGGGTCCTCCCGTGGCGGGCGGCCCCCCTGTGCCGCTCCGGCGGGCGACCCGTCCGGTGGCCGAGTCCCGGTAGTAGAGCCCGGGTTCGGCCAGGCTGAACGATCCGTCCCCGGTGGCGGCCGGCATGCCGCGGTGCCTGGCGTGCAGTACGTAGCCCAGGGAGCCTCCCCCCAGCACCAGGACGGAGAGTACGACGAGGGCGAGGCGGCGGAGCTGTGGCGGTCGCGGGTTCACGGTTCCTCCGGGGCGTCGTGGGCGGGTGCGGGTGCGGGCGCGGGCGCGGGTACGGGTACGGGTACGGGTACGGGTACGGGCAGGATGCGCCAGCCGGCCACGAGCGCCCCGGCCAGCGCGAGCGCCGCCGTCCACAGGGCGGGCCCCTGCCCCCAGAAGGTCCAGGCGGCCCCGAAGCCCGCGGCGCCCAGCAGCCGGGCCAGCGCCTGGCCGGTCTGGAGCACCGCCAGCCCGCCGGCCCGGCGGTGCGCGTGCAGCAGGGGACCGGCCAAGGCCATCAGGACCCCGTCGGTGGAGGCGTAGAAGACGCCGAGGAGCGCCGGCACCGCGAACACGGTGGGCCAGGCAACGGGAAACAGCAGGACCGCATACGCTCCGAGCAGCGCGAGGTGTCCGGCCAGGAAGGGCAGCCGGCGCCCCACGCGGTCGGCGATCCGGCCCGCCGGGACGGCGCACACCAGGTACCCGGTGGCGGCGCCGAGCGGCAGCAGTGGGAAGAGGGCGGGCGGCAGGTCGAGGCCGCGCTGGATGAGCAGGTAGAGGAAGGAGTCGCCGATGGTGGCGGCTCCGAGCAGGGAAGTGGCGTACAGGATCCGGCGGAAGGCCGGGTCGCGAAGCGCCCCCTGCCGCAGGGGCGTCGACCGGACGGGCGGCGCGGGGGCGGCGGAGGGGACGTACAGGACGAGCAGGAGCACACCGAGCAGGCCCGTGCAGAAGCTGACGGCGAACACCGCGTCGTAGGCGTCGGCGGTGGCCCACAGCACGGCGAATGCGGCGAGCGGGCCCAGCAGCGCGCCGGTGGTGTCCATGGCGCGGTGCACGCCGAACGCGCGGCCCAGTGTCTCCGGTGGGCCGCTGAGCGAGATGAGCGCGTCGCGCGGGGCGGTGCGCACGCCCTTGCCGAGTCGGTCGGCGGCGAGTGAGGCGGCGATCCCGGCGGTGGCGCCGCCGGCGAGGAGCAGCCCGAGCCGGGACAGCGCGGAGAGGAGGTAGCCCGCGCCGGCGACCCGCTTGTGACGGCCGCCGCGGTCGGCGAGCCGGCCGCCGAGGAGCCGTACCAGCGCGGTGGCTCCGTTGAACATGCCGTCCAGAAAACCGAACTGGAGGGGTGAGAGGCCGAGGCCCAGGACGAGGTAGAGCGGCAGCACGGCCGTGACCATCTCGGAGGAGACGTCGGTGACGAGGCTGACCGCGCCCAGCGCGACGACCGTGGCGGGGACGCGCCGCCGGGCCCCGGCGGGGCGGGGCGGCGCGTCCGGGCGGCCGGTGTTGGCCAGGTACATCAGTGGCAGCTGTACTTCGGGCTGGTGTCCTTGACCCCGTCGGTACCGACGTAGCTCCAGCTGTAGCCGGAGTCGGTGAAGTCGAGCTTCAGGACGCCGTACTGGCCGCTGATGCGCTTCTGGCTGTTGGGCTGCACCTGCTCGATCGGGTAGGGCTCGGCGCCGCCCATGCCGCCGACGATCTCCACGATCCCGTCGGCGGCCGCCTTGCCGTCGGGGTTCTGCGGCGCGAACCGCTCGTAGTGGTGGTCGTGTCCGTTGAGGACCAGGTCGGCCTTGGCGCCGTAGAGGATCTTCCAGACGGGCTTGGAGACGGGGTCGTTGCCGTGTCCGCCCGAGGAGTACAGCGGGTGGTGCCAGTAGGCGGCGATGCACTGCTTGCCGTTGGCGGCGAGGTCGGCCTTGAGCCAGTCGATCTGGGCGGCCTGGTCGAAGGCGTTGGAGTCGAGGGCGATGAAGTGCCAGTTGCCCTCGTCGAAGCTGTAGTAGCTCTTGCCCTGGGGGTAGGCGATGTTCCCGAAGTACGTCTTGTATCCGGCGAGGGAGCCGGCCGGGTCGTACGTCTCGTGGTTGCCGGGCACGGGGTGGGTCTTGTCCTTGAAGGCCCCCCAGCTCTTGTCGTAGTAGGCGCGGAAGTCGGCGATCCGGGCGTCGTCGTACTGGTTGTCGCCCATCGTCAGGTAGAACTTCGGGTCGATCTGCCGGGCCAGGGCGGCGGTCTTCGGGTGCGCGCAGCCGCTGTCGGAGGCCGTGCACTGGGCGGCGATGTCACCGGCCGCGACGACCGTGAAGGCGCCGCCGCCGGGGGGCGGGCCGCTGTCGGTGGTGCCGTAGACCTCGGCCTCGAAGAGGGAGTAGCCGTACGCCGTGCCGCGCGCCGTGCCGTACACGCGCAGGTACCTGCCCTTGCCGGAGAGGCCGGCGAGTTCGTCGGTGCCGCCGTTGCCGGCCTTCTCTTCGGCGATCTTGGTCCAGGTCGTGCCGTCGGTGGAGACCTCGACGCGGTAGGCCTTGGCGTAGGCGGACTCCCAGGTCAGCTTGACCCGGGAGACGGTGGCGCCGGCCCCGAGGTCGACGCGGATCCACTGCGGGTCCTTGCCCTCGGCGCTGGCCCAGCGGGTCGAGGCGGAGCCGTCGAAGGCGTTCGCGGCGCCGAGCGAGGAATTCTCGGTGGACGAGGCGGTGGCCGGCCTGCCGCGCGAGATGAGCGGGTCGGCCGCGGCCCCCGCCCGGCCGGGCCAGGCGAGGAGGAGCCCGGCGACGAGGGCGAGCACGGCGGTTAAGACTAGGAGGGCGGGCCGAAGCCGGATGCCGGATGTGGGTGGTGGGGTGGAGGCGTGCAGGTGCATGCCTGACTCCTTGACCTGGGAACGGCGAGAGCTGGACACCGTGCGGGGAACGCCGCCCTCCGGACCCCGGGGCGAACAGGGGACGGCGTCACGGCGGCCGGGTCAGAGCTCTCGCTGAGCACGTCATGCCCATGCCATCAGGCACCGTGCCGGGCCGCCGTCGGGGAGCGTAGCCGATAGGAAAGTTTCCTACCAGTGGTTCGGCCGGGCCGGCGCGAGCGAACAGGCGGGCCGCCGGTACGTGCCTCCGTGAGGGCGTGGGGCAGGGCGAGAATCGCTCACGCCGCCTCCGGCAACCGGCCGTTCAGCCCGATGGCCAGGCGTCCTGGGGCTGTAGGTCCCGGATGACCAGGCGGAACTGCGCAGTGGAGGCCGGCCGTGGGGAGTCGGGGGCGGTCAGCACTGCCACAGGAGTGCCGCGCGGCCGCACGGGGTGCAGGTGTGCGCGTAGGCGCGGCCGGAGCCGAAGTTCATCGCGGTCACGGGGTCGGGGCCTTCAGCGAGTTCAACGGTGAAGTCCATGGGCTGCGCGCAGGTGGGACAGGAGGGGGTCTCATCGTCCTGGAGCCAGTCGGGGGTGCCGCCGAGCCGGCCCAGGACCGTCGCGGTGCCGGGTGCCGTGCGGGCGGGTACGGCGGCGCGGACGGCGCCGAGTCCGAGGAGGTCCTGAGCCACGCCGTCGGGAGCCGGTACGGGCTCCAGTCCGCCGTCGGGGAGCAGCAGGGCGAGGTTGCCGCCCGCGGTGGGGCTCCATTGCGTGCACTGCCCGGGGCGGTTCGCGCACATGAACAGGGCCAGTACCCCGGGGGCGGGGCCGGTGTGTCCGGGGAGGTCGCCGAGGCGGATCTGGGCGAGGAACTGCAGGGGTGCGGCGCACGCGGCACAGGCCGGCCACGGGGTGCCGGCGGGGGCCAGCGGCGTGCCGCCGGTGCGGGTGACCGGGGCGTCCGGGGCGACCGGCCCGCCGTCGAGGAGGAGCATCGTCATGCCGGGAATGTACGCGCGGGGATACGGCGGGCCGGTGGGCGGGGTCGGGGCGGTGTGCGCCGCCGAGGCCCTGGCCAGGAGGACGAAGCGGAAGGTGACCGGATCCAGGGGCGGCTGCCGGATCCCGCGAGCGCGGGGTGGCCGGTGCGGCAAGCTTGGACCGGCGCGCCACCGAACTGCTGCGAAACCACGCGTGAGAGGAACGGGCAACGGAATGCCGAAGATCGGGGTTGTGGTCCTGACCATGGGCGACCGGCCCGCAGAGCTGCGAGCCCTGCTGGACTCGGTCGCCGCCCAGGAAGGCGATCCGGCAGCGGTCGTGGTCCTGGCCCAGGGCGTTGCCCTGTCCCCGCTCCCGGACGGGGTGGACGGGGTCGAGCTGCCGGAGAACCTGGGGATCCCAGGTGGCCGTAACGCCGGCGTGCGGTGGCTGCGTGAGCGCGGCGGCGTCGACGTCGTGGTGGTCCTGGACGACGACGGATCGCTGCCGCGTACGGACACCTTCCGGCTGGTCCGGGAAGCATTCGCCGCCAACCAACGTCTGGGCGTCGCCGGCTTCCGGATCGCGGACGAGACCGGAGCGAGCCAGCGCCGCCACGTCCCCCGCCTGGGCGGCCGGAACCCGCTGGTGTCCGGACCGGTGACGACGTTCCTCGGCGGCGGCCACGCCATCCGCATGAGCGTGATCGACCAAGTGGGCGACTTCCCCGCCCCGTTCTTCTACGCCCACGAGGAAACCGACTTCGCCTGGCGGGCGCTGAACGCCGGATGGGAGATCGACTACCGGGCTGACATGGTGCTGCAGCACCCGCGCACCGCGGCCTCCCGCCACAAGGTGTACTACCGCAACACCGGCCGGAACCGGGTCTGGCTGGCCAAGCGGCACCTGCCGGCCGTCCTCGTACCGGTCTACCTGGCGACGTGGGCCGCGTACACCCTGGTGCAACGACCACCGCTGTCGGGGCTGGTCGCCTGGTGGTCCGGCTTCTTCGAAGGGGTACGCACACCGTGCCCGCCCAGGCGGCCCATGCGGTGGCGGACAGTATGGCGGATGACACGGCTGGGCCGCCCCCCGGTCTTCTGACGGGCGGACACCCGGCGTGTCAGGCGCGGGCCGAAACGCCCTCCGGTCAGGCGGTCTCCGGGCGCTGGGGCGCCTTCCGCAGCTTCACGCCGCCGACGATGAGTGCCAGCCCCACGACGACGACGCCGAGGTAAGCGGTGGACGGAAGGTCGACGATCTTGTGCATCCAGCCCCACTCCGTGCCGAAGAAGGTCTGCGAAGCGAAGCTGACGAGCCCCTGGGCTCCTACGACGTAGCCGATGCTTTCGATGGTGTACCCGATGGTTGTTCGCACGGATCGATCCTCTCGCGGCGGTTCCGCAAGATCCTCCTCCCCAGGGCCGAAAACGCAGTAGGCCAAAGGATGCAGTCGCCCGCGCAGAGCAACGGCACAGCACCATCCCGCCGCGGCGGAGGAGTGGTCGGCAGCAGACCGGCACTCCCTCCGGCGGGGGTCAGCATCCTCCGTCGTAGAGCGCCTGCAGCAGCGGCCCCTGACGGTGGGTATCCGCGCCGCCCGGCAGTCGATGGCCACGAGGAAGGACCTGGTCGCTTCGCGAATGCGCACCGGCCACGCTACGACGCTATCCCGGCTGTCCCGCGCTGCGCGGTGACAGCCGCCGTGTGATCCGGTCGAACAGTTCCGTCAGCGGCTCGCCGATGTCCCGGCCGAACTCGGTCAGCCCGTAGGTGACCTGAGGCGGCGTCGTCGGCTCGACCTTCCGCCAGACCAGGCCGTCCTGGACCAGCGCGCGCAGGGTCTGGGCGAGCATCTTCTCGCTGATGCCCTGGATGCCGTCGCGGAGCTCGTAGAACCGGAGATCGTTGCTCCGCAAGGCGATCAGTACCCAGGTACCCCACCTGCTGGTCACATGGTCGACCACATCGCGCGCGGGGCAGTCGGTGTGAAACACCTCATACCGTTGCCCCGCCTCGGCCTGGTTGAGCTGCGCGCCTTCCACCATGTGATGAGCTTACCCCCAGGTATGTCCTTACCAAGAGTTAGCCCTGCTCCTAGCGTCGAAGCCACATCGGACATCGAACAAGGAGCTGATCATGATCGTGGTGACCGGAGCTACGGGGAATGTGGGCCGGCCGTTGACGCGGGCACTGGCCGAGGCGGGCCGGCAGGTGACGGCGGTGTCGCGGCACGCGGCGGCGGCGCCCGACGGTGTCCGCCACATGGTGGCCGATCTGGCCGAGCCGAACGGCCTTGAGCCCGCGCTGGCCGGGGCGAAGGCGCTGTTTCTGCTGCTGTCCGGCGATATGCACGCCGTCGGGGCCCACCCGGCCGACATCATCGGCCAAGCCGTGGCCGGCGGGGTCCGCCGGGTCGTCCTGCTCTCCTCGCTGGGCGTGGCGACCAGGCCCTTCGGCGCGACGCGGATCGCGATACGAGAGGTGGAGGACGCACTGCGGGACTCCGGCCTGGACTGGACCATCCTGCGGCCGGGCGGCTTCGCCTCCAACGCCCTGTGGTGGGCCGAGTCCGTCCGCACGCGGCGGGTCGTCGCCGCGCCCTTCGGCGATGTCGGGGTGCCGATCATCGACCCTGCGGACATCGCCGAGGTCGCGGCGGCCTGCCTGCTGGACGACCGGCACACCGGCCGTGTGTACGAACTGACGGGCCCTGAGGTGATCACGCCGCGCCGGCAGGCGGAGGCCATCGCCACCGCCCTGGGCTCGCCGGTGCGGTTTCAGGAACTCACCCGCGACGAGGCCAGGGCCGCCATGGCCCGGAGCATGCCCGTGGAACTCGCCGAGGACACCCTGGACATCCTCGGCGCCCCGAACCCAGCCGAGCTGCGCGTCAGCCCGGACACGCTGGAGGTCCTCGGTCGCGCCCCGCGCCCCTTCGCCGACTGGGCGGCCCGCAACGTCGCCGCGTTCCGCTGAAACTGCCCCGCACGCCCGGCGATCCACCGCTGACAGCCGCCGGGCCGGAACCGACCCTGCGAACGCAGTGGACCGCCGTACGCCGTAGGGCCAACCAGCGCGCGTTGGCCCTACGGCCTGGATTCCCGGGTCGGGCCGCCGTGCGGGTAGCGGCCGTCAAGGCGGAGTGAGGGAGCGGGGGGATACGGCCACCGCGCGCGGTCCCGGCCAACCTGTTCGCCCGCGCAGGACGTTCGCCGTCGGCGTGGCCGGGGTGCTCGTGGCGGCTGGGGCCGTCTGCGGGGCGTGGACGATGTGGGGCCACGATGATGACGTGACGGTCGAGGCGGTGTGCGCGCTCGACACCAGCCGCCGCGAGTACGTCACCCACAACGCGGCGTGGGTGATCGTCGCGAAGGTCGCCGACAACACCCGCACCACCCCCGACGCGTGGACCCGCGCCGTCGCCGAGGCCACCCCACAGCCGCCGTGCGAGGACATCGTCACGGGCGCACCGACCGGCTAGGACCTGCCCGATGGGTCGTGCGAGCTGGTCAGGGCCGTGGTCTAGTGTTCGCTGGACGAGGGGGGGCGCATGCCGCGCGATACGGCCGCAGCAGAGGCGGGGCTGAAGGGGATCACGTTTCCTGCCTGGCACGGCAAGCACTACGTGACCCTGGCCGAGCTACTGGTTCGCCTCGGTAGTTTCGGCTTGGACCTGACCTGGCATGTCGAGTTCGACGAGATCGTCGATCCTCGCTGTGCCGAGATGGAGAGAAGGTCCGCTGACGCAGGGATGGACACGTTGACGCTGTTGTCGTTGACGACGCCTTTCCTCCAGCTGATCGACGCCGAAGCACGGGGGTTCGCCGACGACAAGCTGGTGCTCGTCCTGACCGAATTCGACAGCTCGTTGTGGGACGTCAGGGCTGTCGACGAGCGCGTACTCAGCGAACTGCGCCACCACTACCCGGGTGCCAAGGACCTCTGAACGGGGCGCTTCACTGCGGACGGAACCATAGGCGGATCGCGGCCACGGTGACCGTCCCGTAGAAGACGTACGCCCGCTTGTCGAAGCGCGAGTTCCCAGCGGGAGCGTCGCACGACCCGTCGGACACAACCTAGCCCCGTCCGCGGAACGGGCTCCCGGAACGGCTCACCCGTCACACCACGAACGGCCGTCGGCGGTTCGCCACCGGCGTCCGTGAGGCCGACGGCTTCGCCGGGACCTCAGGGCACCGGGCGCGCGTGCCCCCGCCGAGTCGGCAGGGGCACGCGGCGTGGACACGCGCAGGAGCGGCCAGGACCCGACCCCGACGCGGAGCGTCCTGGCCGGCACGGCCTACCGTCTGCCGGTGGCCTGACGTCCCGGCCTCACCTCAGGTGCCGGGCGAAGAACCGGGCCGCAGCCTCCCCCGCGTGCTGGGGGACGCCCGTGTGCCCGCCCATGTTGGCGTGGAGGGACTTCTCCTCGGAGCCGAAGGCGTCGAACAGGTCCAGGGACGCCTGCCGGTCGTTCCCCTCGTCGTCCCACTGCAACAGGACGTGCAGCGGGATCGTGACCTGGCGGGCCTCCTCGAAGACGGCACGAGGCACGAAGCTCCCGGCGAAGAGTCCAGCGGCCACGATGCGCGGCTCGACCACCGCGAGGCGAACGCCGATGGAGATCACTCCCCCCGAGTACCCGACCGGGCCGTCGATCTCGGGCAGCGACAGGAGGGCGTCCAGGGCGGCCCGCCATTCCGGGACCGCCTTGTCGACGAGCGGGAGGACGAGGGCGTCGATGACCTCGTCGCTGACCGGCTCGCCGGCTTCCATCGCCTGGCGCAGGTCGGCGCGGGCCTGCTCGGCGGCGGGCCAACGGGGCCGGTCGCCGCTTCCGGGGAGCTCGATGGTGGCCGCGGCGAAGCCGTCCGCCGCGGCCTGCCGGGCCCGGTCCACGAGGCGGGGGTACATCTTGCGCAGGCCGAGCGGGGGGTGGCCGAGCAGGATCAGCGGCACCGGTGCGGCGGCGGAAGCGGAAGCGGGCGTCCACAGGACGCCGGGGATCTCACCGAGGGTGAATTCGCGCTCCAGGACGCCGTCGTCGAGGAGCTGTTCAGAGATGAAGTGCATGGTCGTGCCTTTCGGGAGTGCTCATGAACGGCGCTCCCGGACGACCTATCGCCCGACCGTGACCCCGGAGGGGAGCACCCGTGTCGATACTGCGTTCACGGGTACCACCTCCTCGTTCTCTCGCACGGCCTCCGGAAAACTAGCAGTGGTGGCCGTGGTCCGCCAAGAGGATTTCGCGCAGGTCGAGAGGCTCAGTGCTGGACCGCTGTGCAGGTGACCGTGGTCTTGCCGTCTGCCGTCTTGACCGTGTACTTGCTGCCGGTGAGACCGCCGAGGTCGAACCGTCCCGACTTGTCGATGGGGACCGAGCCCGAGGTGGAGCCGGAGTAGGTCACCGTCGTACCGGCGGGGAATCCTTCGCCCCACACGTGGTACTTGCCGACTGAGTCCACCTCGACGTTGCACTTCGCGGCTGCGGGGGCCGTGGTGGCCGTGGTGGCCGAAGCATGGGCGGCGACGGTGGGGCCCACCACGAGTGCGGGGGCCACCAGGAGCGTGAGTGCTGCAAGACGACGTGTCCGGTTCATCATTCAACCTGCCTTGGACGCTGACGGTGCGGCCGGTGCGGCCGGTGCGGTGCGATGGCTCCAAAGCCCGCGGCAGCGGTCGAGCCGCTCTGCCGCACAAATGGCCGTTCCATCCTATCGTCCGGTTTGTCCTGCGGCATCTCGCGGATGGCCTTGACCGCGGCGAGCGGAATGCCCCCGGCCGAGGCACTTCGTCGTGTTGGGCCGTCCCGAGCGTTGGGCAGTGCAGGAGTCGGCGGGGTCCACCCGCCCTTCGCCTGTCTGGTCGAGCACCTGCCGGAAGAAGGCCTCCAGCCGGGCCGGGCGGGAGTCGAAGGCGCGGGGCCGGGGCAGGCGCGCGGGGCCGCCGGGGCCGTCCGCGTCGGACCGGCCCACGAAGGGCGGCCCGGCTCCGGCTCCGTGATCACACCCGCCACCTCGTGTTCATCACTCAGGCCGGCCCCGTGCCGAGACGGTCTCTGCGGCTACGCTTCTCAGGGCAGTCGATGGTGAGCACGACCGGGGGGAAACCGTGAACAGACCACTGCTGTTCCTCGACGTGGACGGGCCGCTCAACCCCTATGCGGCCGAGCCGGAGCAGTGCCCCGACGGCTACACCACGCTCAGAACGCCCCTGGACGGCGAGGCTCCTGAAGAGCACGGGAGCATCTCGTCCCGGCGGCGCCCCCCGCGGGTCTGGCTCAACCCCGAGCACGGGCGGTCCCTGCTCCGGCTCGGTTTCGAGCTGTGCTGGGCCACCTCATGGATGGACGACGCCAACCGGTGGATCGCACCGGTGCTCGGTCTTCCGGAACTTCCCTTCGTCGACTTCGGCGACGTCCTGTTCCAGGAACGCCCCGATGGAGTCCACTGGAAGACCGGTCCGCTGGTGGACTACGCCAACGGCCGTCCCTTCGCCTGGGTGGACGATGAACAGAGCGAGCTGGATCAGACGTACGTGACCGCCCACCATCGCGGGTCCGGGCTCCTGCACCACGTCAACCCGCGGGTCGGCCTGCGCGAGAACGACTTCCACACGCTCGCCGACTTCGCCCGGTCGCTGGACACTCCACGAGCCACCGGCTGAGCACGTCGTCGGCGCTTCCGGCAACCATGCGGACACACGGTCAAGCTCCCTGGTAGGGCGGGAGAACCGCCGCAGCCGGAGGCCGCCACGCCCGGGTAAGGGCCTTGTCCCTCGGCACCCCGGCGCCGGCCGAACAGGTCGTTAGCGGAGCGCTAGCAGATCGTTAGCGAGGTTCGTGATCATGGATCCTCCGCGATCGTCGGCCCATACAGGTGGCCATCGCGCCGGCGTGGTCGCGAGGACCGTCGTACGGCACAGCCCCTGCGACTCCCCCGAATCCGCGCCGCAGAACGCGACATTCAGAGAGAGAACGATGCGAGCAAGAATCGCCAAGACCGCGGTGGCCGCGCTACTGGCCGCCGGCCCCGCTGCCGTGATCACCGCCGCCACCGCCTCTGCCTCGGAGGACACCGTCACCAGCATCTCGGCGGCGAGCGCTTCGGAACTGCAGGGGGAGCCCGACTCGGCCGAGGCCGAGCTGCCGCTGCCGCTTTCCGCTCTCGCTCCGGAGCCGGGCAGGACGACGGCACCGCCCACGAAGCCGGAGCCGGGCAAGACCACGGCAGCGCCCCCGAAGCCGAAGCCCGGGAAGACCACTGCGGCACCCCCGAAGCCGAAGCCGGGGAAGACCACCGCAGCGCCCCCGAAGCCGAAGCCGGGGAAGACCACGGCAGCGCCCCCGAAGCCGAAGCCGGGGAAGACCACCGCAGCGCCCCCGAAGCCGAAGCCCGGCAAGAGCTCGGAGGGAACGGCGGACTTCTTCTCCGGCAATGGTGTGGCCGGGGCGTGCGGCCGGCAGATCAGCGACAGTGATTTCGCTGTCGCGCTCGACCCGATCACGTTCGGAACCGGAAACCCGGCCCCTCACTGCGGCCAGAAGGTCGTGGTCACGTACAAGGGAAAGTCCATCGTCGCGACGGTCCTTGACGCCAGCCCCACCGCGCAGAAGCACGACCTGGACCTGACGCCCGCCGCGTTCAGCGCACTCGCTCCCCTCGACCAGGGGAGGATCAACGTCACCTGGAGTTTCACGGAGTAGCCGGCTCGCCCGCCACCAGGGCGTAGCAGCCGGCCTGCGCATGCGGGGACAGCACGACCCTGCGTAGGACGAAGCCTCCCCCGGCCGGGGGAGGCTCGGCGGTCGGGGCCGGCTGCGGGGGCGAGGAACGCGGCCGGGACCGGGCCGCGGGCGGCCCTGGAGGGCGTGGTGCGCGTTGCACGTGCTGGACCCCCCATCTGGCGCGTGCAACCGCCGCCTGTGCGCCCGCGTCGGAGATCTCATGATCGTTCTGTTGGTGATCGGCGGCGTTCTCATCCTGGCGGCGGCCATGGCCGGCGCGGCGTCCGTCTGCGGGGGCGTCGCGCTTCGCGAGCGCCCGCTGCTCCCGCTGCGCCCGCTGCTGAGGGTGGCCGCCTGCTTCCAGCTGTCGTCGGCCGCCTTCGCGATCGCGGCCTTGGCCCTGGGGTGGGGGCACATGACCGGCTTCAACGTCCCCGAGCCCTACGCCCAGTGCAACGGAATGGGGCGCGACCGGACCGCCCCGCAGCGGTACCTGGTGACGAAGTCGGTGTTCCCCGTTTCCGTCGTCTGCTCCGACGGACCTGACGGCACGGACGGAGACGAGCAGGTTCCGGGCTGGGTCAACCCGACCGTCTCCGTGGCCTCCGGGGTGGGCGTCGCGAGCCTGGTGGCGGCCCCCATCACGGCCCGGCGGCGACACCGCCGCCCGGACCGGGGCGAGTCCACGGCTGCGTGAGGGGCTCGGCAAACCCTGTCACAGCACCCAGCATTCAAACCCTCCATTTCGTACACCTGTTCCTATATGCTGCGATCGCACCACCAAGGTCCTTTCTCTGTACGTGACTTACTCCCCAGGGGGACTACAGTGAAGCGCTTGATCGCACGCATGACGTGCACGCTCGGACTGCTGCTCGGCAGCCTGGCCGCGACGACCGCTCCGGCAGGCGCGGCGCCCGCCACCGACATGACCACCATCACGAACGTGGCCGGCGGATCGTGTCTGGAGATGCCCGGGTGGACCGGCCAGCCGGGTGCCCAGGCCGCGGTGTGGGGCTGTAACGGCGGCGACAACCAGAACTGGGTCTTCAACAGCGTGGGCGGTGGCTTCTTCCGGATCGTCAACCGTTCCTCGGGCCAGTGCCTGGAGCTGGCAGGGCTGCCGCCGACCACCTCCAACGGAACCGCGGTCACGCAGTGGCCGTGCAACAACGGCCGCAACCAGCTCTGGTGGTTCGACCACTGGCGCAACGTCAACGGCCAGGCCACTGCCGAGCTCAAGAGCGCCTATACCGGGTGCTTGGAGATCAACGGCTGGCAGGCGGGCACCTGGGGCACCGGAGCCCAGCTGTGGAGCTGCAACAACGGCGACAACCAGCGCTGGGCCTTCGCGCGCGACTTCATCTACAACCACTGACGGGCCCGCCGGCCTGAACCCGTGGTGCTCCGCCCGGTGGTTCTCCTGAGGGTGCGGTTCCCGTCGAGAACCACCGGGCGGAGCTGCGTCCAGCCCTTGATCAGGGCGGCACGGTCCGCGTCCTGATGTGCCGCCGGCCGACGGGAAGCGGTGTTCGAAGGGGGCTGTATTCCGCTCCACGCCGCCATCCGGGCGAAGGCGCCACCGCGTACCTCGCTGTCCGCCGACCTCACCACCGAATCCGACGCATCCGACCACCCGCGAGGACCCCACAGCTGATGTCCCTATGGCCTTCGATCGTTGCCGTACTCGGTACCCTGGCCGGCGCCCTGACCGCCGGGCTCCTCCAGCACCGTTCGGCACGCACCGCACGCGCCGAGGAGCGCGCCGACAGCCACCGCCAGGACCGGCTCGGCGCCGTCACCGACTTCGCGGCCGCCCTGGACGCGCACCGCTCGGCGATGTTCCATCGGGAGCGTCTGGCCCTGGCCGGGGCGGGCGCCGAGCACCAGCTGGAGGCCCAGACGAGGTCCCACGACACCCGGGCGGCCATCACCGCGCCCCACATCCGCCTTCAGGTCCTGGTCCCCGAACTGGCCGGCCCCGCCCAACTGGCCGCGGACGCCACCTACGAGCTGCGCAAGGCCGGCGACCGGACCGAGCTGGACACCCAGCGGCATGCGGCCAAGGAAGCGTCAGCCGCCTTCATCGCCGCGGCCGCCTCGCTGCTGAGCCCCGGCAACCGCTGACCCGAGCGGCACGCTCAACCGCGGTCGCCAGCCTTCCTCCGTCAGCGCCACCAGCTGGACCGCCGCCGCGCGGGCGCGCAGCGGCAACAGGCTGCCGACCGCAGCGCGCACCCGGCCGGCGGCCGTCGGGTCGTCCGCACCCATGGCGACCGTGACATGGGCGGCGGGACGCGCCCCGAAGCGGCCTCCGTACGGGCGCAGCCCGGGCCACTGGGCGCGGAACGCATCGACGACCGGTTGGAGTTCCGGAACGGTGACGGCGACGAAGCCGGACGCGGTCACGACCTCGTCCAACAGCAGATCGGCTGCCGGAAGACCCGCCGCCAGGGAACGCACGCCTTCCTCGTCCCGGCATGTCAGCGCCGATTCCGGCACGAACGGGTAGAGGAGCGAGACGTGCGCCGGCACCCCCCGGCGGACCAGCGCCGGGTCGATGCGCCACGCCGCATCGAGAAGCGGGGCGGCATCGGGCAGAACGATGACGACGGCAGTGGTCCCTGGCTCTGGCACGCCATCATCATCGCAGGTCAGGTACGGGAACCGACACTGCCCGGCACGACATCGTCGAAGCGGTCCGAGCTTCGCCGCCCTGCATGGTGAGGGTGAGGGCGGGCGGCGGCGCTACAGCTTGATCTGCCCCGTCAGCCACCATTCGAGGTACTTGGCCAAGCTCGGTGCCGCCCAGGTACGGCTGTCGTCCTCGTGGTTCCAGACGAAGACGTCGGGCCGGTCGATCCTGGGGAGGAGTGCGAAGAGGTCTCCGTTCCCCGCGTCCGCGAAGAAGAGCAGCGGATCGAACGGCATGTACAGCTTGGTGAGCCCGGCGTCCTCGCGCAGGGTCCGGTTCTCGGACGCGATGCGTTCGGCGGACCAGATGAGCCCGTCACCGTACTCGTCCTCCATGCCGTTGCTCTCGCGGAGCAGGGCGACGAGTTCCGCGGGCAATGGATGGCCGAGCGTCGTCGCGCAGTGGATGAGCGACGCCTCCGACACCGGTGGCCGGAAGACGGCCGTACCGGGCAGCGCCGCAACGACTTGGGTCCACACCGTTGAACTCGACCTCCATGAGCCTTGGCCCGTGATGGAGCCGGCGGGCCTCCGGCCCCGCCGACGCGAGACCGGGCTGCGACTCGACCAGCGTGACCGATCGTCGAGCGAAGAGTACGGCTGCGGCCGGGACGGCCCCGCACCGGCCCCAGGACCGTGCGGGGCTCGGCGCCGTCGGCATGGGGCCCGGTGCCGGTTACGCCTCCGCTTCGGCCAGGGGCTGGTCCGGTTCGGTGGCCAGGACCAGTTGGGTGACGTCGAAGCCGTCCGGGGTGCGTACCTCGATGCGGTACAGGCCCGGGGAAGGCGCCGATGCCGTTGCCACCGCGGCGCCGTCCTCCCAGGTCAGGGCGAGTTGTGCCACGGGACGGCCGGGGTCGGCGAGGTCGGTGAGGTGGCAGGTCAGGCCCGGGAGGGAGTCGACGTCGCTGAGGTGGATCTTCCACGGCCGGCCCGCCTCGACGAGGTCGGGTGCGCTCAGACCGCAGCCGGCCTCGCCCTGGGGCGGTCCGGGGTGGATGTCGTCGCGCAGGATCTCGGTGATGGCGTCGAGGGCGGTCGGTGCCTTGGCGACGTCGCCGTGCTGGAGGGGCAGGTGGGTGACGGCGTCGGTGAGAATGGCCGATTCCTTGTACACGGTGCCGTCGCCGTGGACCCGGAAGTACCGGATGCGGTCGTTCCGGTCTCGGATGAAGGTGCCGTCGGAGTTCTGGCGGGCTCCGTCGTAGTGGGCCTCCAGCTCGCCGCCGGTGACGGTCAGGTTCTGCCAGGTGGGCTGGTTGACGCCGACGACGGAGCGGTGGCCGGGCAGGCCGATGTTCTTCTGGCGGTGGTGGAAGCGGGCCGCGTCGCGCGCCAGCTCCGCGTCGCCGCCGATGGCCGTGACGTCGCCCGGGGTGAGGTGGCGTACGTCGTCCCCCGCGCGCAGGCTGCGGTACTGCGGCAGCAGGTCGTGGAGGCCGGGCATGGTGGCGCAGAGGGCGCGGAGTTTGCGGTGCGGCAGCGGTACGGGGGCGCCGCGGCCGGTGGCGAGGATGACCGCCGCCTTGACCGAGCCCTGGAAGGGCGTGCCGAGGGTGATGACGCCCCGGGTGTCGGCGTGGAGGTCGCCGTCGTGCGCGGGGTCGAGTGCCGCGCGGGTGACGAGGCCGCCCATGGAGTGGGCGACGAAGACGAGCCGGCCCTCGCGCTGGTCGGTGCGGTGGCGGCGGGCCAGGGTGTGGGCGGGGTGCAGGCGCCAGTCGGTCAGGTGGCGGCGCGCGGCGTCGGCCAGGAGGCGTCCGTTGGTGGCGACGGGCAGGCGCCAGTCGTAGGCGAACTCCAGGATCGCGGCGGGGTCGGCGACGCTGGAGCGCACGGTGTCGACCAGGTCGGCGTACGGCTCGCTGCCCGCGAGGTACGGGGTCCACGCGGAATGCCTCAGGAGGCCGGTCGCCTCGATGCGGCCGGTCTTGCCCGCCAGCTCGTCCTCGGTCATGGCCAGGGACTTCAGGCCCGAGGGGGTGGTCCAGGCCTTCAGCAGCCAGGAGATGCCGCCGATGCCCCAGAGGTCCTTGCCGGTGGTCGTGTCGCGCAGGGTGCTGCCCATGATCCCGGGTACGACGACGACCGCGTCCTGGGTGACGTGGTCGGGTAACTCCGCGGCGTCCTGGGGGTGCTGTGCGGTGGTGGTGCGGTGCGGGTGCTCGTCCATGGCAGTGAAGAATAGGGACCGTGGACGGGGAGCGGGGCGAGATCAGCTTAGCCGGTCCGGCGGAGGCGACGCCGACGGCGACGACGCCGACGGCAGGGGCGCGGGCCGTCACCGGGAAGGTGCCGGCGACGGCGGTCCGCGCCGCCGCGGAGGCGGAGCCGCGTACGGGCACCCTGTTCGTCCTGCCGATGGAGGACGGGACGGAGGCGCTGCGCCAGGCCTTCGGCGCGCAGCTGGAGGCGGTGGCCCTGTGGTGGGAGCGGCCGCCCCCGGACGGGCCCGGTTTCGTGAAGGTGGCGCCCTCGCAGCCGGTGACGAGCCGTCACGACGTGGAGTGCTTCCTGACGGGGTCGGGGATCCGGGAGGCGGATCCGAATGTTCCGCTGGTGCTGTACGTGACGGGGCACGGGGTCGCCTCGTCCGCGGCCAAGCACTTCGCGGTCCTGCGGGACACCGACCCCGGCCGGCTGCTGGCGACGGGGTTGCGGACGACGGAGATCGTGATCGCCGCGCTCGACTCGCACGCGCGGGACGTCCTGGTGGTCGTGAACATGTGCGAGTCCGCCGACCTGGCGGGCGAGCTGCTGGACCTCTCGCGGGACCTGGACACCGCGCGCACCACGTACGGCACGCTGAACGTCCTGGTCACGGCGGCGTCCAAGACGCGGGTGATGGGCCGGGAGTTCGCGCTCGTGCTGCGTGCGGCCCACGAGTGGCTGCGGACGGCCGGAGGGATCACGCGCCCGTACCTGACGATGTCGGAGTTCAGCCGGGCCCTGTACCAGGCTGGGCAGGCGATCGGCGCGGAGCTCGGCCGGAGCCTGTCCGTCGACTGCCGCGTGGTCATGGGCAAGCTCCACGTCCCGACCCCGGCCCTGCCGAACCCGGGGTACCGGCCGGAGCGGGCCGCGGTGGAGGAGAGCCGGAAGGAGGTGGCGGCGACCCCCGAGGACCTCGACTACTGGGTGGAGAAGGCCAGCGGGCGCACCGGAGCCGACGACCCGGGCTGGTACTTCTCGGGCCGCAGGCGGCTGAACGCCTCGGTGGTCTCCTTCCTGACGGGTCCGCCGGGGATCCTGGTGGTCACCGGCATCACCGCGAGCGGGAAATCGGCGATCCTGGGCCGCGCGGTGACCTTGAGCGACGCGAAGTTCCGCGGGTCCGCCCTGTTCGCGGCCGCCGTCGGCCACTGTCCGCCGGAGACCGTCCCGGGCGAGGGCGCGGTGACCATCGCGGTCACCGCGCGGGGCCGGGAGACACTGGAGCTGTTGCGGGCCATCGCGAAGAAGCTGGGGGTCGGCCCGGACCCGTCCGGCAGGGACCAGCTGAGCCGTTGGCAGTTGGGGCTGCGGGGGTTCCTGGCTTCGCCCGGCCCCATGGTCACGATCGTCGTCGACTCCCTGGACGAGGCGACCGATCCGGCGGCGGCGCTGCACCAGGTCCTGGTGCCGCTGGCCGGCCATCTGTCCGTACGCGGCGCCGTGCCCGCGGCGGCGGACGGGGGCCGGTCCCGCTCCGGCGACCTGCCGCCGCCCGTGGAGCGCGGGGTCCGGCTGGTCGTGGCCGTCCGCAGCAGCGATCCGGGCGACGGCGGCCCCCTCGCCACCGACGGCGGCAGCGAGGGGGGCGCGGGCGACGGCCCGGACCTCCTGGGCCGGATACGGGACGCGTTCCGCGGCGCGGCCGTGCTGCGCACCGACGACGCGGACATGGGCAGGGACGTCGAGGGGTATGTACGGGCCCTCTTGGACGGGGAGGCGGCTTGGGCGGGGCACGACCTGACGGAGGTGTCGCGGACGGTGGCCGCGGCGGCGGGGCGGTCCTTCCTCGACGCCCGCGTGGCGGCGGGGCAGCTGCGCGCGGCGGGGCCGCGGCTGTCGGCCGACGCTGGCTGGCTCGCCCGGCTGGGCGAGGGCACCGCCGGGCTGTTGGAGGCCGATCTGGCGAGGTCGGCGGAGGACGGCCTGGCGGCCGACGAGGCGCTGGCGCTGCTGCGGGCGTCGGCGTTCGCGCTGGGGCGCGGGATCGCGTGGGGGGAGGTGTGGCCCGCTGTGGCGTCCGCGGTGCTCGGGAGGACCGTCGAGGACGCCGACGACAAGATCGGGATTCTGCTGGAAGGGCGTCTGGCGGGATATCTCACCCGTGACGTGGAAGAGGATCAGCGGGTGTACCGGCCGGCGCACGAGCGGCTGGCCGCCGTGCTGCGCGCCCGGCCCGTGGGCGGGGCGGCGCCTGGTGGGGGGATGGGAATGCCGGATGGTCAGGACGAGCCTGCCGATAAGGCCGATGGGGCCGTGTCGGGTGGGGTTGGTGGGGTTGGTAGAGCTGGTGGGGACGATGTGGTTACGGGGACAAGTGCGGCGGACAGAAGCCGTGCGGAGGGGGACGCGTTCGGGGGCGGCGCCTACGAGGACGTGTACGGGGCCGCGCACGGGGCCGCGCACGCGCACGACGCCGACGTCCACGCCCGGATCACGCGGGCGCTCGCCGAGCTGGCCGCGCCGCACACCGGCGCCACCGCGGCCGCAGCCGCGGCCGCAGCAGGCGCGGAGGGCGCCGTCGGCCCCCCGGACACCGCCCCGCATCCCTACGTACGCCGGTACCTCGCGCGCCACGCCCGCCTGGGCGGGGTCCTGGACGACGCGCACGTGCCGGCCGACGTCCTTCCGTGGCTGACCGGCAGCCCCGTCCGCGGTCTGCTGGGCCCCGGCCGGGGGCGGGAGGGCCGGCTGTGGCTGGAGGCGTGGGCCGCGGTGGAGCCCTACCTGCACCGCGCCGACCACCCTTCGCGCCTGGCCAGCCTGCACCTGGCGCACACGGCGCTGCGCTTCCCCGGAACGGCGCGCCCGCGGACGTCCGAGGACGCGGGCGCTGACACGGGCACTGACACGCGCACGGGTGCCGCGGCCCGAGTGCCGGGGCCGCTGGCCGTGCTGTGGTCCCGGTGGACGCCGCCCGTCAACGTCCTGGCCACCCTCGCGACCACGGTGCGGTCCATGACCGCGGTGACGGCCCCCGACGGGCGCGCGGCCCTCGCGGTGGGCGACGACGCCGGCGGCATCGAACTGATCGACGCGGTCGAGGGGACGGCGGTCCGCGAACGGATCCGCGGGCACGAGGGCGCCGTACACCACCTGCTCCTCGCACCGCGCCCCGCGCAGTCCCCGCTGCTCGTGTCCGGGAGCACGGATGGAACCGTACGCCTGTGGGACCCGGCGAGCGGCGGGCTCGTCGACCAGGTCCACCGGCCCGGCGGGATCTGGATCGCCGACGTGTGCGCGTACCGCGACGGCGGGCACGAGCTCGCGGTGCTCAGCGTCAACGGGAACGGGGAGGTGGTCTGGTGGAACGAGCGGATGGGGCCGCAGGACCTGCTGACCCTGCCGGGGGACGCGCCGCGTACGAGTGCCACCGCACTGGCATCGGTGGAGGATCCGCCCGGCCGGCCGCTGCTGGCGATCGCCGACGGGGCGTCCCTGACGTTCCGGGACACCGAGGCCGCCGTGGAGGTGGCGGCGTTCGGCCTCCCCGGGGCGGTACGGGTGCTGGCCGCGACCACGCGGCCCGGGACGGTCGCGGCCGGCCACGCGGACGGGAGCGTCAGCGTCTGGGGCACCGACGGACTTCGCTCCACCCTCACCGGCGCCGACGGGCCGGTGAGCTGCCTGACCGGCCTCGTCCTGGGCGGGCGCCACCTGCTCGCGGCCGGAACGGGCCGGGGCATCGCCGTATGGGACGTCTCCGCGTGGGAATCCGCCGACGTGGCGGCTCCGGGGCTGCTGGACGGGCACGCCTCCGCCGTGACGGCGCTCAGCCCCGTCGCCTCCCCAGAATCCGGAATCCTCGCCTCCGCATCCAGTGACGGCACGCTGCGGCTGTGGAACCGGGAGGTCCTGGAGCGCGCGCTGGCCGGCGCGCGTACGCCTGCCGAACCCGTGCCGACGGTCGGGGCACTGCTCCTGCCGGGGCCGGGGGGACCGCGCGGCCCTTCCTGGTTCGCGCTCGGCGGCGACGGCGTCCCGTACGTCGACGTCCGGGACATCGGTACGGGGGACGCGGTCGCCCGGATCGACACCGGCCGGCCGCCGTCCGCCCTGGCCTGGGCCCACCGCCGGGAGGGCGGCCGCGTCCTGGTGTCGGCGTCCGGGTCGGCCTCCGGGTCGGCCGGAGGCGAGGGCTACGGCATCCGGTTGTGGGACGCGGGCACCCGCCGCTTCCTGCCCGACGTCCTCGAAGGGCACTTCCTGCCCGTCCGCTCCCTCGCCGCCTGCACCACCGCGGACGGCCGCCACCTGCTCCTGAGCGGCGGCGACGACGAAACGGTCCGGCTGTGGGACCTGGACGACCCGGGCCCGCTGCGCACGTGGACCGGTCACGGCCTGCGGATCCGGGCGGTGGCGGCCGCTTCGTGCGAGCGGGGCGGGGACTGGTTCGCCTCCGCGAGCTCCGACGGCACCGTACGGCTGTGGGACGCGGAACTCGGCCCGCTGGGCGGGCCCCTGCGCTGTGACCAGGGCGTCCTGCACGCCGTCGCCCTCGCCCCCCGCCCGCTCGGCGGCCTTCCGCCGTACCTGGCCAGCGCCGGGGACACCGGCACGGTACGGCTGTGGGATCTGGCGGGGCGCCGCCCCCTGGGTGCACCGCTGACCGGCCACACGTCGGCGGCCGTACACGCCCTAGCCCTGTGGAACGCGGAGGGCCACGGCAGCTTCGCCGCCGCCGGCGCGGTCGACGGAACCATCCGCGTCTGGGACGCCGCCACCGGGCACTGCCGTCTGCTGCTGGCCACGGGCAGCCCCGTCCGCGGCATCACCGCCCATCCGGCGGCGGCGGGCGGTGGGCGCGTCGTGCTCTCGTTCACCGGGGACGGTGGAGCCGCCGCCGTGGAGATCGACCTCGCCCGGTGCCGGACGGACGGCAGCTGACCGCGCCGTGCGCAGAGCCGTGTGCGCCCCCGTGTTCCTTCGTGCGCCCCCGTTGACCCGCGCAACCCGGTCGCTTCGGTCGCACCCGAGCATGAAAATGATCGTTCGGCATGTGCCACCGATCAGTACGCCGCACCGAGGGCGCCCCGCACCTCACGCGCTGACCGATGGCCGATGACCGATGACCGATGACCACGCCGCTCGTGAGCCTCCCTCATGAGCCCCCCTCACGAGCACCACACCGTCACAAGACCGGCTCTCCCGGCGGGCGGACCGCCCCGCCGGCCCGCCCGCCGCACGAGCCCACGAGCATCACCGGCCCGTACCCCGCGTCCCGCGGAGCCGGCCGGAGCAAGGAGAACGGCCCCATGAGCCGGGACACCGACACCGCACAGCCGGACGTCAGCCTCATCCCCGCACCGGAACGCGGCATCTGGCGGCTGGGGAAATCCAAGAATCCGGTCACGTACGAAAAGATCAGCCAGGAGGACTCCGACCGGACGGGCGGCAACCGCTGGAGCCTGGTCAGCTACGGCACCCTCTACTGCGCCTCCGAACACGACGGCTGCTTCGCCGAGGCCTTAGCCCCCTTCCGCGTGAGCCCCGCCATGCGGGAGGTCATCGCGGACGACTGGCAGGAGCCGTACTACATGGGCCCCGGCAAGATGCCCCGCGACTGGACCACGCGCCACACCCTGGTCCGTCTGCAGCCGCCCAAGGAGGCCCGCTTCCTCGACGTGGACGACGAACGGACCCTCAAGACGCTCTCCCACGAGCTGGAGGACAAGCTGGCGGAGCAGGGCGTCGACCTGCTCACCACGGAACACGTCCAGGGCTTCAACCGCCGGATCACCCGGCTGATCTCCGCCTGGGCCATCACCCAGCGCACCGGCCCCTCGGAGCAGGAGCGCCTCGTCCACGGCATCGCCTACCGCTCCCGCTTCGGCATGCGCCAGTGCTGGGCCGTCTTCAGCGACGTGGCACTGAAGCAGGAGGAGTCCAGTCTGGTCTTCCCCGAGGCGGAGGCGCTGCGGCGGGTGGCGGACGAGTACGGCCTGACCATGCTGTGACCGGACCCGCCCGGGCCACAACCACTCACCCCCCTACTCCCCCACCCGAAAACCCACCTGGAAACCAACCGGAAAACCACCACATCCCTGTCGTCCGAAAGGAGGAAAACAACTCACTCCCCGCACGCACACGACCTCCGCCCCCTCCCCCAATCAACAACATCAATGCAGGTCAGAAGCTAAGTACAGCCTCAAACACGGTAGTTGACGCCCCGTCGAGAACGCGCTGGATTCCGTCTAAGAGGTGGAGTTGACAGGCGATAATGGGTAACCTGACAAGTACATCGACCGACTTGGAACATGTGGGGGATCTCATGAGCATCACCGGCAACACCGTCCGTACGTGCTTACCTTCGGGGTTCACGCCGCACAGCGCGGCACCACCGAGCACCCCAGGCGCCGCCTCACCCCCAGCACGCTCCAGTCATCCATGCGCCGGATCCCCGCGGACCGGAATACATCGATGCTGAACCCCGCCGCCCGCCGCTAGCCGGCCCGGCCCACCCCACCCGTCACTGGTCACGCTTCCCGGCGGGTCGGAAGCACATCACGAAGCGTTCACAGCTCGCCGAGACCGAGCGTCCCCTCCGTCTGCCATCGCAGCAGCACGCGACAGCCAGGTCCTGCGCGCACCCGACACCCGTCGCCTGAACACGCGACCCGCCGCCGCGCGGGCGCGCAGTCAGGGCAGCGAGGGAGACCTGACCATGCCTTCACACACCACCACCACGACCGCCTCCGCCGCCACCAAGAGCGCCGTGAGTGCCGAACGGGCCCACATCGCCACCGTGCGCATGCACATCAGCGAGATCGCCCGGTTCCTCCAGGACAACCTGGGCCAGCGCCTGACCGCGCGCATCGCCAACATCAGCGACCCCAAGCAGGTCGGCAAGTGGGCATCGGGCGACACCACCCCCCGGCACGAATCCGAGGAGCGCCTGCGCGCCGCCCTCCAGGTCTTCCAACTCATCCAGGACGCCGAGAGCCTCTACACGGCGCGCGCCTGGATGATCGGCATGAACCCGCAGCTGGAGGACGAAGCACCGGCCCAGTGCATCGCCGACGGCCGCATGCGCGACGTCATGGTGGCGGCCCGCGCCTACGTGGACGGCGGCTGACCCCCCGTCCCACCCGACACGGCAGCCCCACGGGCCCCACGGAACGCACCGGCTGCCTGAGGCTCTTCAAGGAGGACCCGTCGGACAACCACACCGTCTACGTACACGTGCAGAGCCAGGACCTACAGCGGGCGAACTGGCTGGCCACCCGCATCGGGCGCCGCACCATCGGCGAACCCCAGCACGTCTGACGCCCCGGGATCCGGCACCGGCGCCGCTCAGGGCAGGACCGTGACGCCGATCTGCATGTGGATGTGGTTCTGGTGGGCGTTGACCAGCGCGGCGGGGCCGGTGCAGTCCGGGTAGATCACGAAGCCGGAGCCGCCGATCTCGGGCATGGGCCACTTGTTGGCCGGGCCGATGGCGGTGGCCTCGCACTCGAACGTGGCGCAGCGGAAGGCGGTCGAGAACAGCCCGTACGCGAGGGGGTCCGTCGCGGGGTCGATGCGGAACTTGCCGGGGGTGCGGGGCAGGTCTCCCCAGTCCCGTTGCACCAGACGGGTGAAGGCGACCCCGTCCAGCTCCCCCACGATGCCCGAGAGGCCGAGCGCGCGGCCCTGGTTGTGGCAGTCCTTCGGATGGGGCCCGCCGTGCCCGATGCCCAGGCGGAGGAGTTCGGTGACGTCCGGCGACGAGGAGTTGATCCAGCGGGTGAGGCGGTACAGCGCGATCAGCATGCACTGGTCGAGGTTGTCGATGACCGTGGACGCCGGGGCGATCTGGTTCGTGCAGCGGATGCCGCCGAACGACGGCGGGCTCACCACGACGCGCTGGGTGGGTGTCGGCGCCATGATGCCGGTCGGCCCGTCCACGAACACCGGGCTCTTCAGGGTCCTTTCCTCGTGTTCCCTCTGTTCCTTGGAGAGGGGCCGGTGACTTCAGGGGGCTGATCCCCGACAGGGGTCAGACCCTGAGAGCGTGCCGGCCCGCGTAGCACATCTGCCGGGCCATGCCGGTGAGGTTGCCGCAGCCCGACGCGGCGGCCGCGACGCCCTGTCGACGGGCGTCGGCCTCTGCCGCGGCGTCGTCGCGGCGGACGGCCCGGACGTGGGGAGGCAGTCCTCCTGGTCTGTTCGGGCTCTTGGTGACGGTGATCGTGTCGAGCGAGTACAGGCCGCCCTTCGATCCGGGTATCTGGCCCGCGGAGAGGATTCCCCGGACCATCTGGCCCCCGATCAGGAACGCGTTGGTCCCCGCGTAGTTCAGCGCCCGGCCGGCCGAGGTCTGGCCGAGGTTGCGGAACTGGTAGTAGATCTTGTCGAGGAAGGAGCGGATCGTCAGCCGGATCTCGCTCTCCTGGACGGTGGAGACGTGCCTGATCTCCGCGTCCTTCATGACGCTGTCGAAGACGGAGTCGACGAGTGCCGTCTCGTTCCAGGTGTAGAGGCCTCGGCTCTTCACCTCGACCACGGGCACGAGCTGGCCGTTGAAGAGTCGCTTCGTGCGGTGGGTGAGGATCCCGGACACGGAGACGCGCGAGACGTAGCCTGCCCGTTCCTCCTGCTTCTCCGGGTCGAGCGCCTGGCCCACGATGGCGGCCGGGGCGGGGGCCGCCGGGGCCGGAGCCTGGGCGGCCTGGACCGGGGGCGGTGCGGCCGGCGGCGGGGGAAATGCGCCGCCGTCGGCTGTGACACCGGCGGCGACCGGTGGGCCGCGACGAGCAGCGCCGCGGTGCCGGTCACGAGCGGGGTGGCGAAGCTGCTTCCCGTCAGGGAGGCGAGGCCGCCGCCGGGTGCGGCGCCCTCGATGTCCTGCCCGGGGGCGAGGATTCCGTGGGTGCGGTAGGCGGCACCCCAATTGCTGATGTCGAGTGGCCGGCCGACGGCGGCGGCGCCGACGGCCAGGACGGAGGGGACGGCGGACATCGGCCCCTGCCCGGCGGGCTCCTGGACCACGGTGTCCGGACGCGTGAGGTCCGCGCCCGCGAAACAGGGGTGGGACAGGTCGACCGGGCCGTCGAGCAGGGCCACGCAGACGCGCGGGTCGCCGAACGGTGCGTCCGGCCGTGCGCCGAGGTCCCCCAGGACATCCCGAGGCCTCATCCGGGACCTGCTTTCCGTGCCCGTGGGCACTGCGTACCGAAAGTCATGCCGAGTACGAGCGTCGGAGGTCCTCGTCCCCGGTCCGTCACCCGTAATGTCCAAACGTCGTCGTGACGGCGTCTTCAGAGCGTTTCCGGACCATTGCGGGAGCGTCTGTACGCCGGTCAGACCCGTGACTGCGGCGTGCCCGGAGCGCCGCGGAATTCGGGCGGGAGGCGCGGGACCGGGGCTTCGGGGCTGTTGTGGGGGCGGATGGAGGGGTGGGTGCGGATGCGTGCTCCACCGGCCGGTTGCACAGTGAGGGATGTGTCTTCGAGCGGCGTAGACCTTGAACTGCTCGGAGCCTTCGAGCTCTCGTACGCCGGATGCCGCATCCATGGTCGAGTGCGTGGACCACCGGCTGCTGCTCGCGCCTCTGGTGAACGTGGACCTTCACAGCGCGCGCTGGCGGGCAGCCCAGGACGCGACGGGCGACGGTCTGCCTCCCGCCCACGCCGAGGCGCTTTCGGCCATGCTCGGGAAGGAGCTGCTGCCGCGCTGGCCGGACGAGTGGCTCGTCCTGGAGCGGGAGCGCTGGGACCAGGTGCGGCTGCACGCCCTGGAGGGCCTGGCGCAGAGGCTGCGTCGGGACGGGGAGTACCTGGCGGCGCTGCAGACGACACTGTGAAGCGCTACAAGGAGTACCAGCGGCTGCTGCGCCGTGAGCTGGAGGTGGATCCGTCCCCGCTCATGACGCGACTGGTCCAGGACCTCACTGCGGTCTGAGCGTCCGGTGGTCACCGGGCGCCGGTCGCCGGGCGCCCGGCGTCCGGCGCCCGGGTGTCTCAGCCGACGGTGACGGTCATCTTGCCCAGTGCCTCACCCGCTTCCATGATCCGGTGGGCTTCGACGATCTCCTCGAAACGGAAGATCCTGACCGGCCTTGCCGACAGCGCCCCCGACTCGACCTTGGCGTAGATCTCGTCGAACGGAACGTCGGCGAGCGGAAATTCGGGGCTCCCCAGGACGAAGGCGCTGCCGAAGAAGCTGAGCTGGACGCCGGTGGGGAGATCGGTGATCGGGTTGAAGTCGCGTACGGGCTCGAAGCCGCCGAGGAAGCCGAGTTGGCAGACCCGGCCGCGGGGGCGGACGGTGGCCAGGGAGTCGCGCAGGACGTTGTTGCCGACGAGATCGAACACCGCGTCAACGGCGTCGTGGCTGCCTCTGTCGACCTGGGCGGCCAGGTGGCCGTCGTCGATGAGGACCTCCTCGGCGCCGAGGTCCTTCAGCAGCGGCGCGTGGGCGGGGTTGCGGGTGGTCGCGAGTACTCTCGCGCCGTGGACGACGGCGAGGTTGACGGCGGCCTGGCCGAGGGAGGACGTCGCTCCGCGCACCAGGACCCGCTCGCCCGGGCGCAGGCCGAGGTTGCCGAACAGCCCGTGCCACGCCGTCGCGTAGACCTCGGGAACCGCCGCCAGCTCGGCCCATCCCAGTGACGAGTTCACCGCTGCCACGTTGGTGGCCGGTACCGTGACCAGCTCGGCGTAGCTGCCGTTGCGGGTGCGGCCCATGCCGCCGAGGAGGGCCACGACCCGGGTTCCGGGGGCGAGGCGGCCCGAGGGATCGGCCTCGACCGATCCCGCGCACTCGATCCCCGGGACGGCCGCGACATCGCCCCAGGCACCCGCGCGCATGTATGCCTCGGCGTGGTTGATGCCGAACGCCCTGACCCGGATCAGCACCTCTCCCTGTGCGGGCACGGGGTCGGGCAGGTCGGTGATGTGCAGGACCTCGGGGGCGCCGTAGGCGGATATGACGATGGCCTTCATTGAGCGGGCTCCGTTCTTGAATGGTCATTCATCTATTGGGGCCGAAAAAGAGCCACCGCATGCGGTGGCCCCGGGTGGAGCTGTCAGACGAGGACGGCGAAGGCGTTGTCGACGATGGCGCGCAGTACCGCCCCGTCGGGGTTCGCCTTCCCTACGACCATGAGCCCCTGGCACGTCGCGACCAGCAGCCGGGCGCTGCCGCCCGGGTCCACCGAGGCGCGCACCTCGCCGGCGTCGCGAGCGTTGCGGAGGGCCGTGGCCATGCACTGCTCCAGGCGGGCCAGATGGCCGCGCACGACGGCGGCGGCCTCGTCGTCCTCGGCCGCGTTCTCGATCGCGGTGTTCACCAGCAGGCACCCCCGCCGGCCCTCCGGACTGAGCAGGTCGCTCACCAATCCGTCGAAATAGCCGCGCAGCTCGGCCAGGGAGGCGCCGGGCGCCGCCAGCTCGCCGAGCTTCTGAGGAACGACCAACGCGGAATAGCGCTCCAGCGACTTCAGGAACAGCGTGCGCTTGCCGCCGGGGAACGCGCTGTAGAGACTGCCGGGTTTCACCCCGGTCGCCTTCACGAGGTCCTCGATCGAGGTGGCCCGGTAGCCCTGCCACCAGAAACGCAGCATGGCCTGGTCCAGCACGGCGTCGGGCTCGAACTCGCGGGGTCGGGGCATGGCACAAAAATACATGAGCGACCATTCAAGAACAAGGGCGACGCCTCGCTCCCGCACGTGTCGCGGTCTCCGGCCGGGCGGACGGTCTGCGGGCGCCCGGACCACGGACGGGGGCTTGCCGGCCTCGGTCACCAACCCTGCATCAGCCGGCATCGGTTGGAGCTCGGCGGCCTTGCGGACGGAGCGGTCGTGCCGGTGCCCGTCCCGCAGCCCCGGTCGCCACCCCCGCCACCTGGACCTACGCTGGCCGTAGGGGAGGCGGCCATGGGCCGCCCTTTCGAGAGCACCGTGTCGCCGATGGCTCAGTCACCATCGCGCTCGCCGGCCGTTTCGCCCCCTCCCACGACGGTTGACGGTAGTGAACCATGCCGGCACTCTCCGCTGCTTCCGTGCGACCAGGGAGTCGCAATGACAAGACTTTCCCGTACGCGCCGTCGCGCCATCGCCATTGCGGCAACGCTGATGGCCGCAGGAATGATGCTGGGGGCGGGCGGGGCGGCCTCCGCCGCCGTCCCGGCCGGCCTTCCCGCCGAGGTCAGCCCCGCCGACCAGGCGGCCCTCCTGAGCGATACCAACGCGATACGCCAGACGGAAGGCGCCCCGCCCATGGCCTGGGACGCGGCTCTCGCCTCAGGCGCGCAGGCATGGGCCGACAACCCCGCCTCCCACGCCGGTGGGCTCGCGCACGACAAGGGCTTCAACAACGGAGCCGAGAACATGTCGGGCGCCGGACCGTCCCAGGCCGTCTCCCAGTGGGCCGGGGAGAAGGCCGCCTACGACGCGGCCGGCCCGAACTGGAACACCGACGACCCCAGCTACAGGAACTGGGGCCACTACTGGAACATGGTCCAGAAGAACTACTCGAAGATGGGATGCGGTGCCGCAGCCGGCGTGACCGTCTGCCGCTACGCCTGACCGGACCTGTACATGCCGCGAGGGGCGCTCTCCACCTGCCGCAACCGCCGTCCGTCCGGGCCGAGCTCCATCAAGAAGACCTCTCCCTCCTCGAACTCCGGCCTGCCCGTCTCCGTTGTCACCGGCTCCGCGTACGGTCTGCGCATGGTTGACCAGAGATCCCCGTCCCACTCGCTGCACGACTTCGCGACCTGGGAGCCCGTGCTGCGTCTCATGCTGACCGGCGACACGCAGAGGCGTGCCGCCCTGCCCGCCCGTGTGGCGGGACGGATCAGCCAGTACGGCTGGAGCCTCGCCCACCGGGGGGCCATGCCGACGGCGACGCGGATCGCGGTGGAGGGCATACAGAAGGCGCTCGGGCGCGGCGGGGTCCAGGAGAGGGAGATCGCCTTCAGGGCAGAGGTCCAGCCGGACGGAAGCACCGTGCTCGGCCTGGTCTGGCCCAGCCCGGCCGTGGAACCTGCCGTCGGCTACCCGGACCTGGGCGTACTCGTCCTGGTCGAGAGCGCCCTTCCCGAGCCATGGCGCCGGCTGCCCGCTCCGGCACCCGGGGCGCCGGCTGCTTCGGCAGACCTGGAACTGCTGGAGCGGACGCTCCGCGAGCGCCTGCCCGACGCCATCGGCGCGACGGAGGCGGAGATCGCCGCCACCGAAGCCCGCCTGGGAGTCACGCTGACGGACGAGTTCAAGGTGCTCTACCGGGTGACACGGGCGCGTTGGGAGGACTGGGACCACGAGTACCAGGACCAAGCCGACACGGCGGTCGGCTGCGAACTGGCCGCCATGGAGCACCTGTACAGCGTGGACGCCGAGGCCCGGCACCCGGGCTGGGACCTCGGGGCGACGCAGGCACCGTGCACCCCGCCCGATGCCGCGGTGCAGGCTCTGGCCGGCTCACCGGGCTGGATCGGCTTCGGAAGCAACGGTGGCGACGAGTACGCGGTCGACCTGACACCCGGCCCCGGCGGGCACACCGGGCAGATCATCCTCGTCGACCACGAGCAGAGCATCGGCGCCGAACTCGTCGCCGACTCCCTCACCGACTTCATCCTGGGCCGGACGAGGCAGGAAGGCCCTGCCCTCCGCACGGATGAGCCGCCGTCGGCGGCCACGGTCGGGGCGGGAGGCCTGGCAACCGTCCGGGCCGCCGCCCACCCTGACCTGGAAGTCCTGTCCATAGGCATGCCGGACGGCCCGCCGTTCAGCCTCGCCCCGCTCACCGGTCTGCCCCGGCTGCGGACCCTCTCCGCCTCCCCCGGCGCGCTGGCCGACCCCCTGGAGCTCACCGGAGTCACCGGCCTTGAGTTCCTGGAACTCGGTGCGCAGGAATGGCGCGTGCTCCTCGACGCCGGAGCCGTCCCGCGCAGTCTGAAGGCCGCGGCCATCGCGGTGCGGGATCAGGACCATCTCCCCGTCGTGGCCATCGCCAACGACCTCCTCGCCCTGTGGGACCGGCCCCGGATCGTCGAGACGATCCTCAAGGGGGATCTCGGCCCCGCGACATGACCAGCGGGCCACAAGGGTCCGGGTGAGCGACCTGGGCCTGCTCTGCAATGACCGGTCAGGAACGTCCGTCACCGGGATCCGGCTGCGACGGGCCCGTCGCTCGGCCAGACGGGTGGCCATGTACACAGCAGAAACGATCAAGCCTATGCCAGAGGCATACGCCGCGCACTTACCGTGGAACGGTGATTCCGCACTCGCCGGAAAGGCCGGCGGGACAAGAGAGCGGAGCGAGCCATGAGCGCGAACACGGGGCTGCCCAACGGTGTTGTAGTGGTCAGTCCCCCTGAGGGTTCACCCTGTCCGCCGAAGACCCTGGGCCTGTGGCGGCACTACAACTGCGGGGGCGAGGCATACGGAATCGGGGCCGGCCACCCGGTGGACCTCAAGCTCCTGCCCCTTCCCAACGGCGGCAGCATGCACAAGAACGTCTCGTCGTGGGTCAACAACACGGACAGCAACGCGAAGCTGATCAGCAAGAACGGCACGCTCACGCGCATCCTGAGGGCCGGCGACAAGCTCGAAGAGCCGAAGGAGCACAACGACACGGTGGAACGGGTCGAGTGGGAGCTCTGACTCCGGCCGGCTGACGTGTTGGGGTGGGCATCCGCAGCGGCGCCCGCCCCGCATCCGGCTGATCCGATGCGGATGAAACGGCAGGCAGCGCAGGCCCGGCCGAACCTCGACCCACTTCGCACACGTGAGCTCGTACGAGGAGTTCCTGACCGTGTTCGGCCAACCTGATCGCATGCACGAGAACGAGGCGTACGGCGACCTCATGAGCTACGAGACCTACTACTGGGGCGCTCGGAAGCATGTGACGTGGGACGTCTGGGAGAACCGGGTGGGCTTCATCAACCTGGGCGACTTCGAGGGGAACAACGGCCCCTGACAGCACACCTCGGTGCCGGAGGTCAACGGTTGCCGGAGCTCAGTCCCGGTACGCCGCTGTCGCGGTCTCGATGAAGGACCGGATCAACGGGTTGACGTCACCTTTGTTCCACACCGCCACCACTCGGCTCGGCGCCATGTCGATCAGCGGCACCACGGCCAGCTCCGCGTGCAGGTCGTCCCCGAGCGGGGCCAGGCCGACCGTGCCGTTCCACAGCACGGCCTGCAGGCATTCCCGGACGGTGCGTACCACCGGGCCCTCGCGCGACATGCCGCCGTTCCAGTAGGACTGCCAGACGGGGTCGGTCCCCTGCGGGAACTGGAACCAGCGGCGGTCGTTCAGGTCGGCCGGCCGTAGTCGGTCGTGCCGGGCCAGCGGATCGTCGGCGCGCAGGACCACCCCGACCGGATCCGCCCGCAGCTCACGCACCGTCAGGGCGGTCTCGTCGAACGGCGCCCGGGTCAGGGCGACATCGACCAGCCCGGTGCGCAGACCGCAGGTCGGGTCGGTCAGGTCGGTGTCGCGGATGCGGATGTCGATGCCGGGGTGGCGCCGGCGGTAGGCGGCCGCCAGCCTGAGTGCTGCCGGGTCGGTGCCGTCACCCAGGATGCCGACCGTGAGGGACGCGACGCCGGCCGCCGAGCTCACGCGCAGGCGGACGCGGTCGGCATGGTCGAGCAGTGCCCGCGCCTCGTCGAGCAGCACCGTACCGACCGGGGTGAGCCTGACGCCGGCGGCCGATCGCGCGAACAGCAGGGCCCCGACGTCGGCCTCCAACTGCTTGATCGCCCGGCTCAACGGCGGCTGGCTCATGTGCAGTCGGGTGGCCGCCCGGCCGAAGTGGAGTTCCTCGGCGACGGCCACGAAGTAGCGCAGGGTCCGTAGCTCCACGCTGCAACGATACCCACGGGATATCGGCGTTGCGGAACGGGTCTTGGACAGGCGTGGGGCCTTGGCCGTGCACTGGTGGGCATGACCGAAGAAACAAGGACCAGCGAACCGCAGGCCGGCCCCGCCGTATCGGTGGTCGGTCCCGGCGACGGCGAGACCATCCTCCTGGGCCCCACGCGCATGCGCATCCTTGAGGACGGCAGCCGTACCGGGCACCGCCTCGCGATCGCCGAGTCCGTTCTCGCCCCGCACACCCAGGGACCGCCGCAGCACCGTCATGCCGGCCACGACGAGGGCTTCTACGTCCTCTCCGGCACCGTGCGGTTCACCGTCGGGGACGAGGACCACGACGCTTCCACGGGCACGCTCGTGATCGTTCCGCCCGGCACCCCGCACACCTTCTCCAACCCGACCGACCGCCCCGCCGTCATGCTCAGCACGTTCACCCCGGATCTGTACGTGCAGTACTTCCGAGACCTTCAGGAGGTGCTTGCCACCGGCCGGCCGATGACGCCGCAGGCCGGCATGGACGCGATGGGCCGCTACGCGACCGAGCCCGCGACCGACTCCCCCTGAAGCCGACGGGAGGACCCGGCCGCGCTCCTCCCCCGACCGGCAGGCCGGGGCGCTCCTCCCGTCCCTCGGCGGCAGGGCCGGCCCGTCCGGGCACCGCCGGGCCTTCGCCCGGGGCTCCCCGGACCTTTCCGCCCATCAACGCAATCGACGCAATGAGCGCAATGGACGGGCTCCCGGGGAACCGGTGGCCCAGGAACGGGAATCATGAACACCGCCTATTGGATCGTCGCGGGACTGCTCGCCCTCTTCTACCTCTACGCGGGCTCGATGAAGGTGATCCGCAGCCGTGACCGACTCCGACCGATGATGGCCTGGGTCGACCGCGTGCCCCCGGCCGCCGTCAGGACGCTGGGGGCGGTCGAGATACTCGGTGCCTCCGGGCTGGTCCTGCCGCCGCTGACCGGCATCGCTCCCTGGTCGGCGTCGGCCGCGGCCATCGGGTTCGTACTCCTGCAGACGGGTGCGGTCGCCGTCCACCTGACCGGCGAAGACCGCTCGATCACACTCAACGTCGGGCTCATCGCCACGGCGGCCGTGACCATCTGGCTGGCCACCGCGCTGTGAGCGAGCACCGCCTCGACCGGTGGACCCGATCGGGAGCCGGCCCGTTGGACATTCTTCGGGCCGGAATCTGGACGACCTACCTGTAATCGCAAGAGGAACGCCAGCCACCCCGCGACCGAAGGTCGGCCCCGTGCGCGACGGCATGGAGCACCACGATCAGCGACGACGCGCCCGGCCGCTCACGGGGTGAGGTCCAGGATCCGGACGGGTCCTGCTCGGCCGGGGTCCGCGCGTACCCGTACCCGTACCCGCTGCGCGGTCGGGGCCGGTTCGGCCGCATCCGGTCGGAGAGCCACCGCACGTGGCCGGTCAGCGCTGGGCGGGGCCCGTCTGCTCGGCGTTCTCCAGCGTCTCGGCCAGGACCCGCCAGATCTCGGCGGCGAGGTCCATGTTCGAGGCGCGGCGGGCCTCCTCCCCCAGTTCCTTCAGCCGGGCGCGCCCCTCCTGCCGGCGGCCCTCGACGATCAGGAGCAGGCTGTCGAGCGTCTGCAGCCGGATCCGGTCGCGGTAGGTGAGCCGCAGGCTGTCGAAGTCGAGCCGGTCGTGGACGGCGCGGGCGTCCGCGTAGCGGCCCTCCTCGAACGCGAGGTGCGCCTGGAGCACCAGCAGTTCCTGTTGCTGGACCGGCGTGCCGATGATCGAGAGCGCCACCTCGGCCTGCGTCAGGCACGTGCGCGCCTTCCCGGTGAGGGCGGGCCTGGACTGCAGGTACAGCGAGGCCGCGGCGAGTCTCAGCCGGGCCCACAGAACGGGGTCGACGCGGCTGTCGAGCGCCTGCACGGCCTGCGCCAGGTAGGCGTGGACGGCCTCGTCGTCCCCTTGGCGGGAGCAGACGGTGGCCGCCGACCACAGGGCCTCGGCGCGCAGCGCGTCCGTCCCGCCCGCCACGAGTTCGACCAGTTCCTCGGCGTGTGACCGGGCCTCGGTCAGGCGGCCGGCCTCCGCCTCGGCCGACACCAGCGCCAGCAGGGCGGTCCCGGTGTCGGGGACGGAGAGGCCGGCGTCCCTGGCGACGCGGTACGCGCCCTCGGCGAGTTCGAGTGCGCGGGCCACCTGGCCCACCGAGCGCAGGCACCGGGCGAGCTGGGTGCCGGATCTGCACCGCAGCGCGGGGAGCGCGAGGTCATCGGCCACCTCGGCCAGCTCTTCCAGACACTCCTGTTCCTCGGCGCGCTCGCCCTGGCGGGCCCGGTACCGGGCGATCACCCACAGGGCCTGCCAGCGCAGCAGCGGGTCCTCCTCCGCCCCGGCGGTCGCGAGTACGTCGATGAGTTCCTCGACGGACTCGTCGCTGTCGGAGGAGGCGGCGATGCTCAGCGCCCGTGTCAGCGAGCTCCCGACGGAGACGGTGGCCGTGCCGGGCAGGGCGTCGAAGGCCAGGCGGTCCACGCCGAGCTGTTTGGCAAGGTGGGTGATCACGCGCTCGGTGGGGCGGCGCGCGCCCGACTCCAGGCGGGAGAGGTACCCCGTGGAGATCTCCTCGCCGGCCAGGGAGGCCTGGGAAAGGCCACGTTGCAGCCTCAAGGCCTTGAGGCGCGCGCCGAAGGACGACCCGTCTGTCATATGAGCCCTGCCATCAATTCTCGGAACCACAACCCTGTATCGCGCCCCCGACGCTCTGGTGCGCAGCGTAGCCCCCTCACCGCCCCTTGGCAAAGGTTTGCCTGACCTCTGGCACTGCACCTCCATCGAGGCTTGGCAATTTTTGGCAAGTTGACTTGCCGCAGGGACAGGGGCGATCTAGGTTGACCGGCGAGGCCGAACCGCTTCGAGCGGATGTCGAGCCGCCACCTCCACACTCTTCGATCCCGTGGCGCGGGATCCTCCGTTCGGAGCCGTTCATGCGCAGAAGCATCCCCGTCGCCTGCACCGCAGTGCCGCTCTCCGCAGCAGCCGCGGCCACCCTCACCCGCGGCGGCGGGGCCGGCGTCATCGGCCGGGTCTGACGGCACATGGCCAAGATGCACGCAGACGAAGCGGAGACCGACGAGGGCCTCGTCCGGCGGCTGCTGCGCGGACAGTTTCCCCGGTGGGCCGAGCTGCCGGTACGGCGCCTGGAGTCCGGTGGCACGGTCAACGCGATCTACCGCGTCGGCCCCGGGCTGACCGTCAGGCTGCCGCTCACCGCGGGCGGCGCCGGAACACTCGAACGGGAAGCCCACTGGCTGCCGCGGCTGGCGCCCCTGGTGCCCGTCCCGGTCCCGGAGGTCGCCGGGCTGGGCCGGGCCGCCGAGGGCTACCCGTGGGGGTGGGCCGTCCATCGGTGGATCGACGGCGAGGTGCTCGTCGAGGGCCGTACGGACGACCCCGGGCGGCTGGCCCGCGACCTCGCGGCGTTCGTCACGGCGCTGCGCGGGGCGGAGCTCGGCGCGGGGCCGCCGGCGCACCGGGGAAGACCCCTGGCCGCCGCCGACGCGGACACCCGTGCCGCGATCGAGGAACTGCGGCGCACGGACGAGCCGTTCGACGCCGGCGCGGCCCTCGCCGCGTGGGAGGAATCACTCGCCGCCCCCGGGTGGACGGGGGAGCCGCGGTGGATCCACTCGGACCTCATGCCGAGCAACCTGCTGGGCGCCGACGGCCGGCTGGCCGCCGTGATCGACTTCGGGACCGCCGGCCTCGGCGACCCCGCCGTCGACCTGATCCCGGCGTGGAACCTGCTGCCGGCCGCCGCGCGGCGGGTCTTCCGCGAGGCCGTGGACACCGACGACGCCACCTGGGCCCGCGGCCGCGGGTGGGCGCTGTCCATGGCCGTCATCCAACTGCCCTACTACCGCGGGACGAACCCGGTCATCTCCGCGAACGCCCGCTATGTGATCCGTCAGGTCCTGGGGGGCTGAGGCCGTGTCAGAGGGAGGGGGGCTCCTTGGGCGGCGGCAGGACTTCGGCGTTGGTCTCGCCGTACATGGCGACGGCGCCGAGGCCCCCTCCACGGAGCATCTGGTTGCCACATCGGGCAAGTTTGATTGCCAAGAATATTGACCGGCTAGGCAACATCCGTCACTCTTCCTGAACAGAGCTGCTCTACCGAGCCGCGTCGTCCTGATGGAGGTGTCCAGTGTGAAGATGCATGCCGACGAAGTGGACATCGACGAGGGGCTCGTGGAACGGCTGGTCGCGGCGCAGTTCCCGCAGTGGGCCGGGCTGCCGGTACGGGCGGTGCGTTCGGCCGGCACGGACCACGCCATGTACCGGCTGGGCGAGGACATGACCGTACGCCTGCCCCGCGTCCCCGATGCCGCGGGGCAGGTCGGCACCGAGCAGCGATGGCTGCCGCACCTCGCACCCCACCTGCCCCTGGACGTGCCCGTGCCGCTCGGGCACGGGGCGCCGGGCGAGGGGTACGCGTTCGCCTGGTCGGTGTACCGGTGGCTCGACGGGGAGAACCTCCACGACCGGCCCCTCGCCGAACGCGGACTCCACGACGCGGCCGCCGCACTGGGCCGCTTCCTCGCGGCGCTCCACCGCGTCGACACCACCGGGGCTCCGCGGTCGTTCCGCGGCGGTCGGGTGGACACCGCCGACGACGAGGTCCGCGCGGCGATCCGGGACCTGGGCGCCGACGGCACGCTCGACGCCGGGGCGGCTGCCTCGGCGTGGGAGGCGGCCGTACGCGCACCACAGTGGCGGGGCGCGCCCGTCTGGCTGCACGGCGACCTGTTGCCGGGAAACCTGCTGGGCCACCGGGGCCGGCTCACGTCGGTCATCGACTTCGGGCTCGTGGGCGTCGGTGACCCCGCCTGCGACATGATGGCGGCCTGGACCCTGCTGACCGCCGACACCCGCGAGGTGTTCCGCGAGGCGGTGGGCGTGGACGACGCGACGTGGGCGCGGGGGCGGGGCTGGGCCCTGCGCTTCGGGCTCACCGCGGAGCACCACTACCGCGGTCTCAACCCCGCCCTGGCGGCCGTCGGCCACCGCGCGGCGGCCGAGGCCGTCGCCGATCACCACCGCCCCTGACGTTCCCCTCCCCCACCGGTCGTCATTGATTTCTTTGAAATCAATGAGGCGGAGACCGACAATCGGCCGATCCGGGTTGGGCGGGGCCCGGCGGGATGCTCCGGGCTCGCTCGCCCATAAAGCAGGAGGGCATCGGGAGCGCAATGGGCGATATACGGAACGGAGGAATGCACGATGCGCAATACGGCCGGCCGTCACGGAATCAGTCGTAGGGGCATGCCTTCAACAAGTAAGTCAAGACTTACCTTTGGAGAACTTTGACCGTATGGTGTGGCTCGAATCGAAGGAGCCCCCTGTTGTCGACGTTAAATGATCCTGCTGTGCGTGCGGTTGAATCGGAGCGGGATTATGTGTCCTCCTTGTACGAGTTGCTCACCGAGCGGATTTCCGAGGCGCGAGTACACCGGGCGAGCGTGCTGAAGGCCCCGGCGGAAAGCGCCGGTGAGGCATACGAGAGAGAAATCGCCGCCGAGCGCCTGGCCAAGGAAATCGGCCGGCTGGAGGGCGCCGAAAAGGGGCTGGTCTTCGGCCGCATCGACCGGACGGACGGCACGGCCCTGCGCATCGGACGGATCGGACTGCATACGGAGGAGGATGACCTGCCTCTGCTCGTGGACTGGCGCGCGAACGCGGCGCGGCCCTTCTACGAGGCGACACCGGTCCACCCGATGGACCTGCGGCGGCGCCGGCACCTGCGCCTCGCGGAACGCACGGTCGTCTCGGTGAGCGACGAACTGCTGGACGGGAGCGCCCCGACCGACGAGGACGTCGTGGGGGACGGCCCGTTGACCGAGGCCCTGTCGGCACGGCGTACGGGCAGGATGCACGCGGCCGTCGCGACGCTGCAGGCCGAGCAGGACGAGGTCGTCCGCTCCGCCCACCGCGGGGTGACCGTGGTCCAGGGCGGGCCCGGCACCGGCAAGACGGTGGTCGCCCTCCACCGGGCGGCCTATGTCCTGTACGCGTTCCCGCGCGCCGCGGAGGAGGGTGTCCTGGTGGTGGGCCCGAACGCCCGGTTCCTCGACTACATCTCCCAGGTCCTTCCCTCACTCGGAGAGAACGACGTCGTTCTGGCGACCTGCCGGGAACTGGCCGGAGTGTCCACGGACACGGTGGACCCGTTCGACACCGCGCGTCTCAAGGGCAGCTCCGACCTCGCCGACGCCTTGGCCGGCCTCCTGCGCGTCCACCAAGCCCCCACCGGGGACTTCACCGTGCGGGTCGGACGGGAACTGGTTCACCTGTCCGACGGGGAAGTCGCCACGGCACGCGACGCCGCCGTGGCAGCCGCACCGGGGCACAACCCCGCGCGCCAGGTGTTCAGGGAGCTCTTGGTCGACGCCGTCACCGACGCGATGCAACGGGACATGGGCGACCTCCTGGAGCAGATCGACGCCGATGCCGAACGGATGACGGGCATGAACCTCGACCGGTTCACGGGAGCCGCCCAGCGCCGTGCCGAAGGCGCGGCCGACCCGGGTCCGGCCCACGAGCTGGACCTGGACGCCATCCGGGCCGATCTCCTCGACGACGCCGGCGTCGACCGGGCGGTCGAGGTGCTGTGGCCGCGGCTGGTACCCGGTGACCTCGTGAAGGCGCTCCTGACGGACGCCGACGCTCTCGCCGAGCTCCTGCCCCGCTGGACCGCGCAGGAGCGGTCCCTTCTCCTGCGCGGTCCGGACGACCCCTGGACCGATGCCGACGTGCCGTTGCTGGACGAGGCGGCGAGCCTGGTCGACGGTCCCCCCGAGCGGACGTACGGGCACGTCGTCGTCGACGAGGCGCAGGAACTGACCGCCATGCAGTGGCGGATGATCGTCCGGCGCTGCCCGGCGAGGGCGATGACGCTGGTGGGTGACTTCGCCCAGGCAGGCCCGGTCACGACGGCACGCGACTGGAAGGAGGCACTGAGCCCCCACGTCGGACCGCGGTTCAAACTGCACGACCTGACCATCAGCTACCGCACGACGCAGGAGATTCTGGAGAGCGTCCGGGACCTGCTCACGCGGATCGCCCCGGACCAGAAACCCACACGGTCGCTGCGAAGCGGCGAGAGCCCCCGCACCGTGACCACGTCTGCGGACGGGCTGGTCACCGCCGTCGTTGAGGAACTCCGCGCCCAGAGCACCGCGCACCCGGGCGAGCTTCTGGGGGTGGTCTGCGCGGACACCAGGGTGAGCGAGCTGATGGACCGGGGCATCGCTCACCACGCGCGCATCGTGCCGGCGTCCGAAGCACGCGGCCTGGAATTCGACGGGGTCGTCGTCATGGACCCCGAGGAGATCATCACGGCCCGCCCCGGTGGGGAAAGGGACCTGTACGTGGCCCTGACCCGGGCCACCAAGCGCCTGCGCACCATCACCGTCCAGCCCGCCTGACGACTCGGCGGCCGGCGGGCGGCCCGTCGGGGGCGGCCCGCCCGGTGCTACGCCGTTCTGGCCCCGGTGGCGGCTATCTTCCCCGCCCGGCTGCCTTGGGAGCGGGGGGTCTTCTCCCCCACCCGGCGCGGTTCGATGGTGCGGGGGTCGACCGCTTCGCCCGGGGCGCCCGCCTGGTAGAGGCCGTCGGGCTGGGCGTCGCGGTCGTGCGGGAGGAGGAAGAAGACACGGCGGAGCTGGAGGCCGCTGTCGGGGTCGGCTTCGGCGTGTTCGTCGAGTTCGGTGTAGCCGACCATGCGGCCGTCGCGGGCGTAGCGGGGCTTGCCGCGGCGGCGGGCGGTCTTGTCGAGGGCCTGGCGCACGTAGTCGAGTTGTTCGGGGTTCTCCAGCCACACCACGGTGTTCTCGTGGAGGAGGTCGCTCTCGTTCAGCAGCGAGCTCATGGCTGCGGCCCCTTTTCGTTGTCGGCGGCCGGGTGCGGGCCTGGGTGGGTCTGGCGGGCGGGGCCCCGGGTGAGGGGACCGAGTCCATCGTAGAGAGATGGGCGACCGGTGTGTAGGCAGCCTGGTCTAGACATATGAGGATTCCGGGTCGTCATCGGCCAGGAGTGCGAGTCCGGGGTAGTACTTCTTGCCGCTGGACTTCATCATGTCGGCCGGTGAGGCGAGGCCGAGTTCCTGACGCACGCGGGTGGCGAAGGCGCGGGCGGTGGCCGGCCGGATCCCCTCGCCCGCGTTGCACCATGCGCTGTAGGCGCCGTAGAGCAGACCCTGTTCGACCCTGAGGTCGCCGCCGCTCCGGGCGGGCTCGGTGGTGCAGCACTCGGCGAGGAAGCGGCCGATGTGGTCCTCCGTCGTCGCGTACGCCTGCGTGGCCACGCGGACGGAGGACGGTCCGGTGAGCGGGTCGCGGGTGCGCAGGTAGTGCTGGGCGCCTTCGACGAGCCAGTGCAGGATGCCGGGTCCCTCGCTGTCGACGAGTTCCTTCGCGAGGTTGTCGATCTTGCGGGCGGCGGGTACGACCCGTTCGAACGGGATGAGCCGGATCCGGCGCCAGAAGGCGTGCCCGCCCGAGGCCACCTCGGGGCGGTGATTGCCCAGCAGCCACAGCTTGTGCGTGGGGGTGAAGGAGAAGAAGTCCTGCCGCATGCGGCGCGCCATGATGCGGTCGCCGCCGGTCAGGAGCTTGACCCGGGACTCGTCGAACTTGTCGTTGGGCTTGAGCTCGCTGCACACCACGATGCGCCGGCCGTGGAGTTCGGTCAGCTCGGTGGAGTGCTCGGAGAACTTGCCCTTCTCCATCAGGAAGCCGGGCGGGGCCGCCTGCGCGTAGTCGCCGAGGATCTGGGTCATGACGTCCAGGAGGACGGACTTGCCGTTGGCGCCGGTGCCGTAGAGGAAGGGCAGGACCTGCGCGCCGACGTCCCCGGTGACGGAGTAGCCGAGCAGCAGGTGCAGGAACTGGATGGTCTCCGCGCCCTTGGCGTCGTCGCCGAAGGTGTCGGTCAGGAAGCGGTGCCAGCGCGGGGTCTCGGTGGCCTCGGGGGCGACGCTGGTGGCGCGCGAGTGCATGTCGCGCTCGGGGTCGGGCTTGCGGATCCGGCCGGTGTGCAGGTCCACGACGCCGGACGGGGTGCACAGGACGTAGGGGTCGCCGTCCAGGACGTCGGGATCGAGGGCGAGGGCGGGCGAGGCCTTCGCCTGGGTGAGCATCGCCTTGATGCCCGGGGTCGACATCGAGCGGCGCCGGTGCAGGAGCAGTTCGCGGTCGCTGAACAGCCCGGTCGGGTCGGAGGCCGGCATCTGCTCCGCCATGTCCCCCGCCGCCCACACCGCGGCCTTCTCTCCCCCGGTGCGCTTCCAGCGGTACTGGCTCCAGTGGTACCAGCCCAGGCCCTCGACGTGACGGAACTGGTCGCCGTACATCACCGCGAACAGCTTCGCGTTCCCGCGGTCGCTGAGCAGACCCGGCAGCTGCCCCGACTGGCGGGCCTGCTCGTGCACCGTGACGGTGCCCTGCTGTGCGGGCAGGTTCGGGGCGGGCAGGTGGCCTTCGAGGTCGAGCATCTGCTGGGCGGCGGCAGTGGCGTCGAAACGCGGACCGTCGGCGCTGCTCATGGGCGTCCTTTGAGGTGGAGCGGCCGGTGGAGACCGGCGGACAGGGCAGAGTTGATGATGGCGAGGCTACGGTGGCTCTGGTGCGGGCGGGCTTCGTCGGCTGCCGCGGTCAGGAGCTCCCGGGCCTCCGCGTCGGTGAGGTGGCCCGCGGCGACGAGGCCTCCGGCGGTGTAGGCGGCCCGGTTGAGCTTCTCGGTGAAGCTCGCTCCCTGCGGGACGGCGGCGCATCCGTGGACCTCGGCCAGCAAGGGCTCCAGGAGGCGGTGGGCGCCCGTGCCGTCGGGCCTGGGGACGGGGCGGGACGCCGCCGCCGTCGTAGTGGTGGTGGCGGTGGTGGTGGTGGCGGAACGGGCCCGGCCATCGTCGACGAGGTGTCCGGTCCGGGTCAGTTCGGCGGCCAGCCAGTCAGGGAGCGGTGCCGGAAGCCGGGCCGGCCCGACGGGGTCGTACGTACCGGCCGGGGTACGGGTGGCGGGGGCCACGATGTAGCCGCCGACGGCCCGTACGTCGACCTGCCAGGCAAGGGCCACCTTGGGGCTGGAGCCCGTGGAGGAGCGGTAGCGCATCCCGGGTTCGGTGACCCGGTACCAGATGTGGAGGCCGCCGGAGGGGGTCCTGACCCGCAGGGTCGACTCGTCCTGCACAGGGTTCGCCCGGCTGCGGTAGGCGGCGAGCAGGGCCAGGGTGTCGAAGCCGGAGGCCAGGCCGTCCAGGTTGACGCCCTGGTGGATGGCGATGCCGGGCAGGAGGCGGTCTCGTTCGGGCACTTCGGCACTGTGCGCGTCGACGTCGAGGACCACCAGCCCCGCGGGACCGCAGGAGACGCCGACACCGAAGGACGCCTGCTCTCCCCACCAGGCCCTGAGGCGGGCGCTGTCGGTGGTGGCCGCGTGGAAGCCGTGGCACCACTTGCCCGCTGCCGTGCAGGGGCAGGCCTGCGGGGGGTGGGTGTGCTCGCGGCAGGCCGCGCAGTTGGCCGCCGGCGTCTTGCGGCCGGGCGCCAGAGGATGCACGGGCCAGCCCTGTGCGGCGCACCACACGGCGACATCGAAGGGACTGATGGTCCCCGATGACGCTGCTCTGGTGGTGTCGCCCTGGCCTGGCACTCGGATCGTCCTTGTCGAGGGACCCAACAGTTGGTTCGATCCCTGAGGCAAAAGCACTGGTCAAAGGGCCATCACAGCTCAGGGAGGGACTGAAGGGACCGAGTTTTCGAATGAGGCCCTGAGCCTACCTCAGGAGACGGTGCTCCTCGTCGCGTTGTATCGGTTTTTCAGTCCCTTCGGTCCCTTGGACGTCAGCACCCATCAGGGTCCCCCAGCAGGGCGCCGGCCACCGCAGGTTTCCCACCCCGGGCGTGTCGCCTTCCGGGCAGCCGGAGGCGGCTACCGGGGGCAGGGACTCTCGGGAGGGACCCAGCGTTTTGGTCCCTCTTCGGTCCCTCACAGAAAAGCCCAGGTCAACGGCCTGCAGGTGCCGCAAGAGGGACTGAAGGGACTGAGAAGTCCTAGTTATCAGCGCTCCAGCGTTTTAGGGGTCTTGTTACGCGCGTACGCATACACACGCACGCGTAATCAGTGGAACAGGAAAGTTCGGTCCCTTCAGTCCCTCCGGTCCCTTGCCGCCGCCTGCGGGAAGGCTTTGACCTGCAGTTTTAGGAGCAGGGTCGCTGAGGGACTGAAGCCCAGGGGGGACTGACGAGTCCTTCGGTCCCTCCTGGACCCCGCCTCTCCGCTCCCCACCACACAAACGTGTGAGGGTTTTTGGGCTGCCGCGTGCCGGGGCCCGGCCGATACAGTGGGTCCCGACCGTTACTCAGGCGCGGAAGGCCCTCCACCCAGGTGGAGGGCCTTCCGTCTTGCGGGGGCAGACCCGGTCACGTCACTGCCGGACCGGGTCTGCACACCGCTTACTGGGATCAGGCTGCGCCGGAGCCCCGAAGGGCCGGAACCGATGGCCCAGGCCGATGTCGTTGCTACGACCGGACAGGACGCACCACGCAAGGCACTCTTCTCTGACGCAAGGCGTCCCAGAAGCGTCCCAGGGCCCCGCCAGGGGGCCGCAGGCCCGGCGGGGGCACCCGCTCAGTCCAACCGCATGGCTACGCCCATATCCGCACGCCCCGCGGCCATCTCCGTACCCGTCTGCCCGTCCGGCCCGTGGCCCCGGGCTTCGGTCACCGCCCCGGCCCCACCCGTGTCGTCGGCTGGAGCCTGTCTGGTGGGTCGTGGTGCAGGTGATGTGCCGAGGGTCAGTGCAGGTCCACCTGGAACGCATGACGGTGGTCGGCGGGGCAGGTGAAGATGCGCAGGTCTCCGTAGCGGCCGACGGTGACCTGTGTCTCGTCGTCGCTGGCGGCGGTGAACAGGAGTGTCATGGCCGTGCCGCAGTCCCCGCAGGGAATGACCGTCGGGTGCGTCAGGTGCCAGGTCGGCCAGCCGCCGAGTTTCCAGCCGGCGAGGCGGGTGATGACGTCACCGCCGGCGCCTGTTTCGCGGACCAGTTCCTCAAGCCGCGGACGTAGTTCTGCCGGTAGCTCCTCACGGAAAGGAAAGTCGGTCACGGGTTCGGAGGTGAGGACGCACGCTCGTGGCAGGTAGCCGTCCTCGTCATACCTCGAGGGCGACGGCGGCGTCGTCAATGGCGCGGTCACGTCAGCAGTCCGACGCCATCGCAGCTCTAGCACAGGGCTGGCGTCGGCCTGCTGGACCGGAGGGTCCCAGTGTTCATTGGGGCACCAAAGGACCTGCAAGAGGTCGATGCCGGCGGGCCACCAGGGTCCCGGTGCGTCACACCGGAAGATCTGCGCGACCGGGACCATGGCCGTGGCAGGCATGCCGAGAGGGTTGTTCTCGTCGGGCAAGGAGCACTCGGGCCACGGTTCGTCCCCCGGCCACAGCAACGGCCCGCCAATCGAGGTGTTCCGGCAGTCCGGTTCTGCCCGCGCGGGATGGAGTATGACTGCATCGCGCGCGTGCGGAGCGAGTTCGGGAAGCGCGGCGAGTATCGTTTCGAGCGTTGGCCTGGGGGTGCGGGTCATCATGCTTCCGGTCAGTTGGTCGTAGATCGCTCGCAGCGTATCGGCCGGCTGTGGCGCCCCTCGGCATCGGCATCGGCCTACACGACACGCAAGGCCGTGTCCCACGTTCTGTCCGCCGACCAGCGCCCATGCCTGTCGTAGGCGGTTTTCCAGCTGCCGAAGCGCGTGGGCAGGTCATGCCTGGGGCACTGGTCCGGAGCCTGAAAAGGCCCCGTGCATGACGGTCCGGTGGTCACCGGCCACCTCTGCCAACTGCCATCGGCAGATGCCCTTCCAGACGAGACCACTCACGTCTCTTGGCCGTAGACCAAGAGACGGTGGCCATCTGGGTCTCACCCGCGGGGGCTGCCCCTATGCCATGTCCTCATGTGCGGCGTGTACGAAGAAGACGGCCTGCACCGATCCCGGCCCGGGCTTGGCATCAAGCTTCTGAACGGGTGACGCCCGAAGCCAGGGATCCGTCATGCTGGCCCCTTACGTCACGTACGCCTTGGGGGACCCATGCGAGACCGCATCACCGTCACAGCATCGATGAGCGCGATGCTCGTCCTCTCCGCGCTTACCGCCTGCAGCGCTCCTGCCACCTCGGTGTCGTCCAAGGCTCCCACTACGCCCGCTGCCACCGGGACTGCGTCCGTTCCCGGCGCGTCTGCGCCCGCGCCCGCGCCGACGCGGGCCAAGACGCGCTTCGCGGTCGGTGAGGTCGCCGAGTTCGCCGACGTCTCCTCCAAGTTCACCGTCGCGGTCTTGGCCTACACCCAGCCCGCGGAGGGCCCCCAGCCTCCCGACCGGGCGACGCTGGGCGGTGATGTCTGGGCAACCGTCGAGGTCAAGGTGTGCAATACGGAGGGCAAGACCTTCTCCGTCAGCCAGTTCCCGTGGTCGCTCGCCTACGAGGACGGCACGCGCATCAAGGTCACCGGCCTCAACGGCGGCGACCTTCCCAAGCCGGAGTTCCCGACCGTCGGGGAGGCCGTCAAGCAGGGTGACTGCGTCCGCGGCAAGATCCCCTACCCCGTACCGGGCGACAAGCGGCCGGCGCGCATCGTGTACGCACCCGAGTCGCTCCAGGAGCCCCTCGACTGGGTCGTCCCGGCCGGCTGAGGCGAAGGCGGCAGGCCCGCACCGGAGACACGGTCGGCTCGTGCGGTGCCGTACAGCTGGGCATGCCCGGGGCCTGGCGAATATAATGACCGAACCATTCTGTTACTCAGGCGCGGAAGGCCCCCCACCTCGGTGGGGGGCCTTCCGTCTTTTCAGGGCCAGGGCCAGGGCCGGAACCAGGGCGGCCGGACGCCGTCAGGCGACCTGCAGCTTCGGACGGCCGGTCGGGGTCGGCGGCGTCTGCTGGTACGCCGGCAGCTTCAGGTTGGGCAGGTCCCCCGCCTGGATGCGGACGAGAGTCGCGCGGAACGCCGCCTCCATGTCCTGCGGGCTCTCGTACTTCGCCGCGAGAGGGTGCAGCCGGTACGAGTTGCCGTTGCGCTCTCCGCTGCGCGGCCTGAGGACGATGTTCAGGTCGCACAGGGGCGCCATGAGCCCGCTGACGGCCTGCGGCGTGACCCCGTACTCCGCCGCCATGTCCTTCTGCCGCACCGGGAGTGCTCCCCCGAAGTCGCTGCGGGAGACGAGGTACTGGAGGAACTTGACGGCGGACCCGGACAACGGCAGGGCCCAGATGCGCTCCGCGATGATCGGAGACATGACGTTAGCCATGGGAGAGCCTTCCTCGTGAGCGGGTGCCCGCGAAGGGGCATGGCAGAACTATCACCCGGTACGCCTCCGTCCGCGAAGGGCGGGTTCGACCTCGTACCCGAAGTCGAGGTCAAGCTCCTCCTGATGAGCGCCTACGGGGCCTACCGCGTACGGGAAGGCTTCCACATCGCGCTCGTGCCGGTCGGAGATCTCGGCAAGAACCTCGTGCTGGGCCGTGCTGTTGCCGTGGAACCACAACCGGACGTTGATCTGGATACGACCGTTGCCGGCCTTCTCCACCCAGTTGTAGCCGCACAGGGCTTGGACAGCTCGGTTGACCGTGGACCGCGTGATCATCTTGCCGCCCTTCTGAGCGGCGATCTTGTTCAGTCCGTCCGTGATCTCCTGCTGCGTGTACGGGGTGATGCCGGTCCCCGGCACCTGTCCTCCGGCCACGAAGAGGAAGACGCACAGCTGCGATTTGGTGATGCTGTTCGCGACGGCCAGCTGCGCCAGCAGCTGCGTGAACCAGTTGCTGGCCAGGCTGTATCCGGCTCCCCCGGCCATGTCGTGTACGGCGCGGGGGTCGGCCGCGTACTCGAAGTGGACTCCCTTGAGCCGACGTCGGCCTCCGGGATCGGTGGCCTCGGCCACCTTCTCCCCGAGCTGCTGGCCCAGGACCGCCAGGATGTCTCCGTACTCGGCTTCGCTTCCCGCGGCGGTGGGGGCGGGTACCGGCCGGGGCCCGCGCCGACGACGGGCGGGCGGATCAGATGTCACAGGACCTCCTTGTTACTCAGGCGGTCCGAGACTATCCAGAAAATCAACGTGTGCTTGTCTTTTGACGCCCCGGCGCGCCGGACGGGGCCCCCTGGCACGCCCCTGTTCGAACGCGGCGCCAAAAGTACACACCACGTGAAGTTTTTCTGCGCCCAAGCGCCGGAAGTCCACGGCTGCTTGATTTCGCGTGTCGTGATGACGGCACATAGTTGTGGAGCGCATGCATGTTTTTCGGGACCTGGCGCCTGCGGCCCGACTCGCTGACCTGCGGTGTTTCCAGGCCTGTTGGTGCCGTCAAAAAATCAAGTGGTGCTTGATTTTTCCGCAAAATGTGCTCGCCAGGTATACATTTCGGAACCCCAAATGTGTCCTGGGGGACACATAGGGTGCGACAAACATGCAGGTCAGAGGCCTGTAGACGCGGCGTCCTCTTATTAAAGAGCAACTGTCACCGTGGGCTCTGACGACCCGTTCGGGGCTGTTCTGTAGGCAGCGCCAGCCCTTGGGCCGCAGGTCAAAGGGTGCGTGAGCAGTCGATGCGGCACCGCTGTCGCCCCCCGGGCACCTTGGTCAGGTCACCTGGAAGTCCACGAGGCCTTTACTTTTCGTGCTTACTCCGAATCCAGGCGTCTGCCGAGGGGGTCTGCGGCACGAGTCGCCCATGCTGTGGCTTCAGTTGACCCTGCTCGAACCCGCACCACCGAATGCGAGGCCCGACGCGCGGCTTGCCGAACGAGTACCGCCAGTGGCCACCTTCACCACCTCCGGCCTCAGCCACGCTTCCATGTTCCACACCACATCCCCCACGCGGTCGCCGACGGCGACCAGCCACCCCGGCGGGGCACCGCAAGCCCGCCAGGGCTGAGGAGCTACCGACCCCAGGCGTGGGAGTAACCCCGGTCGGCGGCAATCCGTCCGCCTTGCGCGGAGGGGTGAGCGTGAGCTGGTCTGCCGGCCAAGGCGGGAGTCTTGGCAGACCCTCGGCGGCCGACAAGAACTGTCACCGGCCTTCCGGCATCCGGACATCCAGCCAATTTTGAGCAAAGCGACCGAAAATCGGCCATCAGAAACAGGCCCCAGAGGGCCGAACTCAACTGACCCGGTGTGATGTGACCTTCCCTCACCTTCGGAGCCGTCAGCGGGCCGTACAGCGGTTTTTCACCCTTGAGAAGCAGTTGTACATGGCTCAGGAAGTCGCCTCAGCGGTCCAGTCGGACTGATTCCGACTCGTCGGCGACTCGTCCCGGCTCGCGGCGCCACGGACCAGCCGTCCGCTCTGCATCGGGCGGCCCGGCCGTACGCCCAGTGCCGCGGTTCGAGTCCGTGCCATGGCACTGGGCTGCGGGGTGCTGGGGCAATTCCCGCGCTTTCGACAGGGACTCGGTGCAACAGGTCGTGCGCTCCCTCGGGCCGGCCCGCCGCGTGCCGACCCAACTCGCGCCTGACGTGGCAGCGGAGTTGGTAGCTGGACCGGACCGGACACCGTTCTGGTGGAAGACGTCGCGGAGCGGCTGGCCCTTTCGCTGCGGCCGGACGACGGTGCAGACGCCGACCAGCCACTGCCGGACCATCTGGAGAGCTGGCTCGCGGTACGTGCGACCGTCCCGTGGCAAGAGGTCCAGAACAGGGATACGGGCGGACCGGTCATCCCGTCGTGCGACGGCGCGGCGCAGGACATCCGTTCCATCGACGCTGCCGTGGACCCCTCGCGCGCAGAAGGTCTGCTCGCCGCTCTGAAACTGGCGCGGGCAGACGCGGAGCGCGGTGCCCGGCTCGACTTCGAACTGCTCCGCGGCTGGCAGCAGCACGTTCTGGACGCTCCGCTGGCACCGCCGTTCCGCAGCCTGCCCGCCTTCGCGAAGGAGGGCAGGGAACGCTATGGCATCGGCCCGGAGGCCCGAGCCCGTCTCGATGCGTGCCCGGCCGAGAGCGGAGCCGACGCAGGCCCGCCCCTCCCCCTGACCGTCCGTGCCGCACGTGCCCATCTCGACGTCTGCTTCTTCCACCTCTTCGACGACGGCAACGCGCGCTCCGCCTTCCTCGCGCTCGTCTTCGTCCTCGCCCGAGAGAGCGTCGCGCTGGACGACGTCCGCCTGATCCGCCACGTCACCTTCCACGCGGGCAACCCCCAGGACGCCCTCATCCTCGCCGGGTATATCGACCTCCATCTCGTGGAGACCCGCAGCAAGGCCTTCTCCCTCGGTTCGTAGTCGCTGTCCGGGATCGCTGCCGGGGGGCCGGCCGGACGGGGGGTGGACCCGGTCTCCCACCGCTTCAGGGGCCGGGAGCTATGCGCCTGACGGTGGTCTGGGCGTGTAGGTAACCGCTCCGACTCCAGGGCAACTCGGGCATAGCCGGGCAAGATTCTTCGGTGTGCCTCTTCGCCTTCCCCCGAGAAGGTTAGTAAGGTACCCGCATGACCGCTCCATACGATCCGGAAGTCAGGGAAAAGGTAGTTGCCAAGCTGCCGGCGTCCCTGCGGCAGGAACTCAAAGTCCGTGCAGCCCAGTTGGGCGTGGACATCCAGGACGCCGTGACCGAGGGGGTGCGCTCATGGCGCGCCGATGCCTCGGCGGCAACCCCCGTGGACACCTCGGGCGCCTCGTCGTTCTCCACCTACCTCCCCACCGGCCTGTACGGGGAGTTCAAGGACGACTGCCGCGCGCGTGAGATCCCGTACAACCAGGGCCTCGCCCAGTCCATCCGGCTCTGGCTCGACACCCACCCCTCCCCCGTCGGCCGCCGCCGCCCCGCGAACGAGGGCGCCCGCCGGATCGTGGTCTGCAACCAGAAGGGCGGTGTCGGCAAGAGCGCCATCAGCAACGGCGTCTCCCAGGCCCTGGCCGAGACCGGCGCCCGGGTCTGTGTCATCGACTTCGACCCGCAGGGGCACCTGACGCGTCACCTCGGCGCCGACATGCTCTCCATCAAGGAGCCCAGCCTCGCCAAGCACATGCTGGGCGAGATCGAAGGCCGCGTCCGCGACCTCCTCGTCCCCATCGAGCACGGGGTGTTCGCCGGGCGCCTCTTCCTCCTGCCCTCCTGCAAGGACGCCTTCCTCCTCGACGCCCGCCTGGCCACCACCCGGCACGTCCGCACCAAGGAGACCGCCCTGGAGAAGGCGCTGGAGGAACTGGAGAAGGAGTTCGACTACATCGTCGTCGACTGCCCGCCCAGCCTCGGCTACACCATGGACACCGCGCTCTACTACGCGCGTACCCGTGACGGCGAGGCCATGAAGACCTCCGGCATCATCGTCCCCGTCCAGGCCGAGGACACCTCCGCCGACGCGTACGACATGCTCACCGAGCAGCTTGAGGACCTCATCGACGACCTCGACATCGAGATCGCCCAGCTCGGTTTCGTCGTCAACCTCTACGACAGCCGCAAGGGTTACGTCGTGACCTCCTCCCTCAACAGTTGGAAGGAGTTCGGCGACCCGCCGGTCATCACGGTCATCGCCGACCTCAAGGAGCAGCGTGAGGCCGTGCGTGTGAAGCTGCCCCTGCTGCACTACGCACCCGACTGCGAGCAGTCCGAGGCCATGCGCGAGATCGCCCGGAGGATCGCGGCATGAGCAAGAGCGACCTCCTGGGTACCGGCGCCGCCTTCAGCAACGCCCGCCGTGCCGGCGGCCGCAGCGAGCGGGGCCGGGCCAAGGCCATAGCGCAGGGCGACGTACCGTCGTACGAGCTGATCCGGCTCCCCCTCGACCAGGTCTCCCCCAGCCCCCTCAACCCCCGCCGGAACTTCGGCACCGACGAGGACAAGACCCGTTTCGGCGAGGAACTGCGTCAGGCGCAGCTGTCCGCCTGTGTCGTCACCACTCGCAGCGCCTATCTCGCCCTGTGGCCGGACCACGCCTCCCGGATCGGGTCGGCGACCCACGTCCTCATCAACGGTGAGCGCCGATTCCGCAGCGCCCTGCACGTGGGGCTGGAGTCCCTCGACTTCGTCGTACGCGACGACCTCGCCGCGTCCCGGACCGACTTCATCGACCACCTCCTGGCCGAGAACCTGGAGCGCGAGGACTTCGACGTCATCGAGCGCGCGCGTGGTGTGCAGCAGCTGGTGGAGTCCTGTGCCGAGGAGGGCCGAGAGCACGGAGCCAAGTCCCGCGCGGCGGAGCGGCTCGGGCGCTCGCCGTCCTGGGTCACCAACCAGCTGGTGCTGCTGGAACTGCCCGAAGAGATCCAGATCCGGCTCAGCTCCGGCGAACTGCCCGAGCGCGACGGTCGCCTCCTGGCCCGTGCGGCGAAGGACCGGCCGGGTGTCGGCGCGGCCGAGCTCCTCGGCTTCCTGCAGCAGAACAAGCAGCAGGAGGCCGAGGCGAAGGCGGCGCAGCGGGAGATCCTGCGGAGCGCCCAGGAGCACGTGGCGGACCAGACCGGGGGAGTGCCGCAGCCGCCGGAGCCGGCTGCGGAGGCGCCCCGACTTTTGTCCGCGGACAAAAGTCGGGACCCCGAGCCCCAGCTGCCGGTGCGTGAGGAGCCCTCTGCTCCGGTCGCCGAACGGGTTGCTGAAGCCCCGCTTCCAGCGCCGGTTCTTCCTCCCGCTTCCGCACCCGCTCCCGCTCCCGCTCCGGAGCCGGTTCAGCCGGTTCAGCCGGTTCAGTCGGTCGAGAGCGAGTACGCGGACGAGCGCGAGCCGGAGGGTGTGATTCCTTCCCAGACCCGGACCACGGACACGCCGTCGGTCTTGTGGCAGGACCCGAGGGCGATGTACGAGGCGATCTGGGCCAACATGTCGCCGAAGCACCGGGCAGAGCTGACGATGCTCCTGATCGAGAACAACCGGCGAGGCTAGTTCCCGTCGACCCCTGCCAGGGCCCCACCGCACTTAGCGGTGGGGCCCGACTTTTGTCCGCGGACAAAAGTCGGGCCCCCGGAAGGAGGGCCCGGGGGAGTGAGGTGAGCCGGCGACGACTGGAGCTGCTGGACTTCGCAGTGCGGGACGGCCTCGGCCTTCCGGGCCGGGCTTCATCGAATACCTCCTCGCGGAAGGTCTGCTGGAACTCCCCGAGGAGATTGCGACGACGCTCAGCGCGGGGGAGCTGCCGAACGCGAGATGGCCTGGCACTGACACACGTCCGGAGACGGAGCCTCCCGGGGCCGGCCTGGCGGTGGTGGACTACGCGGGTTCCAGCAGGACGGACGGCAGAGTGCCGTTCGCGATCAGGTCCTTCGGCAGCGAGAGATCGAAGAACTTCTCGACCACCCCCAACGCTGTGCGGTGCACTTCCCTCCGGTCCCGCTCCGGGTCAGGCAGGCCGGCGGCGGTCAGCAGTTCCTGCAAGCGCGCAGCCGTCTCCGGGTCGCCGTCGACCCCGTCATAGCCCCAGGACGCGTCCAGGTGCAGGTTGCAGGCGCCCAGCAGGCGGCCGTCGTGAAAGTACGCGAACTGCGGTGGGACCGGCTTGCCGTTCTCCTCCTCGTACTCCAGCAGGCAGACGTGCGCGCCGTCACGCGATGCCGGGGCCAGTGGGCCGAACTCGGCCGCCCAGCCGCCGTAGGCGACCGCGTATGTCCAGTCTCCGGCGCGGCCGAGGCGCAGGCCTATGCCGTCGAAGGAATCGCCGTAGGTGTCGTCCATGAGCTCCAGAAGGGAGTCTCCGGTGTGATCCCCGACGGCCACGGCGATGTGCCTCCCGTCGTACACGGTGGCTGCGAGGCGGGCGGCGAGCTCGTTCGGGGAGAGCCCGCGGGCGAGCACCACGTGGTAGCCGCCGAAGGCTATGGATTGCGGGTCGGCCAGCCAGGTCGTTCCATGTGTCATGACGGTCATCCTGACCGGTCCCTCTGACAACGCGGGCGTCGGGCTTCATGGGACTTCTTCCGATCTGAAGTCCCGGCGGGCTGGGACGTTTTCGTTGTGCCCGGCGTGACTCTGGTCCCGAAGCAAGCATCGGCGCGTTCTCGGAACCGGGCGACGACACTCCGCTGCGCATCAGGCAATCCCACCAGGGAGCGAGAGACGTTCTCGAAACCTGCTCACCGTTGCCGAGGCCGCAGGGGTCCCCGGCAGGTGGACCGCAGACGCCTTTGACAGCATTTCGCGAGGCGAGGCCGATGACGACGGAGTGCCCGCAGCCCTCCCGGAGCGAGGTGCATCCCCGTCACACCGGGGATCGCCCTAAATGATCGAGAGCCGTACTTCTGCCAGGTAGCTGCTGGGAGCCTGGTCGGGCGGCAGTCTCACACCGATCTGCGGGCCCGGTTGCAGGGCTGCCAGTACCTCGGCGGCCGGGTATCCGAACAGGTCGATGTCGCGGAGGACCACCGGTACGGCAGACGGCCCGGTCGGCCTCGCCTCATACCGGTGCAGGTGTACGGCTGCGAGACCGTGCTGGTCAAAGACGCTCGGGCTGAGGCGGTCCGAAGTGTCCCCGTAGGCGAGTAGTTCCAGGTCCTCGTAGCGGGCTGTGAAGGCCCAGCCGGTTTGGCAGATCCACGTTTCACGTACATCTGCCAGCGTCGAGACGGCCCAATGAGACTCCTGCTCGGACATCCCGAAGCGCAGAACGCCGGCATGGTGCGGCAGAACGAGGCCCGTTCCCGGCAGCAGGTCGAACATCTCTCGATGATGGCCGGACGCGTCGGCCGGATCAAGGCCTCAAGAATGCGGCAGGGTTGGTTCTGCTCGTCGCCGACTTTTGTCCGCGGACAAAAGTCCAGTGTCCTGCCTCAGCGGAGGTCGACGAGTCTCAGCGCGATCTCGCGCATGGGGTGCCGTGTGATCCCGGTACGCGGTTCGACGGCGAGGGGTGGTCGGTGGGCTCCAGCTCGACGAAGGGCCGCTTGCCGACCGGCCGCGTGTGGCGTAGGTCTTCAGCTCGGTGGTGCTCTCGGAGTAGATCGCGAGCCGGGCGCTGAGCCAGCCGAAGTAGGGCTTCTCGGCTTCGCGGTCCTCGACGTTCCACACCTCGAGGGCACGGGCTGCCGATCACAGATACCTGCACCAGGGTCTGCTGGGCCACCCCACTTCCGATGGTGGCCGGCCGGCTGCCACCGCCAGGTCGTCCAGAGCTGGAGGATCTTGATCCGGTTGCTCTGAAGAACGCCCCGACTTTTGTCCGCGGACAAAAGTCGGGGCTGGGTTGCGACTGAGGTCCTGCCCCCAGAGTCCGGCGACGTCCTGGCGGGCGTGTACCCCCAACTCCTCTTGGAGGACGGCCGCTTGCGTGGAGCGGTACGAGTCGGGGGTCGGCCCCGCCGACCGCGCGACTTCAGCGCCACCGGCTGACGGGACTGGGGGAGGGGACCGGGGGAGTGGTGCCGCTGCCCCGCTGCCCCGGCTGGTCGCGGGCGGTGACGGTCGGCTGAGGATGCCCAGGAGTCAGAGGCCGGCTTGCTCGGCGTGCTCTGCGGAACCGGCCTGCGTCGGCCCCGCCCTCACACCTGCGCCGGCTGGAGGACCGCCGGCCACAGGCGTTCCTCCAGCGGGGTTCTGCGGTGGCGTACCGCGGCGTCGCGGAGGCCGGCCATGGCCACGTCGCGGTACGGGCTGGCCGCCAGTTCGCGGGCGGCGTCGGCGCGTACGTCCTCCTCCCGGCGGCGGGCGGCGGCCGTGTCGAGGGCCTTCTGGAGCATCGACTGGGGGCCGTCGGCCAGGCCCCCGATCAGCCGCAGCCAGTCCTCGCGGTCCGCGGTCGAGGCCAGCCGGGTCAGCGGCTTCTGCCACTTCCACCCCAGCCGGGTGACGTGGTGGGGGTCCGCCAGGCCGGAGCCCGCCGTCCGACGGGCCACCTCCAGCGCCACCTCGACGGCCTGACCGGGGTCGGACTCGCAGAGGCGTTCCGTCAGGAAACCGGCCCCCGAGTCGTGGATCGCCGCCGTGTCGGCCGAGAGCCGGATCTGCCCGGCCACGGTGTCTACCGCCGCGGCGACGGCTTCCCGCGTGCCCAGCGGGGCGAAACGGCAGCGGAGGAACGAGCGGAGCAGAGCGACCTCCCCGGCCGAGGCGTCCGGGACGACCGCCGAGGCCAGGGCCGCGTCCAGTTCCTCCCAGCCGTGCTCGCCGCCGACGGCCGCGACCGAGGAGACGTCGTGGCCGTTCCAGTGCCGCAGGACTTTCGACGCGGTCGACCACCGCCCGTTGCCCACCTTCGCCGCCAGCCGTGCCTGCACCGCGAGCGACGGCCGGTCGGCGGCGCCCAAGCGGACCACGTCGCCCCACAGGCGCAGCGCCGCCAGCTTGGCGTTCGGATCGGGACACGGGCCCCGGTCCCACAGATCGGCGCACCACTCGGCCAGATCCGGCCCGAACCGGTCGAACAGCGCACGGGCCGGGGCGGCGGCCGTACCGGGCTGCTCCACCGTGCGCTTGGCCAGGGCGGCGAGCCAAGGGATGTCGGCCGTCGGCACCCGCACGCGCAGTGCCTCCATGACCAGCCGATGGGCCTGGGGGGCGTGATCGGTGAAGGTTGCCTGGACCACCCCGATCATCGTGTCGCGGTTCCGGGGGCCGTGGTACGGCCTTCCGCCCCGGAACTCCGGCCACGCGTTGCGGCCTTGGACCAGCTGCGCGTGCCTGAGCCCCTCAAGCGTCCGCCAGCGCTCCAGCGCGACGACCGCTCTGGTGTGCCCGGACGCGGCCAAGGGGACGAGGAGCTTGGTGGCGCCGTCGAGTGCCAGGAAGGTGTCGTCGATCCTGTCGTTCCCCCACTGGCGACCCTTGGAAGGCCAGTGCACGATCTCCTTCAGCCGGGCCGGCGGCAGCTGGGCCAGGCCGGTGACCGCGAACCGCAGGGCCGGGGATCCCGTACGGGGGCCCCGGTCGCCCCGCGTGTCGAAGACGTCGAGCCGATCGGCGCACCAGGTGGCGGCCGCACGTGTCCCCGGGTCGTCGGCGGGCTCACGGAGCAGGGGTGGCAGCAGGAAGGCCGCGATGGTGCCGACCGTGTCCCGGCCCCGGCACAGCGCCACGGTCTCCTCCAAGAGCTCGGGCACACCGTCGGCTGCCTCGCGCAGCAGCGTGCCGACCCGGCCGAGCACCGCCCGCAGCCGGGAGTTCGGTACGTCGAACGGCTTCTTCCCCTCGGCCGCCAGGTCCCGGATCACCTCCCCGGGTGACCTGCCGGGGGTGGAGAGGGCGGCGGCGAACCAGTGGGCGTCCAGCGCAGCCTGCGCCTGCCTCCACTCCTCCACCGGCGTACGGGCCTCCCACGTGCCGGAGCCGCTTCCCTCCTGCTCGTCCCCGCCTCCGGCCGGAAGCCCCCTGTCGGTACCGAGCCCCCTGTCGCTACCAAGACCCTTGTCGGTACCGAGCCGCTGGGCGATCCGGGCCGCGACCGGGAAGAGCGCGTCCCACTCCGGATCCCCGGCACGCCGGTGGATGACGGCCACACACTGGAGGGCCTGGGAGCGGGAGCGATGGTGTTCGGCCAGCGCGAGCAGCTCCCGCATGCGTTCGGCCGTCCACTCGCCGCGGTGCTCCGCCAGGGCCTCGATCAGCCGTACCGCCTGATTGCCGTGGCTGCTCGCGCTGTTCGAGTTCAGGTTGACCAGCCACGACCACAGGCAGTGCTCGCCACCGCAGCCGCTCGGCGCCGCGCCCTGCGGGTCCGGCTCGCGCCTGAGACAGCGCACCGGGTCGGTGCAGAGCTCGCGCAGGAACGTCCAGACGACGTCCGCGGTCCTCCCGTCCAGCCGCCCGAACCTGCACAGCACGTCCAGGACGCGCCACTCCACCCGGGCGCCGGGGCGGGAGCCCCGCTTGAGCACGACGCCGAGGTCCTCGGCCACCCGCTCGGGGTTCGTGTGCTCGCGGGTCGGCAGCAGCGCCAGTACCTCGCGCACCATCGCCGGTGACGCCTTCTCCCGCAGGTACCGGTGGAACACCGCGCGGATGTCGCTGTACAGGTCGTCCGGCAGCAGCGCGCAGGCCCGTACCGCGATCACCTGGAGGTCGACGTCCTCGCTCCCCAGGAGTTCGCGGAGCAGCTTCTCCGCGTCGTCCCGTACGCGGCCCCTCGCGCGCATGCCCTGCACCAGGGCCTGTTCCCCGACCACCGCCCGCAGGTAGTCGTCCGGGTGCTCCGCCAGGTGCCGGCCCAGCGCCCCGTAGTACGACTGCTTCTTCTCGGAGGCGAGGCGCACCAGGCAGCGGCCCGCCGCGTACTCGAACAGCGTCTGGTGGAAGAAGTGGACGCTGGAGCGACGGTCGGCCGTACCCGCGACCACGCTGCGCCGGTCGAGCTGTACCAGCAGCTCCAGCGGATCGTCATCGCCGGCCTCGGGGTTCGCCCCGGACAGGCGGCCGACCGCGTCCGCGACGGGCAGCGCCACCGCCCCGTCGTGCAGCATGAGGCGGGCGAGGGACTGGGCCGGCCAGGAGAGGTCCGGCGAGTGCGGCACGGTGTGCCCGTCGGCCCCGTGGCGGGCGTCCTCGCGGACCCGCCGCTCCCAGTAGCGTTCGTACAGCCCCGCGGCGTCGATCTCGGGAGCCGGCGACTGCGGCGCGTACACCTCGAAGAGCATGCGCAGCGTCAGCGGCCTGGCGACCACCTCGCGGACGGGCAGCCCCCGCACCGCGGCCTCCAGCAGAGCCGCCACCGCCTTCGCCCGGGTGGTGGGGGAGGCCGCCGGCAGGTAGTGCAGGCAGTACGTGGACAGGGCGCGCTCCAGCTCCTCGCCACTGTGGAAGTCGCCGACGTGGAAGACGACGTCGGACGGTGTCCTGCCCAGGAGGTCCTGGAGGGCGTTGCCGTCGCGGGTGCGGCAGGTCAGGGCGAGCGGTACGCCCCGCTCCCGGCAGGCGGCGACCGTACGGCTGAGCACGCTCCGGCCGTCCCGGGCGTGCAGGAGCAGGTCCGCCGTGTCGAGGAGTGCGACGCAGCCGGCCGTCAGGCTCAGCTCGAAGGACTTCAGCAGCCGTTCTCCCTCGCCGGGGGTGAGTAACTGCTCCGCCCGCAGCAGGACCGGGCGGAGCGCCGTGCCCGCGCGGATCTCGTCGGACGGAGGGCCGGTGCGCGTCTCCCGGAGGGGGGCCACCGCCCGTCGGCCGTCGAGGAGTTCCGCCAGGTACCACAGCAGGCTCGACTTGCCGGTACCCGCTTCGCCCAGCACCACCTGGACCGGCTGACCGGGGCTGCCGGCCAGGGCCTGCTGCTGCAGGACGCGCGCCAGGCGCTCCTCGGTGCCGCGCCGTACGTACACGTCCCGCAGCGAGACCGGTGGGACATCGGCGGAGCCGTGGTCGAGGAGCAGCATGTCCTGACGGGCGTGCTCGCTGATCTCGTCGACGAGCTTGCGGTGCCCGCTGCCGCCGTCGCCGGCCCGACGGGCGGCGAACCGCCACAGCTGCCGCGCGGCCCCCTCCAGTTCGAGGCGGAGACCGGAGGGCAGGGCGTATTCCGGCTCACCGAGGCGCGCCAGTGCCTCCACGATGCGCTGCCGGTCCTCGGTGACGGGCCGTTCGGCCACGAGGTCGGCGCGCAGCCGCCGGAACGTCTGCCAGTGGAACGTCGTGTACCGGTCGGGCGCCGTACTCACCCCGGCCCGCCGGTCGTGCTCCAGCTGCCGGGCGATCCGCTCGTGGACGCGCCGCCAGAGGCGGGTGTCCGGGCGGTCGCGTCGCTCGTCGGCACGGGACAAGGGGCGCCCGGACACCCGTCGGTCCTCGATGTCGTACAGCAGGAACAGGGCCCGCTGCAGGGATGCCCGCACCCTCCGCGCAACGGTTTCCTCGGCCGCCATCGGCCCCTCCTCGCTGACGGATCGACAGGCCGTACAGCGTAGGGCACGCCGCCCGGCCGCGGGGCGGGTCCGGCTTCTCACCGGCGACGCACGAGACCTCGCGGGAGTTCTGCACCAACCGGCTCTGACCTGCGGGTTCGCACCGCCCGGACGGGATGGTCCGCGGGATTTCCGGGCCCACACCGGACCTGGCGAATCTGGGTGGGCACGCCGACAACCCGGGGTGCGGGCCCGCACCTCACCGACTTGAGAAACGGTGAGGTCACCACACCATGCGTCATGTCCGTTCCACCATCGACACCTTCATCGACACCTTCATCGACACCGTCATCGACACCGTCATCGGTCACGCGCTCCACACCGTCGGCACCGTCCTGTCCTTGCACCCCAGCCCCGAGGTGCACTTCCTGGGACAGGTGGCCCATGACCTGGCCTCCAGCGAAGCGGTACGCCTGTGGGTACGCACCACCGCGCATGTGTACCGGACGCGGCTCACGGCTCGGCGGAACCGCCGCGACGACCGCTGACACCGACACCGTTACCGGCCCGTGCGCCGGCGACCCCGTCGGGGTCGCCGGCGCACGGGGAAGGTGGCGGTGGCAAGCCCGCCGGGACCGGGACCGGGACCGGCGCCGCCATGGCCCGGGTACTCGCCGCCGGGGGTGCGGTCGTCGCAAGCGGCGCGCCCCGTACCGTCGCCCCGGACACGCATCCCGTCCGAATCCCTTCGCCGATGGCGCCGGTGAGAGCAAGATGGGACCGGGCAGGGGACACACCGCCTGGTGGGGCTTGATCTCAGTGGGGTGAGGCAGATGGGCTGGCGGCACACGGACGCGGAGACGCCCGTGCGGCGGGGCGCCGACGGGCAGCTGTACATGGCCGTGCAGGACGTCACCGCGATGCTCCGCGACATGGCGCGGGCGTTCGACCTGCAGGCGCAGTCGGGCGAATTCGCGTGGACGGCAGAGGGCCAGGCGGCCCGGGACAGGCTGGACGTGGGCACGATGCGCACGGTCGCGAGCATGCTCTGTGCGCAGGCCGACGAGATGGACGTCCAGCTCATCGCCATCGCCGGCCAACACCCCTTCGGGTAGCCGGACTCCTGGACCGGGTCGGCTCGGCTCCGGTTCGGCTCCGGTTCGTGCCCCCTACGGCACGGCTACGAGGGGTCCCCGGATTCGGGGATGTCCTCGATCCGCTTCCCGTCGAGCAGGTAGGCGGGCAGGCACGGCTGCTTCGGGTCGACGGGGAATCCGCGTTCGTAGGCCATGCTCGCCATCGCGAGAGGCCCGAGGGCGAGCCCGGCGCGCGGCGCCGCCGACCCGGCCCAGTACCCGACGTGCTCCGCGAGGGCTTCCGCCAGCGTCTCGGCGAAGGCGTCGGGGTCCCCCGCGACGAGGCGGTGGAAGAGGGCGACGGGCTGGTAGTCGACCCGGTTCACGAAGTCCTTCGGCGCGTGCGTCAGGCGCTCGGGCATGGACGACTCCATGGTGGCCAGCAGCTTCTCCACCACCTCGTCCATGGACCGCCGGGAGAAGTAGGCCCGCAGGGTGTCGACCCAGTGCAGGACGTACGCGTCGACGGAGTCGTCCTCCCGCAGCCGCGCCGGCGGCACCGCGCACAGCCGGCCGATCCGGTCCGTCTGGCGGCACACGATCGCGAGGTACAGGGCGTCGAGCCAGGCGCGGGCATCCGCGGGCGGGTCGGCGGGCGTCGCGGGCAGCAGACCGACCCGCTCTTCGCCGAGGTGGCACTGCTGGGGCCGCGCGCCGGTGAACAGCGCGGAGCCGAGCTGCACCGAGGTGGCCCAGGCGTCCCACGTGTCGATGCCCGCCGCGTCGGGGTCTTCGACGCAGCGGGCGTGGGCCAGCGCGACGGCGGAGCCGAACGCGCCGCCCAGCCCTGCGGGGTCCGTGGCGAGACGCCGCACCGACTCGACGGTCGCTTCGGCGAGTTCGTCGACGTCGCGAGCCTTGTCCGCGGTGCGGGTGGCGATCCGGCCGGCGCCGTCGAGCCGGACCAGGCCCTTCATCATGGCGAGCAGCTGCGGCGGGGGCTGCAGGGAGAAGGTGCGGGTCTCCTCGTCGAAGACCGTGAGCGAGGTCAGGCCGCCGGCGTGCCACCAGTAGACCTGCGGCGACAGGGCCCCCTGCCCCGAGTCCTCGTGGGCGCCCACCGCGTAGGAGGCGAGGGCGTTGACCGCGCCGACCACGGATCCGTCGCTGATCGGGTGGAACACCAGGTTGTGCCGGCTGGGCACGACCACGAGGGCGCCGGTGTCCGGGAGCGGCTCACCGGTGACCTGCCGGGCCGTCTCGGACAGGAACAGGGCCTTGGCGGCGATGAAGTGCGAGTCGCCGTAGACCGAGTGCAGTCGTACCCCTTCTTCGGTGAGTACTTCCGCGTACTCGACGGGTACCCGCATCAGGTTCGCGTACGCCGCCTGCCCCAGTTCCTGGAGCCCGGCACGCTCGACGTCCCTGTCGGTGAGGATGCGCACGCTGGTGGGTCCGTCGAGGGCGTACGCGAAGACGAGCCCGTCGGCGACCACACGGGCGTACCGCATGGCCCCCATGAGCTCGGGAGTGAACGCGGCCAGGGGCAGCAGCCGGGCGTGGACACCGCGCAGCAGTTCGGTGGTGTCCGTCGGGTGAAGGGCGTCGTCTCGATCCACTCCTCCGACTCTACGCGGAGGGTGTGACAGCGTGACGACGGGGCAACCGGTCAGGAGCGCTCGACAGGGTCACGCTCCCATGTCCTTGCCGCGGCGGTCCAACTCGTCGACGATGCTCCAGTACCCCGGCCGTCCGGATTCCACCGGGAGGTCAGGGCGTTCGAGAACAGGGGAGAAAGTGACGAACAACAGCAGTCCCAGGAAGCGTCCGGCAACGGCGGCGGTACTCGTACCGCTCTTCATACTCGCCGGGTTGCTGCTGGGCCCGGCGGCAGCCGCGGAGGCGGCCGTACCGGCGGCCCGGCAGGCTCCCGCCGCCACGGCGCCGGCGCAGAACTCCCTCCTGGCGGGAGCCGGGGTGGCAGCCGGTCTCCGCGCACCGACGTCGTCCCGGGTCCAGGCCGTCACCGGCAACAAGAAGAGCAAGAAGAGCAAGAAGAAGAAGGGCGGGCTCTTCTCGAAATTGCTGATCGTCGTGTTCGTCGTCATCGTGTTGATCGTGGTCCTGTACCTGGTTCGCCGGGCCATGCGCCGCAGGTCGGCCTGAGGCCTGCCACGGAAGCGGATCTGGTACTTGATCACAACGTCCTGCGGGACGCGGAGCCCTGACGGACAGCCGGCACGCCTGACGTGAGCCGTTGGTGCCGCAGGGCATCCGGCAGGGCCGGCCCAGGCCGCACCCCGCACCCCCCCCCGCACCCGCACCCCCCCCGCACCCGTGCCCATCGTGGGCCCGGGAAACGGTCCGGGGCGGAGCCCCCGTGCCGAAGGCGACCCGGTGGCACGGCGCGATCGACATTTCCCGGGACGGACCGAATCCTTTCGGCGGGCACGCGCCTCCTATACGTGTGCCGACAAACGTCGGACCGGGAAACAGGAGGTCTTCATGCTCATCGGTATCGTCATCGCCGCCGGAGCCGTGCTGCTCTGCACGTGCGTCTACTTCGTCACGCGCAAGCGGAAGCAAGCCCGTGGCTGACTCGTCCTGGCCCGCCGAACAGCTCGTCGTCGACGCCCAGCGCGGCGACGTCGACTCGATCACCGCTCTGGTCGCGGGCTCGCACCCGAACGTACGGCGATTCGCCCGCTCGCTCTGCGCCACTCCCGAGGACGCCGAGGACGCCGCGCAGGAAGCCCTGATCATCCTCTACCGCAAGATCGGGACGCTACGGGCCTCCGGCGCGCTGGCCTCGTGGATGTTCCGCATCGTCCGCAACGAGTGCCTGCGGCGCGCGCGGACGATGCGGTCCGACGCACCCCTGCCGGATGCCGCCGTGAGCTCCGCCGAGGACGTGGTCCTGCAGCGCATCGAGGCGGGCCGGGTCGCGGCCGCCGTCGCCGCTCTGCCGGCCGAGCAGCGCCGCGTGCTGATCATGCGGGACATCCAGGGTTACAGCGGACGGATGGCCGCCGAGGCGCTCGGCCTCAGCACCGCGGCGATGAAATCGCGCCTGCACCGCGCTCGCACCTCCGTCCAGCAGTCCCTGCGCGCCACACCCCGACCCACGACCGGAGACCCCGCATGACGACGACCACCGGAGCCGACGGCCCCGACTTCGCGAGTCCGTCCCTGTCCCGCCACCTGCTCCGCGGCCTGATCGGCTTCGGCAGTCTGATCGCCTCGCTCGCGTTCCTCCCGGCCACGGGCCCGGTCAGCCTGCTGCTCCTGCCGGTCGGCGTGCTGGCACTGCGCGGCTGTCCGATGTGCTGGACCATCGGCCTGATGCAGACCATCTCGCGGGGCCGACTGCAGCGCTCCTGCGAGGACGGCCAGTGCAGGCTGACGGTCGCGGAGCCTGCGGGGGCCGTTCACGCACCCCGGCCGGACCGGAAGCCCGCCGGGGGCCCCGCGGTGCGGGGGAGAGGGCCGCGACGGCCGGCGGGCTGAGGAAGAGGTGCTCAAGCCGCGGGGGAACGCCTGACCAGGCGCCCGTCGAGGACGACCTCCAGCCAGGTGTAGCAGTCACCGATCCACAGCCCGACCTCCGCCCCACACCCCGCGCACGCCAGATTCGCCCCCTCGTGCCCGCCCGGCCCGCAGCAGCCGCCCCATCGGCTGAGGATCTTCGTGGTTCCGACCAGGTCGGCCGGGCTCAACAGCAGGTCCACCCCTGGCCCGTGCCCCGCGCGGGACGTACGGAAGCCCTTGGGCGGCGAGCCCCAGGTGATGCGCCCCGGTTCCGGGTCGCGGGCGAAGGTGCCCGCCGCCATTCTGGGCGGGCAGGGGTCCACGGGGGAGTCGAGCGGCGTCCAACCCTCGTCCTCCGCCGGCGGTCGCACCTCACGTACCGGCAGGGACAGCCCGGCGCCGCACACGGCACAGGAGAAGACCTCGACACCAGTAGTCCGCATGCCCTCTTCCCCGTCCGTCGCCGCCACCGAAGCTACCCTCCTGGCAACAGGGATGTCGCGGGCCCTCGTTCCGCTCCTGGCCGCCCCGGCCGCCGCCCAGGGCTGCGTGCAGACCGGCAACCAGGTGGTGTGCACGTTCGACTATACCGGGGCGCCCCAGACGTTCACCGTACCCACGGAGTGACGCAGCTGTCCGTGGATGCCCGGGGTGCTTCCGGAGGGGCTGCGGCCGGAGCCCCGAACCCCGGGGCACCGGGGGTGCCGGCGCCGAGGTCGTCGGCACGCTGCCCGTCACGCCGGGCCAGGCACTTCAGGTCAATGTCGGCGGCGCGGGCGGAGTCGGGTGGGACAGCGCTCCCGGTCCCGGCGGCTTCAACGGCGGCGGTACCGGCGGGTCCTCAGACTCCGTCTACGGCGGCGGCGGTGGGGTGGCTCGGACGTCCGTTCCGGATCCCTGGACCTGGCCTCCCGGCTGGTGACGGCAGCCGGCGGCGGTGGCGGAGGCGCCACCAGGCCGCCGAAGCGGCCGTGGGACGGGCACACCGGACCGTGCCGAGCCGTCCCGGCCAACGGTACGGGCGGCGGCGAATGCGCCCGCTGAGGCGACTGCCGTAACGACCGGACCGGCGCCCGTCCGGAGCCGGGTCCCGTGCGCTCTGATTCGGCCCCGAGGGGCGCGCCGGGCCGGTGGAGCGCCGCGGTGACGCGGCGTGAACCGAGTCCCCCCGGCGATCAGCGGCTGGGGCGACAGCTCGCGGGACACGTGCGGCTGCCGACAGCCGCGTGCGTCAGCTCCCGGGAGAACCGGGCACCCGACGGAGTTCGAGCAGGGCCACCACGATCTTCACCGCGGTCGAGATCGTCAGGGCCTGAAGAAACGGCATTCCCATGAGCCACAGGGCCACCATCATGACGGTGAGGACCAGGAACGCGGGAAGCAGATGGGTGCGCATGACCGCACTCTTCAGGCGCTCGGCCCTGCTCCGATCCTGGTCCCCCGTGCGGATCGGGCGCGCGGTGAGGCCTTCCTCGTCGGCTTCCGGCATTGGGCGCTGCCCTTCCCTCGTACTCGTCCCCGTCAACGAGCCTCGGGCACGCCCCGGCGGCCTGCCACCGTTGCCACCCGTCCGCGCGGCCATCCGAGGTACCGCTCCACGTGATCGAGCTGCTCCCATCGGTCCGAGAGCCGGAGGCCGGTCCACCTGCGCCCTGCCCGCACCGTGAGGCCGCAGGACTCACCGAGTGGATCTTCTGATCGTGTTCTCGCCAACCAAGCCGACTGCTCACATTGGTCGTTGATCAGAACGGCCCTAGGGTGCTGTGCCGGGGCCGTGCCCGGGTTCTCCAACGGTGAGGGCAGTCGATGAAGGAGGGGGAGCACGTGCAGCATGTAGTCGTCCTGGGGGGAAGCATCGCGGGGCTGGCCGCAGCACGGGCCCTGCGGAGCCTTGGCAAACGGGTGACCGTCGTCGAGCCCGATGGACTCGCCGCGACGGTCGCGAGGGGCGGTGTGCCGCAGAGCGGGCAGCTCCATGCGCTGCTCGACATGGGACGGACGCAGGCCGAACGCTGGTTTCCCGGGTTGTCGAAGGACTTGGTCGCCGATGGCGCGGTCCTCGGGTCGGGGAGCGAGATCCAGCTCTTCTCGAACGGACGGCGGAAGGTCAGCGTTCCCGGGAACGAGCTGATCGGCGTGAGCCGCGGCCTCCTCGAAGAGCACGTTCGCCGCCGGACCCTGCTGGACGACGGGGTCACGGTGAGGGTGGGCAAGGCCTGCGGTCTGGACATTCGGGGCACGCGGGTGGTCGGCGTCCGCGTCCGCGCCGCCGACTCCGGCGAAGCGCACGTGCTGCCGGCCGACGCGGTGGTCGACGCCACGGGCCGGTCGAGTCGGCTGGCCTCCTGGCTCCGGGAGGAGGGGTGGCCGGAACCCCCTGTCGACCGCATGCGGATCGATCTGGGCTACGCCACCGCGCGCTTCCGCAGGGGAACGGAACTTCCCGACGTTCGCGTGGCGCACCAGCTGCCCGCCGCCGCGAGCGGCACCGCCGAGCAGTCGGACACCGGGGCCATGGCCGCGGTGGAGGGCGGCCAGTGGATGGCGGTCATAGCGGCGTACGCCGGGAAGCGCCCGACCCGGGACCCCGCCGAGTTCCGCAGGCGCATGAGGGAGATGGACGCGAGCCCCTTCGGCGTCGTCGCCGACCGGTGCGAGCTGATCGGCGAGGTCGAGACGTACGGCATGGCGCACTCCTCACGGAGGCGCTGGTGGGCCGTGGAGCGCCTTCCCGGAGGACTGTTCGTCGTGGGCGATGCCGTGGCCTCCTTCAACCCGGTGTACGGGCAGGGCATGACCAGTGCCCTTCTGCACGCGTCGTGCCTTGCCGCGTACCTGCGCAAGGGCGGCGACCTCCATGCGCCGGCCCGCGCCTACTTCCACCACATCAGGGTCGTGGTGAACGCGGCATGGGAGGTCTCGACGCTGTCCGACCTGGCTCAGCCGCACGTCACGGGTCCCTATCCGCGCGGCTACGGAATGGCCAGGAAGATGGCGGAATGGGTGGAGGAGGCCTCCACGACGGACGCGTGGGTGAACGAGAGGTTCCTCGACGTCGTCAACATGCGCAGGCGTCCCGCCGATCTGCAGGCGCCACGGTTCTTGTGGCGTGTCGCGATGGCGTGCGCGCGGCGGGACCGGTGACACGGGGACGACCGGGACGGCCAGGAGGCCAGGAGGCTAGGAGCTGGAGACCAGCCGCCCGTCCTTGTCCACTCCGGCCGCCGCCAGAACCTCGGGGTGGTCGAGAAGGCGGGCCATGCGGACCAGGTGGGCGCGTTGGGCACCCGCTTCCAGCTCGGACCCCGGCAGCGGGATGCCCCTGCCGCTCACCCGGCCGGCTCCGTCCTCGGCGAGCGCCACCGCCCCGAGGAGGACGGCGGCGGCGGCCGCGGCCCGCTCGTCGTCCTTCGACCAGCCGGTGCCGGCGGCAGCCTCGCGGACCCGGTCGGCGGGGGCATGGCCGAGGTAGGGGTGCAGGCTGCGGATACCGCTGAGGATGTCGGCCATACGGGTGATCAGGTGCCAGTCCCGTACGTAGAGCAGGCCGAGCTGCGCCACCGGATTGGGCTCGGTCAGAGTGATCCGGGGGTCGGCGCGACGCGTCAGCTGCCACAGCGGGGCCAGCGCCAGGTAGTCCCGCCGGTCCGCGCGCCACGTGGCGATGGCGGCACCGGAGAACCCCCAGTTGATGATGACGGCCCCGATCGTGCCGGAGACCGGGCCGAGGCCGTGGAGGGGGTCCAGGCCGCGCCAGCCCGTGGCGTCGGCCACGGTGGCCGGCCCGACGCACGCCACGTACCCGGCGATGAACCAGGTGGCGATCGCGATGTGCTGCAGTGCCCGGCGCAGCCTCGGATCGTCCTGCGAGGAGAGGGCGTTGTGACGGAACCGCAGGGCGGTGGAGACCGAGGCGTAGCCGAGGCCCAGCTGGAACGCGCCCAGCATGACCAGAGCGCCGGGGTCCCGGCCGTAGGTGATGTTGAAGTCCAGCGGGTGCGGTGCGTCGTCGAGCCCGGCGGCGAGGAATCCGGTGATCAGGGCACCCACGACGAGGCCGTAGACGACGAACGGCCCGGTCAGCGGGTTGCGGCCGGTCGCGCTCGGCGGGGAAGGGCGCCACAGCAGCGACATGATGTGCGTGTGGGCGAAGAAGCCGAGGATGCAGAGGAAGACCAGCAGCTCGGCGAGGTTCTGTTTGCCCGTCAGGTCCGCGATGCCCCGGTAGACCACGGGCGTCGCGAACACGAAGGCGCCCACCCCCAAGGCGGAGCACATGGCGATCAGCCGCAGCGCGGGTGAGCGTTCCCGCTGCCAGGCGACGAACTTCGCGGAGGTGGTGCACAACCCGATCGCGGCGACGGTGAGGTAGACGATGTTCGCAGCGTCCTCAGACACCGGTCCCCCTGTGACGCAGGGCGGAGCTCACCGAGGTGGTGGCGTCGCCGCTGATGTTGGTGATCATGCTGACGATCAGCCGCCCCAGAGTTTCGGCTTCCCGCTCGGGCGGAGTCTGCCCGCAGGACAGTGTCGTCTCGGGCCCGTCGAAGTAGGTGCGGGCCAGCATCATTCGGCTGACCTTGGGGTTGAGGGCGGGAGCCAGGCTGGCGAGCAGCTCGTCCTGTAGGTCATGCCCCGCTGTCTCCGGATCGTGCCCGAGGAAGGCGTGTGCCAGTTCGTGGGCGATGACGAAGTTCTGGAGGATGCTCTGCGAGTCCTTGTCGACCACGATGATGAGCTCGGAGGGTCCCCGCAGGAGTCCCCCCGTGAGCGGGTACTTCAAAGGGAGGTGGATGATCCGGATCGGCACCCCACAGCGGTCGGAGACGGCCGATACGACCTCGTCGATGGTCGGGTGGGCCGGCAGCCCGAGCTGCGAGCAGAAGGTGTTGCGCAATCTGCGGAGGGTGCGGATCTCCCGGAGCGTCTCTGAGACGATTCCGACGGTCTCCCGGATTCCCGCCACGGTCTACCCCTTCTGCAAAAACCACAGCACATGGGACGCATGCCCCGGTTCTTTCGTGAATCTGCTGGATTCTTCGTACGTGGTCCCACGCCCATGGACCGCCGACGGTGACGTGCGCCGCAGTTGACCCGGAGCCGGGCTCCGCTCGCTGACTCCGGCTCTCCGCACCGCGGTACGGACGTCCGACCCCACGGCGGGCGACCGCCCTGACCAGCGTCGGGGGAGCGCCGGAGGGATGGCGTGCCCACGTCTGGAGAGTCACAGTGAGTAGCTTGTACGTTCATTGCGAGCGAGATCAAGTGGGACAGGCTTCCGGTTGGCGTACTTCCTGGATCGGAAAGCCTTGGGGGAGGGGCAATCGCGAACGAACCGGATGATTCCGGCGGCGGCTTCCCGGGCGGGCCGCTGAGCCTGCCGGCCGAGGCCTTGGCGGCCTTGGAGGCCGCGGCCGGAGCGAACCGTTCAGTCCCGGGAGCCGGGCAACGTCCCGAGGTAGCGGCTGAGGACCGCGGGGGCGCCGGCCTCGCGCAGCAGCGCCACGAGTTCCACCTGGTCCTTGGTCTCCTGTACCAGGGCGTCGGTGTCGGGGAGGGTGAAGAACGCGGGGCCGGCCTCGATGCCGAAGTGCCTCGCCAGGGCCTCCAGGGGGTCATCCGTGAAGAAGGACGGATCCACCTTGAAGATCTTGCAGAGCAGCTTCGTGGACTCAAGGCTGGGCTTGCTCTTTCCCTCCAGCAGGTTGTAGAGCCACATCCGCGACTTTCCGCACGCCCTGGCCACATCCGTCTGCGTGTGGGGTTTGCCCTCGTCGGTCGTCCGGGTCTTCAGCAGGTGCCCGAGCCGGCCGATGAACGGGTCGTCCTCGACGGTCTCCCCCGTGGGCTCGCCCGCCCGCAGGGCCTGCAGCAACTCAAGCGGCACGCCGGTGGTGTGACTGACGGCGGCGTTCGACTGGGGCTCGGAGCCCCGCGGGAAGATGTGCGCGAACAGGAAGTCGAGACGCTCTGAGATCAGCAGCGCCCGCTGGTCGCCCGTGCCGCTCATCGATCCCTTTCCTGCCACGTCCGAGTGACCGTCGCCGTGACGGCCTGTCCGGCCGCACGGTGACTGCCGTGATCATCACCGCTTCCGCCGCGTTGGCGAGGGAACCGCCGCCGCACTGGCAGAACTCGGGGCGGCGGGCGCCCCTGCGAGAAGTTACTCGAACTGCATGCTGGCCGCATCAAGTCTAACCGGCAAGCCGTGGCAGCAGTCGATTCCAGGTCCAGACCGGCATCCAAGAGCCTTTTTCCGCCTCCGAGTTGGCGTCATGTGCAAACTATTGTTGACACCGGGCGGAGGGTGCAGCAGGATCTTGTCCATGCCGCCAGCTGGCCGGGCTCCTCCCGAGAGGTGAGGGGTCTTCATGGCTGGTTGTTTGCGCCGCCCGAAGGCAGCGATCCCCACGGGGGAGGGTCGCAACCCGGGTCGGGAAGCCCGTTCGGGCCCCGATCCGACGTCTGAGGGCGGCGCACGGCATCTCTTCCCGCAGGGGCGGAACCGCGGCACCACCGACTCCGGCGGTTCCGCGCGATCGGGGACCGGATACGGGCCGGCCGCGGGCTCCGCGCTGCGGCCGCGCAGGGTGGCGGCCGGGAGGTGCCCGGGTCCACGGTCCGTCAGGCGGCCGTTCCGCCCGCGTTGCGGATCAGCTGCATGAGCACCTTCACCGTGGTGACGTAGTCCGCGTCGTCAATGCCCTCGTGAAGGACGGCGCGGATCGCGGGGCCGTTGCGTGCGAGGTCGACGCGGGCCTGTTCCCCCTCCGCGGTGAGCCACAGCCGGTCCTCGGTGTCCCGGGTCAGCCAGCCGCGCTCCACGAGCACCTCGGCCTCTGCCGCCAGGTCGTCCTCGGGCCGGATGTAGGAGGCCATGGCCTTGTACAACTCGGGCAGGGCCATCCCCTCGCCGTCGGGCGAGATGTCGTTCTCCGACAGGTTGCGCAGCAGCCAGAACTGGGGCTGGGTGTAGCCCTTTTCGGTCTGCCGCGCCCGGGTGAAGGCGATGAGCGCCTCGTAGGCGACACCGGTCCAGTAGGCGGCCGGCTGCCCGGCGAGCTCGGCGTCGGAGAGCTGCTGCTGGGTCGTCATGGGCTGTCCCCTCCTGGTGCTTCGGGTGTGGAGTCTGCGTGCCGTGCAGGTCCTGGGGAGAACGTAGAACCTCACGTTCGGTCGAGGTCAAGTGCGTGATCTTCCGGATGTCATGGACGCGGATCTCGGGACGGCTCGCGGGGCGCCAGGGAGCAGTCGCCGCGCCATGCGAAATGCTCGCGGTCCGCTACGAGGCAACCGTGCCGGCCGCAGTCCTCAACGAGTGCTGTGACCGGCGCCTTCGGCGTGCTCAAGCATGCGGAGCGCGTCGGCGGCCGCCGGTGACAGCACGGTGTCGTCCTGCAAGTCGGCCAGTGGCATCCACGCGACCGCGTCGGTGGAGCCGTCGATCTCGGTCACTGTCGGCGTCCCGCCCTTGAGGGCGACGGCGTAGAACAACGCCGTGAGGCTCCAGCTCACGCCATTGCGCCGAACCGCGTAGGTCCGCGCGTCGAGCAGTCGAGCGTCGGCGAGTTCGAGCCCTGTCTCCTCCCGGAGTTCACGGGACAAGGCCTCCACAGGCTGTTCGCCCGGGTCGATGCCGCCGCCCGGCATGTGCCAGAGCCCCGGTGTGAAGATCGGCGAGGCGTCCGACAGCCGGATCATCAGCAGCCGGCCGTCCTCCACCGCGATCGCGTACGCCGAAACACGGGTCTGTACGTGAGTGTCCACGGTTCGCGCCCCTCCCTGTACGAAGCCGACAGGTGGGAACCCTAGCGTCACCAGGATCGACTCTGGCAACAGGTTCGGGGGAGCCCGCCCCGGTGCGCCGCTGGACCACGGAAGTGCCGGGACGGGCCGGGGCGGTTCAGTGCGCGTCGGTCAGGGGTACGCCCAGCAGGGCCTCGAGTCGGGAGACCGTCTGCTCGGGCTGCTGCGCGTGAACACCCGCGAAGCCGAGCTTCTCGGCCGCCTGCACGTACTCCTCGGTGTCGTCGACGAAGACGCACTCGTCGGCCGAGAGCCCCAGCAGCTTCAGCATGGCTTCGAACAGCTCCGGGTCGGGCTTGCGCATCCCGTGGCACTCGGAGATGACCACGCTGTGATAGCGCGCTTCGAGCTCGTACCCGTCGTAGAGGTTCCAGGGACTGAGCCCGACCGAGTTGGACAGGATGCCGACCTTGATCCCGGCCCGCTTCGCTGCTGCGGCCGCGTCGATCAGGGTGCGCTCCGGTCGCAGGTCGGCGAAGATCCGGCCCATCAGATTGTCCGGAGAGACCCCGAGCCTGGGGGCGGCGGCCTCGTTCCATTCGGTCTGGCTGACCGTGCCGCGCTCCAGCTCGTGGGTGAGCCGAACTCCTTCGGCGTCCATGTACAGCGCCTTGATGCACGCGCCCTGCTGCAGTCCCTCGCGCTGCTCGAAGGCCAGCACCGCCGGCAGCAGCGGCGTGGTGAGCACCCCGCCGAAATCGAGGACGAGACCGGTGCGGTGAGACATGCGGAACTCCAGCGTTGGTGATGGATCGGGTGCCGGCCCCGGCGACCGCTGCGTGCGCCGGCGGTGGGCCGTGCGCGGAGTCATCGGCCGCGGCTGACCGACGGGGCGCACCGCCGCAGGGGCGGAGAGGGTCTGTTCGATCAGTGGGCAGGACCGGGCCCTACCGTACCAAGCGTCTGACTCGCAGTCAGGCATCGGCAACCCGCAGGTCCGACTGCCGGAGGAGCGGAGCGAAGGCTCACGTGCCGGACCGCCGGTCGCGGAAGTCCGAACTTCGAACGAAACCCCCTTGCCTAATGGTCAAGAACTGTTGACCATTAGGGGCATGCCTACCGACGACCTTCCCGAGACGTTCCACGTCACCACCGACGAGCAACTGCGCGCCGTCTCCAATCTCACGCGCCACCGGATCATGGCCGTGCTCCGCTTCGAGCCCGCGACGATCACGCAGATCGCCGAGCGGGTGGGTCTCGCGAAGGGGAGTTCCAGCTACCACGTACGACTGCTGGAGCGGGCCGGCCTGGTGAAGGTGGTGCGGACGCGGAAGGTCCGGGGGGTCACCGAGCGGTACTACGCGATGGCCGCGCGGGCGATCGTGCTGCCGGATCCCGGCGAGGGAGGGCCGGACGTGCTGATGCGGCACGCGGTGGCGGACCTGGAGGCCTCGCCGCCGGACGGCGAGCGGCACGTACGGATGGCGCATCTGCGGCTCACCGAGGAGCAGTTCGCTGAGCTGGGGGCGCGCCTGGAGGCCCTGGCGGACGAGTACCGGGAGCTGTCCGACCCCTCGCTGCCGGACGCGTCACTCGTCTTCGCACTGTTTCACCCGGCACCGCGCCGACAGGCCGAAGGGAACGCCAAGTGAGCTCAGACGTCAGAAAGTTGCCGACCGGTTTCGGACGGCTGTGGACCGCGCAGACGGTGTCCTCCCTCGGTGACGGAGTGACGCACGCCGCGCTGCCGCTGCTCGCGCTGACGTTGACGCGGGATCCGATGGCGCTCGCCGTCGTCACGGCCGCCGGAACGCTGCCGTGGCTGCTCTTCGGGGTGCTCGGCGGTGCACTGGTGGACCGGTGGGACCGCCGGCGCACGATGTGGGTCACGGACGCGGCGCGTGCCGTGCTGCTCGCGATACCGGCGGCGGCGGCCGCGCTCGACGCGCTGAGCATTCCGCTGCTCGCGGCAGTCGCCTTCCTGCTCGGCCTCGGCGGACTCTTCTTCGACACGGCCGCCACGGCCTATCTGCCGGATCTGCTCGGCCGCGACCCCGCGCTCCTGGAGCGCGCCAACTCCCGCCTGCGCGGTACCCAGACCGCCGCGTCCGGCTTCGCGGGGCCGCCCGCGGGCAGTGCGCTGCTCGCACTCGGGAGGGCGGTACCGCTGCTCGCCGACGCGGTGTCGTTCGCGCTCTCCGCACTGCTCGTACGGTCGCTGCCCGCCGCACCCCGGCCCGTACCGCAGGCCCGTGAATCGCTGCTGCGACAGGCGCGGGCCGGCGCCTCGTACGTGTTCCGCAATCAGCTGCTGCTCGGGCTCGCGCTGCGTCCGGCGGTCGGGAACATCGCCTTCCTCGCCGTGGAGACCGTCCTCGCCCTCTTCGCGCACGACCGTCTCGGCATCGACACCTTCGGCTTCGGCCTGCTCCTCGCGGCGGAGGCCACCGGCGGTCTGCTCGGCGCGGGCATCGCCTCCTTCCTCGGCCGGCGACTCGGCACCGGCACCGCGCTGACCTGCACGGCCGCAGTCGAGGGACTCGCCATCCTGGGCCTCGCCGCCGCCCCGAACCCGTACGTCGCCGGCCTCGCGCTCGCCGTCTGCGGAGCGGGCATGGGCGCCACGATGGTGCTCGCTCCCTCCCTCCGACAGGCGATCGTCCCCCCGCACCTGATGGGCCGGGTCGCCTCCACCTCGCGCATGCTCGCCATGTGCGCCGCCCCGTTCGGCGCCTTCCTCGGCGGCTGGCTGGCCACCGCCTACGACGTACGCACCCCCCTCTACGCGGCCGCCGGCCTCCTCCTCACCATGACCGCCGTCACGTCGACCATGACCGGCAACCGCCGGGTCGAGGCGGCGCTGCGCGCCGCCGCCCCGGCCGACGATCCGGATCACCTGGAATCCCGGGATCCCGTTCGGCGGTGATCGGCGTCCGGCGGGGGAGTCGGCGGCCGTCGACTTCCTGCCACGACCGTGGCGGTTTGGCCGAAGTTCCATGGATCGCCTGCCACGGCTGTGGCAGGATCGGTTCGGCAACTGCCGCTGCGCCGGCGCTTCGACGAGGGTGCCGATGTGAGGCGTCCTGCGCGACGTGGGGAGACCAGCCGGTGACAGAAGCCTTCTCCGTACCGCCCGTGGCCGCCCCGCAGTTGGCCACCGTCGTGGACCGGGTCGTCGACCTGGGGGCCAAGCTGGGCCGCGGCCGGGACGAGGTCCTGGATCCCGAGGAACTGCACCGCGCCTCCGGGGTCCCGCTCCACGTCGTACGAGCGCTGCTCCAGGGGCGGCCGGCGGGCGAGCCGGACATCCACGAGCGGTTCCGGCAGCGGCTCGACCTGCTCCACGAAACGTACCGCAAGGAGAACGGCCGCAAGTTCTCGCACGGGGAGATCGCCCGGCAGAGCGGCATCTCCCGGCAACAGGTACAGGCGCTGCTCGGCGGGGACCGCCGCCCGACGATGGACCACTGCTCCCGGCTGGAACGGTTCTTCGAACGGCCCGCCGGTTTCCTCCAGTCGGACGACGCCGAGGCGCTGAGCTGCGTCCTGGCCGTCATCGAGAAGGGGCTGCTCCTGGAGTACCGGGAGCACAGCGAACGCGGCGTCCTGGCGGCGGCCCCGGCCGGCCCCCGGCGGCCGAGTCTCTACGAGCGGCACGGCGTCGACGGCATCGCGCTGCGCGCGGCCCTGCTGACCGACCAGGGGCGCACCAGGCTGCTGGAATGGCTCGACGAGTACATGGACGAGCGTGCGGCCGAGGGGAACGTCGGCGGGCACGCGGACGGGCACGCCGGCGGGCAGGACGGGAACTTCGCGAAGAACTCCGCGAAGATCCCCGCGAAGAACGCCGAAGGGAACCGGCGCTCGCCCGGCGATGCGTCCTGAGGTGCGCCGTCCGCTTCGCGCCGGCGGGCCCGGGGGCCGTGCCCTTCCCCGGTCGTGGCACGGAGGGTTCGTGGAGCGGCCGGCCGCTGCACCGGGGCCGTGCGGGCCGGCCGCGTGGAATCCGCCAGGGCGCGAGCTCCCGCCCGTCGCGGAACAGGGTCGGGGCCCGGGCCGGAAGCAACGCCAGGAGCAGGAGCACGGGCAGGAGCAGGGGAGAGACACGTGTTCAAGCAGCGGGAGATACGACGGTCCGTCGGCGCCCTCACGGACGGGATCGGACACCTGAAGTCTCCGGCTCCGGCCGAGGCGGTCTGCCGCGCGCTCTGCGACGCCATGGGGCTGCGCCGGGGGCGCACGATCGAGTTCCGCACCACGCCCTTCCCTCCGGGTACCGCCAGCGGTCTCGCCCTGGACCTCGGGGAGCGGGACCTCGTCGTCGTGGAACAGAAGACCGCGGCCGAACACCAGATCGTCATCACCGGGCACGAGCTGCGCCACCTGGAGCTGGGCCACTGCCACCTGCACGTGACCGAGGGCTCCGCGGCCGCTCGCCTCCTGCGCCACGACGCCGACTTACAAGCGGTCGTCGAGTCGGCCCTGGCGGTCGCGGGACGACACAGTCCCGCCCTCCTCAAGCAGGACAGGGCCGCCGCCCGGAAGCACGCGGGGGAGGAGCAGGCCGCCGAGCGCTACGGCCTCGAACTGGCACACGCCGTACGGCACCTGCTGGCCGCGCCCGACGCACCCGTACTCGACCGCGGTACGACTTCCGGCCGCATCGCGGCCGCGCTCGGCCACCACGGCATACGGGGCTGAACCATGTCCGATCTCGCCTTCTTCATTCCGGCGGCGCTGGGGACCGTGGCCGTCCTCGTCCGGCTCCCCAGCCTGCGCAGGAACACCCGCGATCCCCTTCTCCGGGCCGTGGTGGTGTTCCTGCTGACGGCCACGGGGGTCTTCTACTTCGGGGCCACCTCGACGATCGTCAAAGTCAACGAGATCACGGGCGTGCCGAACTTCGCCGCGCCCCTCCTCTACTCGCTCCTGATGGCCTGCTGTGGATCGGGCATCATCCTGATCATCAACTGGCGAGGCGGCCCGCCCGCCTGCATCCGGCGGTCCACCCGCTGGTGCGCGGGAACCTACGCGGCCCTGGCCGTCGCGATGTACGCGCTCTTCGCCCTCGGTGAGGCCCCGGTCGAACGGCTGGAGGACCTGGACACCTACTACGCCAACACGCCGTACATCCGCGAAATGATCGTGCTCTACCTGGTGGGCCACTCCGCCGCGGCGTTGATCATGGCGTCCCTGTGCCGGCGCTGGCTGAGCGATGTGTCCAGGGAGCTGCGGGTGGGTCTGGCCCTCTTGATCGCGGGCTACACCAGCACCCTGGGCTTCGACGTGTGCAAGTTCGCGGCCGTCGGCGCCCGATGGGCCGGAACGGACTGGGACGTCCTCAGCACCGAGGTGGCACGGCCGTTCGTCACGGTCTCCTTCTGCCTCATCCTCCTCGGTTTCGGCCTCCCCCTCGCCGTGCAGCGCTTCAAGGGACCCTGGCGGGACTGGACCCGGTACCGCCGGCTGGGCACCCTGTCACGCCTGCTGCACGGGCTGACGCCGACCACGGCGGTGGTCAGGATGCCGCTGCTCTCCACGGTGGGCGTACGCCGGCTGCACCGCGAATCGGGCATCCACGACGGACTGCTCACCCTCAACCCCTACTTCGACCTCACCCTGCGGGCCCGCGCACTCTCCGACGCGCTGGCCCATGGGGCCTCCGACGACGACGCCGCCGCGGGCGCGGACGCGGTCATGGTCGTCGCCGCCGTCGACGCGCTGCGCGCCGACCCCGAGCGCCACGTGATCGCGTCCTCCCGTGAACTTCAGACGGAACCCGGCGAAGAGCGCGATCTGGTACGGATCTCGCACGCGCTGGCCCGGATCCTCTCCGGGGGTCCGGGCGGGCCGGCGCCGGAGAGGGAGCACGCATGACCACCGTGTACTTCTACCTTCTCGTCGGCGTCCTCTCGGTCGCCTTCGCCCTGAGGGCGCCCGCACTCGTCAGACACTGGCGCGATCCCCTCGTCCGTTCCGTGGCCCTGCTCCTGCCGCTGGGCGCCGCCGTGTTCTTCTTCGCGGCGCCGCCGACGATCTCCCAGGTGAACGCGCTCACGGGCATCCCCAACTTCTCGGTCCCGCTGGTCTACGGCACGGTCACCGCCGCCAGCGCCGCGCTCATCAACCTCACCATCACCTGGCGCGGAGGCCCGCGGGACCGGCGCCGGGCCGCCACCCGCTGGTGCGTCGGCGTCTACGGAACGTTGATCGCGACGCAGTTCACCCTGTTCGCCCTCGGGGACGCGTCCGAGGAACGTCTCCGGGACTTCGACACCTACTACGCCACCACCCCGTACGTCCGGGAGATGGTCGTCCTGTGCGTACTGGCCTACGGGCTCGCGAACCTGGTCCTGGCCCGCCTGTGCTGGCGCTGGTCCCGCGAGGTCCCGGGGCTGCTGCGGACCGGGCTGCTCCTCATCATGACCGGCTCGGTCCTGAGCCTGGTGTACGTCGCGTGCAAGCTCACGGCCATCGGGGCACGATGGGCCGGCCACGACTGGGACGGCGTCAGCACCACCGTCGCCCCTACGGTCTCCTCACTCGCCTCGCTCCTCCAGTGCGTCGGCCTCGCCCTGCCCTCCGCGAGCCAGTGCGTGATGAGCCTGTGGCGCCGGTGGTCCCAGTACCGGCGTCTGCGTCCGTTGTGGCTGACCATGCGCGCGGTGACCCCGTACGAACTGGTGCGCATTCCCTGGGGCTCCTCGCTCGGCAAGCGCCAGTTGCGCCGGACCTGCGACATCCGCGACGGCCTCCGGCTGATCGCGTCCCGCCTCGACCGCCGGGCGGAGGACGAGGGACACGCGGACGCGTTCCCCGGCGGGCTGAAACCGGATGCGGCACGCCACGTCGCCATGGTGGCAGAGGCGTTCGACACCCTGCGCGGCACCGGGGCCGACCCGGGGGAATGCAGCCTGGAGAGCATGCTCTCCGGTGACGACGAACAACTCGTGCGGCTCTCGGACGCCCTGCGCGACCTGGCCGTTCCCGACCGGACCGGCAGCCGGGAATTCGGGCGGCCGTCGCTCTTCGAGCGAACCTCCGACCGCGTCTGACCACTCGCCGGCGCGTCCGGCACACGGAGCACACGGAGCACACGGAGCACACGGAATCCGTCCGGTTCGGGGCCGGGTGGCCCCGCTCCCCTGACCAAGACGGCACCCGCCCCTCGGCGGCCCGCGAGAGAGCAGTCACATGACCCACCCCAGCAACACCCCCACGGCGGCGATACGGCGCCGGGCCGTCGTCATCGGTGGCGGCCTGGCCGGCACCCTGGCGGCTGCCGCGCTGCGCGAGGCGGTGGACGAGGTCCTCATCGTCGAGAACGACGAACTGCCGGCCGTCCCGGCCCCCCGCAAGGGACTTCCCCAGGCGAGCCACGCGCACATGTTCTGGAGCAGCGGGGTGCACGCCGCCGAAGCCCTCCTGCCGGGAGTCACCGACCGGTGGATGGCCGCCGGCGCGAACCGCATCCCGATCCCCACCGGCATGGTCGGATTCACCGCCGAGGGCTGGCTCCGCCGCTGGAGCGCCGAAACGGCCTTCCTGATCGCCTGCAGCCGTGACGTGCTGGACCACGTGGTACGCGAGCTCGTGCTGGCCGATCCGAGGGTGACCGTCCTCCAGCGCACCCGCGTCGAGGGCCTGACCGGCACCGCCGCCCGAATCACCGGCGTGCGCACCCGGGGGGCGGACGGCCGGGAAGCGGCCCTGGAAGCCGACTTCGTCGTCGACGCGAGCGGGCGCGGCTCGCGGGCCCCCCGGCACCTGGCGGAGCTGGGGGTCAGGCCCGCCCCCGAGCGCTCCCTCGACCTCGGCCTGACGTACGCCAGCCGGGTCTTCCGGGCACCCGAAGGAACGGCCGGCTTCCCCATGGTCGTCGTACAGTCCGACCCCCGCACGGCACGCCCCGGGCAGAGCGCCAGCATCCTGCCCATCGAGGACGGCCGGTGGATCGTCACCGCGGCCGGAACGCGGGGAGGCGAGCCCACAGCGGTCAACGAGGACTTCGAACCGTTCGCCCGCGGACTGCGCCACCCCGTCATCGGCGAGATCATCTCCGGCCTGGATCCGCTGACCGACGTCACGGTCAACCGCAGCACGCGCAACACCCGTCGCTACTTCGAGAACGTCAGGGACTGGCCGGAACGGTTCGTCGTGCTCGGCGACGCCCTGGCGGCGTTCAACCCCATCTACGGGCACGCCATGTCCGTGGCGGCCCAGGCCGCGCTCGCGCTCCGCGATCTCGCGTCGGCCCACGGGGTCGACGCGCCCCGGCTCTCACGACGGGTCCAGAAGGCCATGGCCAGACCGGTCGCGGCAGCCTGGGACCTGGCACTCGGGCACGACGTGTTCTATCCGGGAGCCCAGGGGAGCGGCCAGAGCACCCCGACGCGCAAGGACAAGGTCCTGTCCGGCTACACCTACCGCCTGCTCAACACCTGCTGCGGCAGCTTCACCATGACCAAGGACTTCTTCGACGTCACCTCCCTCCAGGCCCCCCTGACCACTCTGGTCAAGCCGCGCGTCCTCCTCGGCGCCCTGCGCGGCCCGCTGCGCCCGCCCCTGAGCGCGCCGCCCCTGACGGACCGGGAGCTGACACTCGTACGGACCGCCGGCCCGAACTGAGATGGAGGCGAGGGCAATCCCGCGCGCCAGGAAGACCACCGCAGAAAGCGTGACCCCCCATGCCTGAGATATCCAGCCCCGTCCGGCCCACCGCCGTCGTCATCGGCGCGAGCGCCGCCGGCCTCTTCGCCGCGTCCGTGCTCAGCGAGTTCGCCGACGTCACGGTCATCGAGCGGGACGAGCTGCCCGAAGGACCCGAGGGCCGCAAGGGCGTGCCGCAGGCCCGCCACGCGCACCTCCTGTGGAGCGGCGGTGTCCGGGCCTTCGAAGAGCTCCTGCCCGGCCTGACCGTCGACATCGTCGCCCGCGGGGGCCGACTGGTCCACATCATGGGCGACATGGTCTCCCGGGCGCCGAACGAGGTCTGGTTCCGCCGGTTCAGGTCCACCCACCACCGCAACCTCGTCTCCTCGCGCAACCTCCTGGACCACGCCCTGCGCGAGCGGGTGCTCGGGGATCCGCGCATCAGCCTGCTCGACAAGGCCGTCGCCGAGGGCCTGGAGGGTGATGCCGTCCGCGTCACCGGCGTCCGGATCCGGTCCGGTACCGGCGTACGGCCCCTGTCCGCGGACCTGGTCGTCGATGCCTCCGGCCGCGGCTCCCGCGCCCCGTCGTGGCTCGTGGACCTCGGTCTGCCCCCCGTCACCGAACGGGAGGTCGACGCGGGCGTCGCCTACGCCACCCGCGTGTACCGGGCTCCCGCGGCGACGGTGGGCGGTTTCCCCCTGGTCAACGTGCAGGCCAACCCGGCCAGAACACCAGGCCGGGGAGGCATCATCCTCCCCGTGGAGGACGGCCGGTGGATCGTCACCCTGTCCGGCACCCGTGGCGGCGAGCCCACGCAGGACCCGGACGCCTTCGTCGACTTCGCCCTCGGCCTGGGCGACCCCGTCATCGGCAGACTCATCGAGGAAGCCGAACCCCTGGGCGGGATCGCCACCACCCGCAGCACCGCCAATCAGCGCCGCTACTACGAGAAGATGCGTGCCTGGCCGGACGGCTTCACCGTGCTCGGCGACGCCATCGCCGGATACAACCCCGTGTACGGGCACGGCCTCACCGTCGCCGCCCAGTGTGCCGTCGCCCTCAGGGGAGTCCTGCGTTCCGCCGGCCTCACCGCCCCCGGCACGGCCCGCCGCGTACAGCAGTCCGCGGCCCGGCCCGTCGCCGGAGCGTGGGACCTCGCCGTGGGGCAGGACGCGTTCTACCCCGGCGCCAGTGACACGCCGCCCAAGGCCGTCGAGAAGCTCCTCGCCCGTTACGTCGACCGAGCCGTCGAAACGGGCGCCCGCAGCCCGCGTGCCCTCGGCGCCCTCCTGGACGTGATGAGCCTGGAGAAGCCCGCGACCCGCCTGTTCTCCCCGGACATGCTCGTCCCCATGCTCTTCGGCCGGAAGCTGCCCCCTCTGCAGGGCCCTCCGCTGAGTGACGCCGAGAAGGAGAGCGTCTGAACCGTTCCCGTGCTCGCCATGACGCCCGCCCTCCGTCCCAGACCTTGTCTCATCTATCGAAAATCGATAGATTCAGATCGTAAGTCGATGGAAGGGTGGGTCATGGGAAAGCTGGCAGTGGGTGCGTTGCGCGCCGTGCTCGCGGTGGTGCTCGTCGGCACCGTGCTCGTGCAGGCGATGATGGTGTGGGCGTTGGCGACCGATCCCGAGGACGGGTCGCTCCCGCTGACCCCGCTTCGGGTGATCACGATCCTGGGCATGCTGTCGGCCCAGGTCGCCCTGGTCTGCGTATGGCGGCTGGTGGCGATGGTGCGACGCGGAACCGTGTTCTCCCACGCCGCCTTCCGGTACGTGGACGGAGTGATCGGCGCGATCGTGGCGGCCGCCCTCGTGTGGTTCGCGGTCACGATCATCAATGCGCCGGGTCAGCGGGAGGACCCGGGTGTCACCGTCATCATGGGCGGGGTCGGCGTGGCCATCCTGGGCGTCGCACTCATCGTGCTCGTGCTGCGGATGCTGCTCACCCAGGCCGTCGCGCGCGACGTGGAAGCCGCGCGGATGCAGGCCGAGCTGGACGAGGTGATCTGATGGCGATCGCCGTCGACATCGACGTGATGCTGGCCAGGCGGAAGATGTCGGTGGGGGAGCTCGCGGACCGCGTGGGCATCACGCCCGCCAACCTGGCGGTACTCAAGAACGGCCGCGCCAAGGCGGTGCGCTTCGCGACGCTCGCCGCGCTCTGCGAGGTCCTGGAATGCCAGCCGGGCGACCTGCTGCGCTGGGAAGCCGAGGAAGCCGAGGAAGCCGAGGAAGCCGAGGAAGCCGGGGAAGCCGGGGACGCCAGGGGCGCCGAGGAAGCCGGGGGCGCCACGGACGAATGACGTGCCCCGGGGGCGGAGTTCCGCGCCCGATGCGCCATCGGCGGTAGGGTGCCGCCCGTGTCCGAGCAGCAGCAGCGCGACCTCGTCGGCTACGGCGCCGAGCCGCCGCACGCCGCCTGGCCCGGTGGCGCACGCGTCGCCGTCAGCCTCGTCCTCAACTACGAGGAGGGCGGTGAACAGAACGTCCTGGAAGGCGATCCCGCCTCGGAGGGCTTCCTTCACGAACTCGTCGGCGCGCCGCCCGTCGTCGGCGGGCGTGACCTGAACGTCGAGTCCCTGTTCGCCTACGGTGCGCGCGCCGGATTCTGGCGCGTGGCCCGCACCCTCGCGGCGCACGGCGCGCCGGTCACCGTGTACGCCGTGGCGCAGGCGCTCGAACGCAACCCGGACGCGGCACGGGCGATGGGCGCCGCCGGCTGGGAGGTCGCGGGCCACGGCCGGCGCTGGATCGACTACCGCCACGTGCCCGAGGACGTCGAGCGCACGGACATCGCGCACTCCGTGGCGACGATCGAGCGGCTCGTCGGCCGTCGGCCTGTCGGCTGGTACACCGGCCGCACCAGCCCCCACACGCGGCGCCTCGTCGCCGAGGAGGGCGGCTTCCTCTACGACTCCGACGACTACTCCGACGACCTGCCGTTCTACGCCGAAGCGGCCGGACGCCCGCACCTGGTGGTGCCGTACACCCTCGACGCGAACGACTTCAAGTTCCTCATCGTCCACGGCTTCACCACCGCCGACGACATGCTCGCCTACCTCGTCGACACCTTCGACGCGCTCCACGCCGAGGGCGCCGACCGGCCGCGCATGATGAGCGTCGGCCTGCACTGCCGCATCATCGGCCGGCCGGGCCGCATCCGCGCCCTCGACGGCTTCCTGGAACACGTCGCGCGGCGGGGCGGCGCGTGGGTGGCCACGCGCGAACAGATCGCCCGCCACTGGCTCGCCACGCACCCGCCCCAGCCCTGAACCGACGCGGCCACCCCTCCCGGAGGCGCCGGTCCGGGGGGAGCGCGGGCTGGTGTGACGCCCCCGGGGGAGATAAAGTGCTGCTTCATTATGAAGCACGTACATAACTCAGAGGGTCTGTCCCGTGACCCCGACGGTTTCCTCTACGACCCCGGTGTCCGGGCGTCCATGGGCGCCTTCGCGCTCGGTGGCGGCTCGCTCGCGCTGGAGGCGGCCGCGGCCGTCCGTTCGGCTTCGCAGGCCGTCGACCGGCTGCGCGCGCAGGGTGCGGGCGGGCGGGGTCTCAGCGCAGGAGCCCTCGACGTCCTGACCCGCCTGAGCGCGGCCACCGAAGAGGGGCTGAGCATCGGCGAACTGGCCCGCGCGGCCGGCGTGAGCTCCCGCAACGTCACCGGCCTGGTCGACACGCTGGAGCGCGACGGACTGGTGCAGCGGGTCCAGGACCGGCACGACCGCCGGTCGGTCCGGGCCCGGATCACACCGGAAGGCCGCGACTGGCTGGAAGCGTTCCGTCAGCCGACGCAGCGCGCGATGTCCGCCGTCTTCCAGGGCTTCACCGAGGACGAACTCGCCCGGTTCAGGCACCTGTGTCTGCGCCTGGTGGAAAACCAGCACCGGATCGAGCAGTACCTGAACACGGTCCGGCCCGACCAGCCCGCTTCCTGACCCGACGCGACCCGACCAGACGGAGTACCGCATGACCACTACCGACACACCCACACGACAGACGGTCAGGGCCTACCACGAGGCCCGGTTCCGCGGCGATGTCGCGGCGGCCGCCGCCCGGGTCGGCGAAGGGTTCCTCTTCCGCAGCCCGTTCATCACCTCCGACAGCCCTGCCGGCCACCTGGACGGACTCGACGGACTCCTGGGCATCGTCACCGGCGTGGAGCTGATCAGCGAGCTGTACGGCGAAACCGAAGCCACCCTGGTCTACGACATCCACACCGCCCCGGCCGTCGGCATAACCCAGCGCACCGCCGAGCACTTCCGCCTCCACGACGGCCGGATCACCGCGATCACGCTCATCTTCGACTCCGCCCCCTGGCAGGCCATCATGGCCGCGGCCGGCCCGACCCGCGATGAGGGTGTCCCCGCACCGTGACGGCCGCGGGTCGTACCGCCATCCGAGTGTGGCGATCGGGTGGTGTTGCCGCCGCACCCGGGGCCGGACCCTTCTCCGTCGAGTTCCCGCGTGTGCAGGAGTCCGTCGTGACCGTCGTTCGAACGCGGGGACCGGGGTGCGGCTGCGCCTGGGGCGCGCCACCGGCGTCGACCCCGAGCGCCGGACCGTCGCCGTGGCCGGTGAGGAGGGCGACGGCGAGCTCGCCTACGACACGCTCCTCTACGCGCTCGGCGGCTCCGTGGCCCACCACGGCGTCCCCGGCGCGGCCGAGTACGCCTTCGACGTGACCGGCCGGTCCTCGGCACTGCGGCTGCGAGAACGCCTGGCCGCCTTGGGCGCGGGCGGCACCGTGCTGGTGGCCGGAGAGGGGCTGACCGGCATCGAGACGGCCACCGAGTTGGCCGAGTCCCGGCCCGATCTCTCGGTCGCGCTCGCCGCCCGTGGCGAGCCGGGCGCCTCGCTCTCCCCGAACGCCCGCCGTCACCTGCGCCCCTCCTTCGACCGGCTCGGCATCACCGTCCACGAGCACACCGCCGTCGAAGCCGTCGAGCCGACGCGGGCGATCGCCGCCGACGGTACGTCCGTCCCGGCCGACGTCACCGTGTGGTCGGCCGGGTTCGCCGTGCACCCCATCGCGGCCGCCGCCGGCCTGGAGGTCGCCGGGACCGGCCAGATCACCGTCGACCGGACCATGCGCTCGGTCTCGCACCCGGACGTCTACGCCGCCGGTGACTGCGCCTACGCGATCGGCGAGAACGGCCGGCCGCTGCCGATGTCCTGCGCCTCGGCCGGCTTCACCACCATGCGGGCGACCGACGCGATCATCGCGCGCCTGACGGGCGGCGAGGTCCCGACCACCGGGCTGAAGTACCACGGCAACCACATCAGCCTCGGGAGGCGTGACGCGATCTTCCAGATGGTGGACGGGGACGTCCGCCCGACGCCGGTCATCGACGCGTGGTGACCGCAACGGTCAGGACGGATCGACCCCGACGGACGAGGTGCGGTCGTGGGAGCGCCGGCGGACCGGCCACCTGGCTGCCGCGTCACCCCGGCGGGCCGCGAGGTGAGCACGGTGATGCGTAGCCGCCCGGTCAGTTCGACGCGTACGGCCGGCACGGAGCCTCCAGCCGGGTCAGTTCCTCCGCGCTCAGCCTGAGCGTCGCGGCGCGGGCCGAGTCCCGTACGGAGGCCGGGCGGCTCGCCCCCGGGACCGGGATCACCGCCGGGGAGCGGGCCAGCAGCCAGGCCAGGGCGACCTGCTGCGGGCTGACGCCGTGCTCGGCCGCGATGTGGTGGAAGGCGGTGTCCGCCGACGTCTGCCCGGAGGGGCCGTCGAGGGAGCTGCGGGAGATCCCGCCGAGCGGGCTCCAGGGCAGGAACGCCAGGCCCAGACGGGCGCTCAGCCGCACTTCGGGCTCGCTGTCGCGCACGGCGGCCGAGTACCGGTTCTGGACGGAGACGAGCCCGTCGCCGAGGATCTCGTGCGCCTCGCGGATCTGGCCGGTGCTCACGTTCGAGATCCCGGCGGCGCGGATCACGCCGGCGTCGAGCAGCTCGCGCAGGGCGCCGACGGACTCCGCCCAGGGCACGGCCGGGTCCGGCTTGTGCAGCTGGTACAGGCCGATCGCGTCGACGCCCAGGCGCCCGGCCGAGGCTTTCGCCGCGCGCTTGAGGTGGGCGGGGCCGCCGGTGACGGTCCAGCTGCCGTCGCCCGGCCGCCCTCGGCCGCCCTTGGTGGCGATCAGGACGTCGGAGGTGTCACCGCCGTAGCGGGCCAGGGCGCGGGCGATGAGCAGCTCGTTGTGCCCGGTCTCGTCGGCGTGCCAGTGGTAGCTGTCGGCGGTGTCGATGAGCGTGATGCCGGCATCGAGGGCCGCGTGGACGGTCGCGATGGCCCGTGCCTCGTCCGGTCGGTGCTCGATGGACAGGGGCATGGCGCCCAGGCCGATGGCGCTGACGGTGGTGTTCCCGATGGTTCGGTACCGCATGGTGGTGGCTCTGCTTCCTCAGGTGGTGGGGGCAGCGGACGCGACGAGGGCCTCGGTGACGGCGCCGGGCAGCCAGTCGGCCGTGCGGGAGAAGGCGAAGCCCAGCTCCTTCGCGCGGGCGTTGCTCATGGCGTAGTGGCGGTCGAAGGAGAACGGGGAGGCGGGCTCTCCGGCCGCGGCGGTCCGGTAGACGGGCTCCCGGCCGGTCTGCGCGGCGACGGTCGCGGCCAGGTCGCGCACGTCGAGCAGGTCGTCGGAGCAGGCGTTGAGCGGGCCGGTGAAATCGCTGCCGGTCGCCGCCCACCGCAGCAGGCCGGCCAGTTCCGCGTAGTGGATGAACACCGTGGGCAGTGCCCTCGCGTGCACGGTGATCTCTTCGCCGTGGGCGATGCGCTCGGTGTAGTGCGCCAGTCGGCCGGTGAATTCCCGTCCCCCGCCGCCGAGTACGTGTGCGCTGCGTACGGAGGCGAACGCGAAGCCGCCGGCGCGGGTGAAGACGGCCTCCGCCTGACGCTTGCCCTCGGCGTAGTGCGCCTCCAGGTAGGCCTCGTCGTGCCAGGGCAGGTCCGGGGCCACCGGCCAGGCACCCGGGTCCACGTGCTCCTCCGGGACCGGAGCGCCCGCCGGGTCCGGCAGTGCGGCGCCCGCAGGGTCGTAGACCTCGATCGTGGAGGTCATGACGTAGCGCCGGGCACGGCCGGCGAAGGCGCGGGCGGCGATGGCGGCCTGCACGGGGGTGTAGCAGACCTGGTCGACCACCACGTCGAAGGTGCGGGCGCCGAGTACGGCGACGAGGGCCGCCTCGTCGTCGCGGTCGACGACCAGGTGCTCGACGCCGGCGGGCGGCGGGGTGGAGCCGCGGTTGATCACCGTTACCTGGTGGCCGTCGGCTTGCAGGCGCTCCACCAGGAGCTTTCCGAAGTATCGGCTTCCGCCGATGACGCAGATCCTTTGCATGCCCCCATCCTCGGCACCTGGCGTCTTCAGCAGAAGTGGCCGCTTACTGCACGGGTGTTAAGGAATGCTGTTGACCGATGTGCGGCGGCTCGGCGGCCCGGCGGCCGGCCCGTCGGGCGGATGCGTCACTCCGCCCCGGCCTGGGCGCGGCGGGCGTACGCGCGCGCGGCGCGGGCCCGGTCGCCGCAGCGGGTGGAGCACCAGTGGCGGCGGCCGTGGCGCAGCAGGTAGCGGTTGCAGGGGGCGGAGCCGCAGGCGGTGAGGCGTTCGGCGTCCGGGGAGGTGAGGAGGTCGGCGGCGTCGGCGGCGAGGGCCGCCAGGGCGTGGTCGACGATCGCGGTGGTGGGGTGGGTGGTGGCGCGGTAGGGGCCGTTCTCGTCGTCCCAGGCCAGCAGCGGGGCGGTCGGGACGCGGGTCATCGCGTCGTTGACGGCCCGGACGGCGGCGGGGAGGGCGGGGAGCCCGGCGGCGCGGGCCGCGAACAGCGACCTGATCTGTTCGCGCAGCGCGCGCAGTTGCGCCGTGCACATCTCCCGCATGCCCGCGTCGGCCGGGGCGAGGCCGCGTTCCGTCAGCCAGAGGTTCGCCTGTGCGGGAGTCCCCAGGAGATCGATGGTGTGCCCGCCGGGCCGTGCGACGGCGCTGTTGGCGAGGGCGAGGGAGAGGTGCTCCCGCTCGCCCTGGGCCGGCGGCACGAGGGGTTCTTCCCGTACGGACTCCTTCATGTTCCTCATGTTACGGCTTGCGGTCATCCGTGAGAAACGGCTACCGTCACGTCACGGTTAAATCGAATCTATCCGTGAGGTGCTTTCTCCGTGTCCTCTGTGCCCGCATCGACCGACCACTTCCCCGTCCGCGTCCTCGGCGGCCCGACCGCCCTCTTCGAGTACGGCGGCCTGCGCTTCCTGACCGACCCGACGTTCGACGGCCCCGGCGACTACCCGGTACCCGGCACGACGCTCACCAAGACCGCCCCCTCCGCCGCCGCCCCCGGCGACCTCGGCGCCATCGACGTGGTCCTGCTCTCGCACGACGAACACCCCGACAACCTCGACGACTCCGGCCGGGCCCTGCTCGCCGACGTGCCGCTCACCCTCACCACCCCCGGTGGCGGAAAGCGCCTCGGGGAGGGGGCCAGGGGCCTGGCCGACTGGGAATCCGTCGAGCTGGACCGCCCCGGCGGCGGCACGGTCACCGTGACCGGCGTACCCGCCGTCCACGGACCCGGAGCGCGCGAGGAGGTCGAGCCGATCGTCGGCCAGGTCATCGGTTTCGTCCTGACCGGCGAGGGACTGCCCACCGTCTACGTCAGCGGCGACAACGCATCGCTCGACGCGGTCGGGGAGATCGCCGAGCGCTTCGGCCCGGTGGACACCGCCGTGCTCTTCGCCGGAGCCCCCCGCTTCCCCGTGCTCTTCGACGGCCGCCTGATCGTCCTGGACAGCGCCCAGGCCGCCGAGGCCACCCGGATCCTCGGCGCCCGCCGCGTCGTGCCCGTCCACTGCGACAGCTGGGCCCACTTCACCGAGGGCCACTCCGAACTGGAAGCCGCGTTCACCGCCGCCGGACTGGCCGACCGCCTGGACCGGGACTGGCGCCGGCCCGCCTGATCCGGACGGGGCACCCCCCACCGCCGGGGTTCCTGCGCCGGACGGCCCTCACTGACGCGGGACGTCGATGCCGGCCGCGCGCAGGTTCGCCTCGACCAGGGCGTTCAGCCGGACGAGGGCGGGCGACCCCTCCTCCCGGTGGTGGTTGACCAGTCCGTACCGGGAGGCGGTGTCGGACCGGCTCCGGAACCCGTCCGGCATCGCCAGCCGCTCGCGTTCGGCCAGCAGCCTGTCGGCCAGCTCCGACGCCAGTGCGTCGATCCGCGGGTCGTCCGGATCCCAGGACATCGCCTCCCGGCCGCGCTTGGTCAGCTCGATCCATGCGGGGTCGTCGAGCCACCGTTCGAGCTGGGTCAGGAAGCTGTCGAAGACCTCCGGAACCAGCGCCCGGGCCAGTACCAACGCCTCCCGCTGAGTGGCCACGTAGTCGGCGCCGAAGCCGAGACCGGCGAGTCCGTCCAGGACCGCGCAGGCCCGGTCGGGCAGGAGGGCCCGGTCGCCGTGGGCGAGCCGGTGCAGTGTGTCGCGCCGGGCGGTCAGGTCCTCGATCTGTTCGGTGAGCCGACGGCGGACGTCGTCCAGGGTGGCGGCGAACCGCTCGGGACCGGCGTCGAGCAGCTCACCGACCTCGGCCAGCGGCACGCCCGCCCCGGCCAGCGTCCGTACCTGGACCAGCCGCAGCAGGTCGGCCGACCCGTAACGCCGGTAGCCGGAACCGTCGCGTTCCGGCTCGGCGACCAGGCCGAGCCGGTGATAGTGCCGCACCGTCTTGATCGTGACGCCGACGTACGCCGCCGCCTGACCGATCGTGAGCCCGTCTGCCATCGGCTCGGTGCACCTCCGGATCGTAGGGTCCCCGCCCGGGGCGGGGCCGTGGTCGCCGGCGGCCCGTACGCCCGCCTCGCGGTCACGGGCCGCGGGCGGTCCCAGGGGCGAGGGTAGCGCGCGTCCGTTCGGATCCCCTCACCCGTGCGATCGGTGCCGGTGACCCCAAGGTCCGCACAGGGCTTGAGGTTGACCTTGGGTCAGGGTGCACGCTCCTCGCATGGCCGCTTCGACGGGGCCGGGCCGGTGGCCGGCAGGGCCACCGTCGCGCCGTCGAGCCGTGCCGGACACCCACTGCCGCGAGATGAGGAATGACCATGAGCGAGTCCCTCCAGACCGTCGAGACCACCGCTGCCGGGCCGGACCGCCCCGAGCTGCGCGAGGCCATCCAGGAGATCGTCGATTCCGGTTTCGCCGGAGTGCAGCTGCGCGTGAACGACGAGCGGGGCGAATGGGTCGGCACCGCCGGGGTGCGCGAGCTGGGCGGGGCGGAGGCGCCACCGGCCGACGGGCACTTCCGGATCGGCAGCATCACCAAGACCTTCACGGCGACCCTGGTGCTGCGGCTGGTCGCGGAGGGAAGGATCGGGCTGGACGCCCCGGCGGACGACCACCTGCCCGGTTTCGGACTGGACCGACGGATCACCGTACGGATGCTGCTCCAGCACACCAGCGGGTTGTTCAGCTTCACCGGAGAGGTCTACGAGGACGGGACGGTCGTGCCCGGTGGAGTCCCCGGGATCGGCAAGGAGTGGATGGACAACCGGTCCCGCACCTACCGGCCGGAGGAGCTGGTACGGCCCGCGCTGTCCCGGCCGGCGCGGTTCGCACCGGGGGCGGACTGGAGCTACTCCAACACCAACTACGTACTGGCCCGGCTGCTGATCGAGCACGCCACCGGCCGTTCCTACGCCGAGGAGATGCGCCGGCTGGTCCTGGATCCGCTCGGGCTGACGGGCACCGTGGTGCCGGACGCCTCACCGGAGATCCCCGAGCCGCACGCCCACGGCTACTACGGGTACGAGGACGCCGGCCGGTGGACGGTGGCCGACACCACCCGCTTCAACCCCTCCTGGATCTCCGCCGCCGGTGACATGATCTCAACCACCCGTGACCTGCACACCTTCTTCTCCGCACTGATGGGAGGCCGGCTCCTGCCGGCCCCGCTGCTGGCCGAGATGCGCACGCCGCACCCCAAGATGGGCTACGGCCTGGGGGTGTTCGCGGAGGAGACGGACGACGGCGGCACCATCTTCCAGCACAACGGCGGGTTCTGGGGCTGGGCGGCGCTGATGTACAGCACGCCCGACGGCAGCAGGACCCTGACCGGCTCGGTGACCTGCGGGGACGCGGAGCTCGACCTGGCCGCCACGGTCGAGGCGTTCGAGAAGGTGAAGCGGCGGCTCGTCAGGGAGGTGTTCTGTGACGGGCGGACCGCGGCGGACCGGCCGACGGGCTGAGCGCGGCGGGACGGCGTAGGCGGTACCCGGTACCCGGAGCTCCGCGCACCGGGCCGGGCCCGCCGCGGAGCCTGACGCCCGCCGCGGTCCCGCCGCGGAGTCACCTCCGGCGCATCAGGGCGGTCATCGCGGCGATGTCCGTCTCCGACCGGGCGATCGGGATCCAGGGCGGCGACAGGTCGTACTCGGTATGGACCCGGACGAGCTCGTCGGCGAAGGTGCGCACGACCTCGGTGGTGGCCGTGCCCCGCTCCGCGTGCTCGACGAACAGCTCGCAGGCTTCCACGGCGCCCTCGTATTCGTGGTCGAACTCGAACAGCGCACAGATCGCCTCGACGGCGTGGTCGGACGACGACAGATGGCTCATCCCGCAGTCGAGCCCGTCGTCGCCCAGGTCGTCGGGGTACGGCGCACGGTGCCAGGAACCGTCCTCGAACCAGTAGACGCACTCGATCCTTCCCTGGACCAGAAGGTCGTCCCGGACTTCACGGCGCACCCACCCGGGCGCCCCGGCGAGGAGGTCGATCGCGGGCTCGTACCGCCCGACCTTGCTGGAATCGTCCTGCCCGAAGAGAACCGCCCGGCCGCCGTCGGCCCGGACCAGCACCCATCGGCTGCAGCTGCTGTCGTCGTAGTGCAAGGCGCGGCCGTCCCCACCGGCACTGCCGGCGAGCCAGTACCCGCGCCGGAAGGTCTCCTTCTCCTCCTCGGCGTCCCAGGTCACCGCGGCGAGCGCGGCCCACCGCGCCCACAACAGGCCCGCTTCCGGAAGGTCCTCCGGCCGCCCCGGACGATGAATCTTCATCCCCACCTCACACTCCCCGGCCCTTCGCATCCGACCACAGACACTAACGGGGCTGCGCCGGGCCTCTTTTCCGGATCACCCTTTCCCGGATCACCCTTTCCCGGATCACCCGTTTCCGGGAGACCCGGTCGCGGCGAAGGGGTAGCGCACGCCGGTGAGCCGTTCCGAGAGCGTCCGCAGCCGCCGGGCCGGGCGCTCGTCGGGTTACTCGCGGAGCCGGGCGTCCGCCGGGGGATACGCGGCGTCACCGCTGTCCGCGCCCAGGCCCGCGAGCAGGCGCAGCCCGTCCTCGGCGGGGCTGCCGGGGGCCGCGGACAGGACCAGCAGTTCCACTCCCGACTCGTCCGGCAACGCGAAGTTCTCCTGGTGCAGTTCCAGCAGTCCCACCAGCGGATGCCGGTACGCCTTGCGTCCGTGCGTGCGGGCGCGCACGTCCGCGCGGGCCCAGAGGCGGCGGAAGCGCTCGCTGCCCATCGCCAGCTCGCCGATGAGCGAGGCCAGTCGGGGGTCCTCGGGGTACTTCCCGGCGGCCAGGCGCAGGTGCCCGACCACGTCGAGGGTGCATGTCTCCCAGTCCGCGTAGAGGCCTTGCTCGGCCTCCTCCAGGAAGATGTGCCGGGCGATGTTCAGGCCCGGCATCGGCCGGCCGAAGAGCAGCCCGGCGAGCCGGTTCCCGGCGAGCGCGTCCAGACGGTGGTCCATGATCAGTGCGGGTGCGCCGGTGACCAGGCCGAGGACGCGCAGCAGTTCCGGCCGGACCCGCCCGCCCGGCGACTTCGCGCTGCGCCGGCGCTGCCGGGCGAGCCGGTAGAGGTGCCCGCGTTCGGTCTCGTCGAGGCCGAGGACGCGGGCGAGCGCGTCGAGGACCTGCTCGGAGGGCTGGGTCGCGCGGCCCTGCTCCAGGCGCACGTAGTAGTCGACGCTGACCCCGGACAGGTGCGCGACCTCTTCGCGGCGCAGCCCTTCGACCCGGCGGCGGCTGTCGGCGGGTATGCCGACGGCCGCCGGATCGACCCGGGAACGCCTGGTCCGCAGGAAACCCGCAAGATCGTCCATGTCCCCAGTATGGCCTCGGAGATGCCCGTGAAGGTGGCCCTGCCAATACCAGGAAGCCCGGTCCGACGGAAGAGGAGCCCCTGAACGCTGGGCGCCGCGGCGCCCAGGATCGAGGCATCCGATCCGAAGGAGTTCCCGTGAAGACGCTGATCGTCCACGCCCACCCCGAGCCGAAGTCGCTCAACAGCTCGCTCAAGGACCTCGCGGTGTCCACCCTGGAGGCCGCCGGGCACGAGGTGCGGGTGAGCGACCTGTACGCGATGGACTGGAAGGCGGTGGTGGACGCCGCGGACTACGGCCCCGCCGCGTCGAGTCCGCTGAGGGTCGCCCTCGACTCGGGCCGGGCCTTCAACGCCGGGACGCTCACGCCGGACGTCCTCGCCGAGCAGGAGAAGCTGCTGTGGGCCGACACGATCGTCTTCCAGTTCCCGCTGTGGTGGTACGGCATGCCCGCGATCCTCAAGGGCTGGGTGGACCGGGTGTTCACCTACCGCTTCGCGTACGGCGTCGGCGAGCACAGCGACACCAAGTACGGCGAGCGCTTCGGCGAAGGCACCCTCGCGGGCAGGAGGGCCCTGCTGTCGGTGACCGTCGGCGGCCCGGAGTCGCACTACTCCGCCCGCGGGATCAACGGCCCCATCGACGACCTGCTGTTCCCGATCCACCACGGCATCCTCTACTACCCCGGCATCGAGGTGCTGCCGCCGTTCGTGCTGTACGGCGTGGACAGGATGACGGACGAGGAGTACGCGCCCGTCGCCGAGGCCTGGCAGCGGCGCCTGCTCACCCTGGAGTCGACCGAGCCGATCGCGTTCCGGAAGCAGAACTTCGGCGACTACGAGATCCCCTCGCTGCACCTGAAGGAGGGTCTGGAGCCCGCCGGCCGCTCGGGATTCGGGCTGCACGTGCGCGGCTGACCGCCGGGCAGCTCTCGTACGCTTCCGGGCGAGACCCGGGACCGGTCCTGCGCCCACGCCGCATGACCGCCCGCGCACGCCCGCCCGCGCCCGCCCACGCATGACCTCGGACGGTGACACCTTCGGGTGATCGCCGTACCGAGGTCTTCCGAACGACCCGTTCCGGACCGAGTCTTGACCCTCCCCCTCACTCACGGAGGCGTATCCGATGACCGGCGAGGACAGTGGAGTACGGGCGGACGAGGAGATCGCCTTCTCGTGGGACGGCGACACCCGCTGGGAGGCCGCGAAGTACATCACGCTGCGCCACATGGCCCGGCGTCTCCCGCACCTGATGAAGCGCTCCCTGTCGATCGCGTGGCGCGTCGACCGGGCGTCCGTGGCCGGGCTCCTGTCCTGCCAGGTCGTCTCCGGCATCGCGGCGGCCCTGGGCCTGTTCGCGACCACCTCGACGATCACCGCGCTCATCTCCTCCGGAAACATCACCGACCGGCTGTGGCAGGCGTGGCCGTCCGTCGCGGTGCTCGCCGCCGCGGCCGGGATCAGGGCCACCCTCTACATCGTGGTCACGTGGCTGTCCTCCCGCATCTCGCCCCTGCTCCAGCAGGAGTACGAGCTGATGCTGCTCGACGCGGCCACCGGCAGCGAACTCGCCGCCTACGACAGCCCCGGCTTCAAGGACCGGTGGGACAACGCCGAACGCGGCGCCGTCGTCTCCAAGGACATCATCGAGGAGGGCCAGGACCTCCTCGCCGCCCTCGCATCCCTCCTGGCCGGCGCCGTCGTCCTCGGCACCCTCCACCCCCTCCTCCTGCCGTTCCTGGTCCTCGCCAGCCTCCCCCAGGGCATCGCCCAGGTACACAGCGCCCGCGTCACCTACCTGGCCGCCGTGAAGACGACCGGCCACAGCCGCATGATCGGCGTCCTGCGCTGGCACCTGGCCGACCGGCACTCCGCCGACCAGGTCCGCGCCGGGACCATGGCGCCCTTCCTCCTCGGCAAGTACCGGCACCTCACCGACCGGGTCACCGCCGTACACCGCCAGGCCGTCACCGAAGGCGCCCGCATGGCCTTCCTCGGCGCACTCGGCGGCGGCCTGGCCTCCGCCGTCGTCTGGGGGGTCCTGGTCGCCCTCCTCGCCACCGGCCACCTCACCGTCGCCGCCGCCGGAACCGCCGTCCTCGCGCTGCGCACCGTCACCGGCTCGGTCCAGGGCGTCGTCCGCAACGCCGCCATGATCTTCCGTACGGGCATGTACATGGACGACTGGTCGACGTTCCTGGAGGAGACCGGCGGCTACCGCCTCACCGCCGGGGAGGTCGTCCCCGGCGCCCCGCGCGAGATCCGCGCCGAGAACCTCGTCTACCGCTACGAGGGCGCCGACAGGAACGCCCTCGACGGCATCGACTTCAGCGTCCGCACCGGCGAGATCGTCGCCCTGGTCGGCGAGAACGGATCCGGCAAGAGCACCCTCTCCAAGCTCCTCACCCGCCTCCACCTCCCCACCGCCGGCACGGTCACCTGGGACGGGCACCCCACGACCGCGCTCGACCCCCACGCGGCCTGGAAGCACGTCTCCCTCGTACCGCAGGACTTCTCGTGCTGGCCGATGACCGCCCGCGACAACATCACCCTCGGGCAGCCGCGCAGCGACGACGAGAAGGACGTCTGGGAAGCCGCCGCCGCGGCCGGTGCCGACGAGGTCGTGCACGAACTCCGCGCGGGCCTCTCCACCCTCCTGGCCCGCGAATGGCTCAACGGCGCCGAACTCTCCGGCGGCCAGTGGCAGCGCGTCGCCCTGGCCCGCGCCTTCTACCGGCCCGCCGCCCTCCTGGTCCTCGACGAACCCACCTCCGCCCTCGACCCCCGCGCCGAACACCGCATCTTCGCCAACCTGCGCCGGGCCGCCCGTGAGCGCGCCGTGGTCCTGGTCACCCACCGCCTCGCCAACGTCGCCGTCGCGGACCGCATCGTCGTCCTCGACCACGGCAGGGTCGTCCAGGAAGGCACCTTCGCCGAACTGTCCAGGGCGAACGGACTCTTCCGCGAGCTCCTCGAACTGCAGAACGACCGCACCGTCCCCGGCCAGCGCACCCCGAAGGAGACCACCGCGTGAACACGACACCGCCCGGATCGCTGCCGCCCGCGCAGTACATCGAGACGATCGCCGGGCGGGAACACGGACCGCTGGAGACGCCCTGGGAGTGCGCGGTCCGCGAGTCCGGGACGGAGCCGACGAGGGAACCGACGGTCGGGTCCCAGATCCCCGGCCCCGCACCCCGAGGCCGGGGTCGTCCGAGCGCCGCCGGCCGGCGGCCGCGGGGGCGGAGGGCCGTCAAGCGCTCCAGGGGATGTCCGGCCTGAGCATTTCGTGGATGCAGCGGCGCAGGCCGCTGTGGGAGTCGACCGGTGGGAGCCACGGCACCCGCTGGAGCAGATCGCTGAGTCGATCGGTACTCGGGTCGGTCAGGAGGGCGTGGAGTTCGTCAGGGGCGGGGTCGTCGTCGGCCAGGCACAGCCAGGCCAGGCCGGCGCCGATACGCATCTCGGGCGAGCGGTCGGGATCCGACCACACCTCCCGTGCCCACACCCGAGCGTGTTCATCCCCGTGTTCGCGGGCGAGTTGGGCGATCGCCAGGATCAGGCTCACCTGGACCACCGGATCGTCTTCCACCGCCAGCCTGCGGCGCAGGGCCGAGGCGATCCGCGGAGTCTCGCCGGTCGCGACCGCCAGGACGAAGGCGGTCGCGGAGCGGACGTCGGGATCGGGGTCGGGGAGGAGAGGGAACAGGAGGTGCAGGTCAACCGTGACGGCGTGGCGAGCGGCCTGAATCGTCCAGTCCACCGGGCACATCGTGGTGCCCTCCGTCATCGACGGATCCTCGGCGACGGCGAGAAGGCCTTCGCGTGATCCGTCCCCGTGGTGCTGACATCGCCCGATCTCGGCCACCAGGCGTAGGGTTGCCGCGCGGAGCCCGGGGGATCCGGCCACCGCGATCCGGAGCAGGAACGGCACCGCCAGTGCTCCCACCGCGATCGTGCTGCCCTGATGCTGGAGACCGTCCCACAGCCGCAGCAAAGCCTTGTCGGCGGCTTCGGTGTCTTCGGCGTCCCCGGAGGCGAGCGTCGCCAGGAATCCGGGAATCTCCTCGCCGGAGCCGTAGAAATGAGGGAACCGCTGCCAGGGGATCTCGTCGTACTCGAACCCGTCCTTGACCTCCCGCGGGATCGCGCTCACGACCGTGCGCATGTCGACATCCGTGCCCGCCCACGCATCGGGCCACCCGGACCACCGGTCATCGTCCATCGCCTGGTCTTCGGGCATCGCAGCAATCCTCCACTCGCCGACCACGCGATCCGTGAACTCCTCCGTCAACGGCGGGGCCGACACCACACGTGCGAACCCGGGGAGTCTAACGACCGTGATCATGAGGGCGGTCCGCGCGGCCTTCCCGATCGACGCCGCCGCTCGGCTCGCATCGAACCCCCGGTCAAACCGGCATCAAACAGACGAGTCGATGGTCTGCAGGCCTTGAACCCCGTGCCGTGTATGAACATTTCATGAACGGCCCAACCCCGAAGGTGGATTGATCATCTTCTCGGTCGAATCCGTCACCGCCCCCGAGGTGGCGGTTCGCGATCGAGGAGGTCCGCATCCCCCATGAGGCTGCCCCGCAAACACCGCGCGGACCGAGGTGCCAGGGACGAAACCGGAGGACCGGAGCGGACGGAAGGTCCGAAACGCACACGGCGCGCCGCGGGCCGAGCGAAGAGCCGCAGGAGAGCGGCCCGCAAGGCGCGTCGCCGCCTCATCGACCTCCCCAGGCGCGGCCGGCGCGGATGGCGGCGCTGGACACCGTCCTGGAAACTGACCTCCGGCTTGTTCCTGCTCTTCTCCGGCGCCCTCGCCGCCCTCTTCACCGCCGTCTACCTGCAGGTCGAGATCCCGGACCCGCACGACTCCGCGCGCCGGCAGGCCACCCTCTACTACTGGGCGGACGGCAGCCGGATGGTGAGCGTCGGCGATGTGAACCGGCAGGACGTGAAGCTCGACCAGGTGCCCGAGTTCGTCCAGCACGCCGTCATCGCGGCGGAGAACGCCGACTTCTACACCGACTCGGGGGTGTCGGTGACCGGCATCGGCCGGGCCGCCGTCAACATCGTCAAGGGCGAGGAGACCCAGGGCGGCTCGACGCTCACCCAGCAGTACGTGAAGAACACCTATCTGAGCCAGGACCAGACCGTCGCGCGGAAGGTCAAGGAACTCTTCCTGGCCCTGAAGATCAGCAACCAGCGGCCCAAGTCGGAGATCCTCGAGGGGTACCTCAACACCTCCTGGTTCGGCCGGGACGCCTACGGCATCCAGGCGGCCTCGTACGCGTACTACGGCATCCCCGCCCGTGAGCTGAACCCCAGCCAGGGCGCCCTGCTGGCCGCTGTCCTCAAGGGCGCGGAGAGCTTCGACCCGTCCCTCAGCGCCGAGAACCGCCGGCGAGCCGAGGACCGCTGGAGCTGGATCCTGGACCGTCAGGTCGCAACGGGTTCGATGAGTGCCCAGGAACGCGCGAAGTACACGGTCTTTCCCGAGCCGAAGTCCCCCGTCAAGCCGACCAGCCAGGCCGGGCAGATCGGCTACCTCGTCGACATCGCCAACAAGTACCTCAAGAGCCGCAGCGGGATCACGGACAAGGACCTGGCCTCCGGCGGCTACAGCGTCCACACCACCTTCGAGAAGGACAAGGTGCTCGCGCTGACCAAGGCCGTCGAGCAGGTGTGCGCGCAACGACTGGACCCGAAGCAGCGCGCGGAGGACCAGTACGTGCAGGTCGGCGCCGCCTCGATACGGCCCAGGGACGGAGCGATCGTCGCGGTCTACGGCGGCTCCGACGCGATCGAGCACTTCACCAACAACGCGGACACCTCGGGCGTGCCCGCGGCCTCGGCGTTCAAACCCTTCGTGTACGCCGCCGCCATGGAGAAGGAGCACGAAGGCGGGCAACGGCCCGCGGAGGGCGCCGACCAGGACCCCCCGAAGCCCAGGCCGACAGACGCGCCGACGGCACCCACGAACCTCCACGCGGCCCTGGTGAACTCCGACCACACGCCGTTCGTGGAGAGCGGCAAGAAGATCGGGCTGAAGAACGTCAAGGATCTCGCGGTCGGGGCGGGACTGCGTGAGGAGAGCATGGCCAAGCTGGAGCCGACCTTCTCGATCGGAACCTCCACCCCCAGCGCCGTCCGGCTCGCCAGCGCCTATACGACCTTCGTCAACCAGGGCCGGGCCACCGAACCCTACTCGGTGGTCAGGGCCGAACGCAGCGGCGTCGCGGTGGACGGCCTGGGCCACCCCAAACCGCGGCGGGCCATGAGCTCCGAGACGGCCTCGACCGTGGGCGCGGCGCTCCGCCAGGTGAGCTCGAACGCCGTCGGACCGCCGAAGGGCTGGGGGACCAGCCCGCCGTCCTGGGCGGGCAAGACCGGTCCGAACGACCGTATGAACTCTGCCTGGTACATCGGCGCCACGCCGGAACTGAGCACGTCGGTCGCGATGTTCCGTACGAAGCCCGACGTACCGCGACTGCTGCCCATGCAGGGTGTGGGCGGCCCCGATTCCGAGCGGGGCAGCGCCTTCCCGCCGCTGATCTGGAAGGCTTACAACGAGGCGGCGACGCCCCCCACGCCGTAGCACCCGGCGGGCGGTCCACAGGACCGCCCGCGACGGCCTCGCGGCACGGGGCCCCCAGCGACGAAGCGCGGCGGGGAATGACAACGGCCGTTTGGCACGGTGTCAGGCGAAGTCCGCCCGCAGGGAGGAGAGGACCCTGCTCAGCGGGTCGCCCTGATGCCGGGGCCGGCTGTCGGAGAAAGCCGCCCGGGCCCGGTCGAGGTCGTCGTGCCGGAAGGGGCGGGGCACCTGGGGGGCCAGGCTGATGACCAGAGGACGGGCCCCCGCCTGGTCGTACGCGGCGAGCTTGTGGTGTCCGTCGAGGAGGTAGCCCACCCGGCTTTCGGCCGTCGGGAAGAGCGCGACCAGTGCCGGCAGGCCGCCCCCGGCGCGGATGCGATCGCGGTAGCGGCGCACCGCCCGGTGGTCGCGGGGCGGCCACGCGTCGGTGGTCACCAGCGCGAGCTCCTCGTCGGCGTACCAGCTCTCGACCCGGAGGGCGCGCGGGTGGACCACCCGCAGGTCGTGCGGAGCGAGCGCGGCCGACATCACGTACCGCCCGGGGGACAGCAGTGACAGCAGCGGGCGCAGGGCTTCCGGATCCGGTGGCTCGGCTCGGCCGGTGCGCGGGTCGGGGACGAGGCCGGGGACGCTGAGCCACTCGGTGAGGTACTTGACCTCGGAGAGCCCGGGGCCGCCCGTACCGGCGCGGGCCGCCAGCCAGCCCACGCTGCCGCAGCCGTCGCCGGCTTCCAGGAACCCCGGATCACCCGCGAGCAGGAGCAGGCTGCCACCGTTGTCGCCGGTCACCTCGATGACCCCGTGTCCGTCGGCCACGTCGAAGGACACGGAGGAGGAAAGCGGACGCGGCTGTCTGATCATCAGGCGATCCTAGGGGCGGCCTGGTCCACACAGAGCGCGAAGGGGGCTTGGTGGCCCGGCCGTCCCCGGGCCGGTCGGTCAGTGCTGCCGCCGCTGCTCCAGCCAGGCGGCGACTTCACGTCGGAACTCGGGGTCCCTGTAGACGTCCTCCGCGGCGAGCCATTCCAAGCCGCGCAGGACCCCCGGGGAACCAGCGGGGTCGCGTACCGCGTACACGCCGACCCCCGATTCATACGTGTCCGCCATGAGCCAGACGCCGTTGTCCAGGGCCAGCATGGCGAAGCCGGGACGGCCGGCGCCAATGCCGAGGAACGAAGCCGCCCCGGCCCCCATGACGTCCCACCGGTCCAGCAGACGGACCCGGTGCCAGACGGGCATCCTGTGCCGCAGCGTGCGGTCTTCCGCGGCCGTCCAGGTGCCCCGTGGCAACATGATCAGGAATTCGCGGTTCTCGTCGAGCAGACCGGCGGACACGGCGAGCTCGTACCAGCCGTCGTTCAGCCGCTGCACCAGGCGAGGGTCCTCGTACTCGACGAAGAAGCCGCCGACGTGCCTCTCCCGTTCGTACCCGAGGACATGCGGTATCGCCGAGGCCGGAACCGCGTCGGGTATCACCTCCAGACCCGCCCCCAGCAGCGGTCTGAGCACCTTGCGGTACCTCTCCTGCCTGCCCAACCCGTTCCCCCCTCACGCCAGGACATGTTCGGCTCGATCGTGCCCAGCTCAGCGTAGGGCCCGGGCCGGTCCGATCTGGAGCGGCTCGTGTACACGACGCTGAACCGCGTCTGTCTGCCTCACGCGCGCCGGTGACCTGCTGTGGGCGTCGGCTCTTCGATCGTCGAGCAGGGCCAGGCCCACTCCGCGGCCGCGGGCGTCGGGGTGGACGTGGACGGAGTGCTCGACGACCCCGGCGTACGCGCACCGGTCGGAGACCCGTACCACCGCGGCCCATCCCAGCACCCGGCCGGCGCCGTCGAGGGCGACCAGGCGGTGCTCGGGCAGCTTGGCGGCGTCGAACGCCTCCCAGGTCGGCACGGAGGTCTCGAAGGTGGCGTTGCCGTCGTCGATGCCGAGCCGGTAGACCGCCAGGACCTGCCCGGCGTGCTCGGGCCGCATCGGCTCGACCCGTACGCCCCCCGCGGCGGCGGTCACGCCGATGCCGGGACGTCGAGCTCGGCGAGCAGGCCGCGGACGCGCCGCTCGATCTCGTCGCGGATCGGGCGGACGGCCGCGACGCCCTGTCCCGCGGGGTCGGTCAACGTCCAGTCCAGGTAGCGCTTGCCGGGGAAGTACGGGCAGGCGTCGCCGCAGCCCATCGTGATCACGACGTCGGAGGACCGCACCGCCTCCACCGTGAGGACCTTCGGAATCTCGGAGGAGATGTCGATGCCGGCCTCGGCCATGGCCTCGACGACGGACGGGTTCACGGAGTCGGCGGGTGCGGAGCCGGCGGAGCGGACCTGGACCCGGTCCCCGGCGAGGTGGGTGAGGAAGGCGGCGCCCATCTGGGAGCGGCCGGCGTTGTGGACGCAGACGAACAGCACGGACGGGACGGACGGGACGGTGGGGGTGCTCATGAGGTCGGCGCGCTTTCTTCGGCAGGGCGGGCGGCAGGGACGGCCTGGTCCGTCGGGGTGCGGGGCGGCCGGCCGAAGCAGGCGGCGACGAGGCCCAGGCCGAGGGCGCCGCCGAGCAGTTGGGCGGCGATGAACGGCGTGAGGGAGCCGGGGGCGATTCCGGCGAAGGTGTCGGTGAACGCGCGGCCGATGGTGACGGCGGGGTTGGCGAAGGAGGTGGACGAGGTGAACCAGTACGCCGAGCCGATGTAGGAGGCGACGAGAACCGGTGCCAGGTGCGCCCGGCCGGTCCGGGCCAGTCCGAAGACGAGCCAGAGCAGCCCGGCGGTGGCCACCGCCTCGCCCAGCCACAGGTGCCCGGCCCACCGCTCGTGGGAGGAGAAGGCGATGACCGGCTCGGCGAACATCGCATCGGCGAGCATCGCGCCGCCGATCGCCCCGGCGATCTGGGCCGGGACGTACGCGGCGACCTCGCGCAGGGTGAGTCCGTCACGGCCGCGGAGGCCGGTGAACCAGGCGGCCAGCGTGACGACCGGGTTGAAGTGCGCGCCGGAGACCGGGCCGAGGAAGGCGACCAGCACGCCGAGGCCGAAGACGGTCGCGAGGGAGTTGGCCAGCAGCTGCAGGCCGACGTCCGGGGTCAGCTCGGTGGCCTGGATCCCGGAGCCCACGACCACCGCGACCAGGGCCGCCGTACCGGCCGCCTCGACCGCCGCCCGTCGGGCCAGCGGCGCCGAGGTGCTCACGTGCCCGCTTTCGCGGGCGCGGCGGGGACCTCGAGCAGGGCGGACAGCTGGGCCAGGGCCTGGGGGATCACCCAGTAGTACACCCAGGTTCCGCGCCGCTCGGAGCCGACCAGTCCCGCCTCGCGCAGCACCTTCAGATGATGGGAGATCGTCGGCTGGGAGACGTCGAAGGGGCCGGTCAGGTCACACACGCACGCCTCACCGCCCTCGTACGAGGCGATCAGCGACAGCAGTCGCAGCCGGATGGGGTCCGACAGCGCTTTGAACATCCGCGACAGCCCGGCTGCGGCCTCATCGCCCAGCGGCTCGCGGACCATCGGCGTACAGCACGCCGCATCGCCTTGCCCCAGCAGCGGCAGGCCAGCTTGTTTCGACATGCCTCTATGTTGACAGCTATCTAATCCAGTGGCAACGTCTTCTATATCGACAGACGTCGAAACAGAATGCCGAAGGGGAGACCGCCATGTCCCGTGTCCAGCTCGCCCTGCGCGTCGCCGACCTGGAGGGCTCGATCGCCTTCTACTCCAGGCTCTTCAACACCACACCGGCCAAGCTCCGCCCCGGCTACGCCAACTTCGCCATCGCCGAGCCGCCGCTCAAGCTCGTCCTGATCGAGGGCGGGGCGGACGAGCCCACCCGCCTCGACCACCTCGGCGTCGAGGTCGCGACCACCGAGGACGTCACCGCCGCCACGACCCGCCTGAAGGAGGCGGGGCTGGCCACCTTCGAGGAGAACGACACCTCCTGCTGCTACGCCCTCCAGGACAAGGTCTGGGTGACCGGCCCCGGCCGGGAGCCGTGGGAGGTGTACGTCGTCAAGGCCGACGCCGCCACCCTCGGCAAGAGCGCCGACAGCGCGCCGCGGGCCTGCTGCGACCCCGCGGACGGACAGTCCCCCGACGCCGCCCGGACCCCGGCAGCGGCCGAGGCCGCGGCCGGCTGCGCCTGCGGAAGCTGATCGGCCGTCGGCCCGCCGCGGGATGCCGGAAGCACGGCGGAGCGGAAGCAGAGGGGCGGAAGGCGTGCCACCGGCCGCCGATTGGCCCTCGACCCGGAGCCGTGGGCCGGGGAGGCTCAAGATCCGACACCGTGCGCGAGGGAGTTGTGATGCAGGTCGCCGTGGTCACTTTCGACGGGTTCAACGAGCTCGACAGCTTCATCGCCTCCGCGTTGATCAACCGGTGTCGCAAGGACGGCCTGGAGGCCTTCATCACGACGCCGACACCGGTGGTCACGTCCATGGGCGGCGTCGAGGTGACGGGACAGCGCCCGATGGAGTTCGTCACCGAAGCCGACGTCGTGCTGATCGGCAGCGGAGTGAAGACGCGGGACGTGGTCGCCGACGACCGCCTGATCTCCAGGCTGGTGCTGGATCCTTCGCGACAGCTGATCGGCGCGCAGTGTTCGGGCGCCCTGGTGCTGGCCCGGCTCGGGTTGCTGGACGGAATGCCGGCCTGCACGGACATGACGAGCCGGCCCTACGTCGAAGCCTCAGGCGTCACCGTGCTGGACGCGCCGTTCCACGCGGAGGGGAACATCGCCACGGCGGGCGGTTGCCTGGCGTCCCAGTACCTCGCCACCTGGGTGGTCGCCCGGACGCTCGGGGAGGACGCCGCGCGCGACGTCATCGACTACGTGGCTCCGGTCGGCGAGAAGCGGGAGACCGTCGAACGCTCCCTGCGCGCCGTCCACAGGGGCGAGAGCGCCCTGCGCTGACGCTCCGTGGGCCCCGCGGCCGGCGCCGTCGCGCGCTCGTCGGCCTCCGCTCACGGGGAGGTCGGTGGCGTCCAGCCCGGATCGCGCCCGCTCAGCCCCACTGCCCTGTCCAGCAGCGGAGCGTCCTGCGGTACGGGCACGACGGCTCCGAAGATGCCCCCGCCCCGGCTCTCGTCCTGCGCGGCGGCCAGCAGGAACTCGTGCGAGGCGTGCAACGCGGCCTGATCGGGTACGTACTCCTGGCCGGTGGCCTTGGCCAGGTCCCAACCGTGAATCACCAGTTCGTCGGCGGCCACCACGGCCGCGATGTCGCCGGGCAGGTCCACGCCGCCCGCGCGGGTCATGCCGGTCCAGGCGGCCGGATCCCTCCAGGCTTCCGCCAGTTCGTCGAGGACCCGGGGAAGGTCCGCGCGCCAGGACGCGGGCAGGGCGGGTGCGGCCGCACCGGGGGCCGTGTCCGTGGTGGGGCCCAGGTCCTTGCGGGCGGCGTCCCGGAACGCGACGGCGAGGCCCGCGAGGTGGCTCAGCAGGTCACCGACCGCGTACGCCGGGCAGGGCGTCCGGCCCCCGAGCCCGGTGTCCGGGACGCCCGCCACGAGACGGGCCACGATCCCGGCCTGCGGTCCGAGGTCGAGAGTCGTCGTATCGGTCATCTGCCGCTCCTCCGGGACGATGGGTCTGCAGGCTAGACCGGCGGAGAGGCCCGTACTCGGCACAACGCGGTCCGAAGATTCACCCGGGCGGACCGGGTCCGGCCGGTGCCCGTCCCCGTATATCGGATGTACGCCGCCCGGCGGCGCCGCCTACGCTCGGTGCGTGGACCCCGTCGGACTCGCCCGCGTCGTACTGCCCGTCACGGCCCTGCTGTACGGGATGCTCGGCCTGCGGACCCGTCAGGGACGCAGGTGGTGGCGGGTCGTCACGGGGCGGCGTCCCGCGCCGGTCGACCCCTACCACGCGGCCGTCGGCCGCTGGTCGCTCGGGGACGACGTCCAGGCCGCCGCGGCCGGACTGTTGCTCGACGGGCTGGCCACGGTGAACCACCGGGGCAACCTCGCCGTCACAGCGGCCGGCGCGGACCCGGGGGCCGACGCGGGCCACCCCCTCCCGGACGCGTTGCTCGCCGCCCTGCGCCGGCGCACGGCGCCCGTCGCCCTGGGCAACGTCGTGTCGCGTGACGCCGAATTCGCCACCGCTCGGGCGGAGTTCCACGCCGCTTGCCGCGACCGCCTCCGGTCCCGCCTTCCGGTGAGGCCCGGCGGGACCGACCGGCTGGCCGCGCCGGCCGTGTGGGCCGTGCTGGCAGTGATCGTGGTGACGGCCGTCGCCCTGATCCGGACCGACCCCCACGGGCCGGTGGAGGGTACGGCCGCCACCGCGACCTGGTTCGCGCTGGTCGCGCAGATCGTCGTCCTCGTGGGGTACGGCAGGCTCCGCGACGCCAACCGCAGGGAGGCCGACCCCGGCGCGGGGGCGGCCCCGAACGACGTGCATCCGGCGCTCACCGAGCTGGCGGCGCGCGACCCCGAGGCCGCGGCCTGGCTCCGGGTGAGCCGCCGGCGGACCCGCCGGGGCCGCAACCGCGGCCGCCCCCGCGGCGCCCGCCGCCCGGCTGCCGCCGCCCGGCCGGCGCCTCCCCGGTGAGCCCGAAGGCAATCGAGGCACCTTCCGCGCGCCGCGGACGTTGCGAAGGTTGTGATCGAACTCAAGCGTGCCATCGCCGTACTCGCAGTAGCCCTTGCCGGGGCAGCGGCCCTCACCTCACCCGCCACAGCCGCCGATCGTGCCCCGTACGAGCCCACCCGCGCGGGCTCCCGCCCCGGGGGAGGCCCGGCCGCGCCGGAGCGGGCGACCATCACGGAAGGGCAGGTCAAGGAGGTCGCCCCCGGGGGCGTGATCACGTATCCGAGCGTCACCAGCTGCCTCACCGTGACCGTACGTCTGGGGGACGGCGGTCTTGTCGGTGCTCATGCCGGCCTGTTCCAGGTACCCGGCGAACTGCGGTCCGACGAGGTCCTGGCCGCGCTCAAGGACCGCGTCGGCGCCCGCCGCGTGACCGCGGTCCAGGTCAAGGGGGCCGTCGGCGCGTGGCACCCGAGCTACTTCGTGAAGGCGATCGAGAGGTACGACGAAGGGGAGCGGGTGCCGGTCCCGTCGGGCCCGGACGCCGAGGGGCTCGCCCGGGAGGTCGCGCGGGGGCTCGGCACGTCCCGCACGCTCGTCACGGTCGAGGACATACCCGACGGGGATCAGATCGTCAGCTGACGTGCGCCGTGCGAGCGCCGCCCCGTGCGAGCGCCGCCGTGCGAGCTCCGTCGCGCCGGCCACCCGCGTCACGAGCGCCTCGTCCCCACCTCCCCGTCGAAGCCGAACGTCCGGTCGCGGTCTCCGTCGGCGGAGAGGAAGTCCCGGAACACCTGTGCGGAGTGCGGGTTCCGGGTGCACTGCCACACGCCGTGCGGGCAGTAGTCGGTGATGCTGTGGTAGAGCGGCTTGTGCTGCTCGATCCACTCCAGCATGCGCCCCATGTACTCGGGGTTGTCGCCGTTGCGGAACAGCCCCCACTCGGGGTAGGAGATCGGCTTCCCGTGCGCCTTCGCGAAGTCGACCTGCTTCTGGAGCCCGTAGGGCTGGGTCACCTGCTCGTCGAAGGAGTGGCCGGGAGGCTGGTCGTAGCTGTCCATGCCGATGATGTCCACCACGTCGTCGCCGGGGTAGCACCTGGTCCAGGCGATGGCGTCACCGCCGCGGTTGGGGGCGAAGTCGAAACGGAACCGCTGGCCCTCCACCGAGCGCATGGCAGCCGTGACGCGCCGCCAGTACCTCTTCCAGTTCTCGGGGTCGGGCCGGCAGCGGTGGGTGTAGTCGAAGCCGTTCATCTCCCAGCCCAGCACGATCACCGTGTCCGGCACCCCCAGGGCGACCAGACGTTTCGCCAGCCGCCGGAAGTGGTGGTCGTACTCACCGCGGGCGCCGGAGCGGATCAGCTCGGCGACCCGGGCGTCGGGGACGCGGCGCTCGTTGCGCTCGAACATGGGCACGTTCAACACGAACAGCCGGTCGGCCCTCTCCCGGCGCCACCGCGCCCAGCTGCGCAGGGAATCGGGAGCCCCCTCGATGTTCGCCCACGTGTCGCCGGGCAGGTAGGTGTGGCCCGCGCGAAGCTCGGTGCCCCCGAGCCAGTGCGAGAGCTCCTGCATCCTCTCGACGCCGGGCGTGCCGTAGTGGAGGTAGGCGCCCACCGCGACCCCGTTGCCGGAGCCGCCGTCGGAACCCGCGCGCGGCGGCGTGGTGAGGGCGACTCCGGTGACGAGCAGGCCGGCGGCGATCGCACTCGCACAGGCTCCCGCCAGCCGGCGGCCTCGACGGGACATGCTGCCTCCACACGCTTCGGGACCGGGTGTCTCTCGCACCGACATTAGGCATCCCATCCGACGAGCTGCCCGTCCGATGACCCGAAACTGGGCCATTCGCGCCGGCCCGCCGCCCCGCCCGGCCCGACCGGGTGAAACCCCCTCCCGGCGCGGAGGGCGACGGGCCCGGTGGGCGGCGCGTCCGCCGGCCGGGGCGGGGGTGGCCGTGCTCGACGTCAAGGGATTCTTGACAAGTCGGCGATGTCAAGGTTTCCTTGACGCATGTTGATCTTGAATTCGAAGGTCCGGCGCCGGGTCGCCTTTCCCGCCACCGCGTCCATGGCGGGCGTGCTGCCGCTCGCCGTCGTCCTCCCGGCCGTGGCGGTGATGTTCGGCGACCGGTTCGGCCCCTACGCCACCGTCGCCCTGATCGTCGCCGGCCTCGCGCTCATCGCCTGCACCGCCGGCCTGGCCGCGCGGGCGGCGGCACGTGACTCCGCCGACCGGGCGCGCCGCGACGAGGAAGTCCTCGACGCCCTCGAACCCCTTGCAGGGGTGCGCTGATGAGCGATGAACCGCTGCTCCATCCGACGGAGATCGACCGGATCCGGGAGGGGATCGCCGCGGCCGTGCTCGGTGCACCCGAAGGGCTGGCCGACTCTCTCGAACACGACGCCCACGGGTACCTGCGCCTGGTGGACGCCTCGCGCGTCGGTTGCGAGGAGTCGAGCCGGCTCCTGCGCGAGGCCGTTCAGGGTGCCAGGGCCGCCGGGCACAGCTGGGACACGGTGGGCCGCGTCCTGGGGGTGAGCCGCCAGGCCGCCCAGCAACGCTTCTCGGGCAAGGCCGGGGCAGCGGGTTCGTCGGCGCCGCCCGGCGGGGGACCGAACGCCCCCAAGCGCCGCACGCTCAGCGGGCTGACCGCGTTCGACGAGATGGCGGCCCTGGAGGAGGCCGGCCGCGACGGCTGGCACATGGTCGGTTACGGCCCCTTTTACCATGAGGTGGAGGCTTCCGCCCATCCCTGGGAGCACCGTCGGGTCGCGCTCCCTTCCGTCGCGCGACACCGGCGGATGGAGTCGGAAGGATGGATTCCGGTCGGCGCGGGATGGTTCCCGTGGCGGTACTACAAGCGGCCCGTCAACCCCGGCACCTGAGGACCGCGGCATTCTGGGTGCTGTGGGAAAGCGCCGCGCCGCCCGTGCCCGATGTGGTGATCCGGCGCGGGCGGCGCAGGCGGCGCGGGCGGCGCGAACCGGTGCGTCCGGCGGTGCCCCGCCCTACCCGAACAGACGGTCGCCGGCGGTGGCCATGCGATGGGTGCCGCCGTGGCGGTTCACCCAGTCACGGACGAGGTTGACGGCGTTGGCGCACTGCCAGCTGTCGTCGTACTCGCGTACTCCGGTGAAGGCCCCGTAGCCCGCGATGATGCCGTCCACGCGCCCGTCGCCCAGCAGTTTGTCGACGTACCAGGGGTCGTTGTAGGTGGTGGTCCAGGAGAGCGTGGCCGCGAGTCGGCCGGCGTCGCGGTCCCCGGCGCCCTTCTTCAGTTCCGCGCACGTGTTGTAGGACGCTTCCGTGCAGTTGCCGAACCCCTTGGTGATGTCGCTGTCGCCGTAGTCCATCACCCGGTGACCGGCCGGGAATCCGGAACCGGACCGGTTGAACGCCCCCTGGACCTGGTCGCGGGTGCCGGTCGAGGTGATGCCCTCCAGGCTGCCGAGCCTGCCTTCCAGGCTCTTCCAGCCCCGGCCGCCGACGTCCGGGGTGCCGCCGCCGTGGTACTCGTAGAACCCGTAGAGCACCTGGATCCCGGCAGCCGTCAGCCGCTGCGCCTTGTCGCGCAGTCCGGCGACGCTGCACCCGCGGTTCTCCTGCTCCCCGCAGTAGTTCGGGTCCTTGATGTCCAGCCAGACCAGCGACAGCCGGCGTCCCGCGTTCGCGTTCGAGACGATGCGGTCGACCATGCTGTCGAAGCTGGGGCCCAGCCGGTTGTCACCGGCCGAGGAACAGTCGTGATACGCCCGCCATTCGTTCGGGTTCCACCACGCGCACACGTCCATCTCGATGCCGTTGGCGCCGTGCTTCAGCGCGGCGTCCACACCGGCCAGCGTGTCCACGCGGTGGGCGATGGCGTAGACCGGGTGACGCTGATCGGCTGCCGCCGCCGGGGTCGCGCCGAGCACGGCGGTACCGACGATCCCGCAGAGGGCGGCGACCAGTGCCCGTAACACCCTTGGTCCGGCACCGCGCCCGAGGTCGTTGTTCAAGGACGTACTCCTTCGTGTCCGTCTGCCGCAGCGGACGATCGATCCGACCAGGCACATGGTGGCACGCGATAAATGCATGATGAATGAAGTTCGGTCGAAGGCCTCCCGGGGTGGTTGGTGCCGTCGTGCGGGGAGCGTCAATTTCGCTGATGTCCGATTCACCCTCAAGTGGGACGATCGCAAGAGGATTGACGGGGGTTTTCGGTCATGACGGCGCGGGCGGGAGAGGGCCGGGAGGCGGGTGTGGCGGGGGCGGTGTGCCCGAGCCGTCATGGATGACGGCGCGGCGGGAGCCGTTCCGGGGAGCGGATCCCGCAAACCCGCCGCGCGGGATTGGCCGGGCCCCTCCATTCGTCACTTTACGTGTTCAGCCGCATGCGATGCCCTTGCGGAGCATTCCGCTCCGCCACGGCACTCGGCAGTCGAGGCCGATCGGCGGTGCGCTTCGGCAGCGTCGAATCGAAGGGAAGAAACATGGCAACACCTCCCGCTCCGCTCCGGGTTGCCCTGGCCAACGGCAGCTTCGAGCAGCCCGTCGTGGCCGGTGTGGAGATCCTGCCGGACTCCTCACAGACGCAGGCGCCCAAGCGGGTCCCGGGCTGGCTCACCACCGCCTCCGATCACCGGATCGAACTGTGGCACTCGGGATTCCAGGGAGTCCCGGCGGCGGACGGCACCCAGTTCGCCGAACTCAACGCGAACGAGGTCTCCACGCTCTACCAGGACCTGCCGACGACCCCCGGCACCAAGCTGTACTGGCGGCTGTACCACCGCGGGCGCCAGGGGGACGACACCATGGCGCTGGACATCGGCGTACCCAGCGCCCCGGTGGAGCAGCGGCGCTTCACCGACGGCAACACCGCCTGGGGTTACTACACCGGCACCTATACCGTTCCGGCGGGCCAGACGCTGACGCGCTTCGCGTTCCGCTCCATCTCCGCCGCCGGCGGTAACCGCGGCATCGGCAACTTCCTGGACGGCATCTTCTTCGGCACCGCCCCGTACGTGGTGCTCGACAAGATCGCCGCCCCCACGGGACCACTGGAGGTGGGCGACGTCGTCACCTATCGCATCACCGCCAGGAACGAGGGCGGCGGCGCGGCGGAGAACCTCGCCCTGACCGACGCCATCCCGCCGGGGACGACGTATCTGCCCGGCTCCCTGCGGATCCTCGACGGCCCGAACGCCGGGGCGAAGAGCGATGCCCAGGGCGACGACCAGGCGCACTACGACAGCACGGCGAACAAGGTCGTCTTCCGCCTCGGCGACGGCGCCACCGCCGTGGACGGGGGCAGCCTGCCCAGTACCGAGACGGTGCCGGCGGGCACCACGGTGGAGTACCGGGTCACCATCGACCGGGCCACCGGCGGAAAGCAGATCAGCAACACCGCGACCGCCTCGTACGAGAACCGGCTCGGCGACAGGCCGGAACCCCTGACGTCCACCTCCAACGAACAGGTCACGCAGGTCAAACCGGCCGCCGACCTGACCGTCACGAAAGCGGCCGACGCGACGACCGTCACGGTCGGCCAGACGGTGACCTACCGCGTCACCGTCCGCAACGCCGGTCCGAACGGAGCCACCGGCGTCACCGTCACCGACCGGCTCCCGGACGGCCTCGCCTTCCTGTCCGCCGACGGCCCCGGAACCTACGATCCGGCCACCGGGCTGTGGAGGCCGGGAGGCCTGGCCGAGGGTGCCACCGCCACCCTCGTGCTGCGGGCCAAGGCCACCGAGGCAGGCCTGATCGGCAACACCGCCACGGCCACCGCCAACGAGAAGGACCCCGACACCACCGACAACACCGACACCGTCAGCGTCTGCGTCGAACCTGCCCCCTCCTGCTGCGACCCCTGCGCCGGCCGGCGGTAGCGCTGTCAGGCGGTCACGCCGGCGCCCGTGAGGAAGTCCACCAGGAGGGCGGTGACTTCCTCGGGGCGCTCCAGGGAGGGGAGGTGGCCGGCCCAGTCGAGTTCCAGGTGGCGCGCGTTCGGGAGGAGCCGGGACAGGTCTACGGCGATCTCGCGGTGGTCGGCGAAGTCATGGGCGCCGGCGACGGCGAGGGTGGGGGCGGCGATCCCGGAGAGGTCGAACTCGGGGGCCGCCTGCCGGGTCTTCTGCGCCGCGTCCGCCGCGTCCGCCGCGTCCGCCGCGTCCGCCTTGTGCGCCGCGTCGGCCTCGGGCCGGGCCGGGCCGGCGGCTTCGGCGGCGGCCGCGGCGGCGGCTTCGGCGGCCGACTGGACCCCGAAGGCGTGCCGCTGCATCTCGGCGACCGCCGCGCGGGTCTCTGGGGTGGCGTCGGGGCCGAGCCAGGTGTCGACGTTCAGGGCCACCGCGCCGTCGAGGTCGTCCGCGGCCAGCAGGGCGTCCTCCCGGGCGCCCCAGGCGCGGAGTTCGGCACTCGGCGCCCGGCCGGGGAGGCCGGAGGCGAGCAGGGCCAGGGCGGTGACCCGCTCGGGGTGGCGCGCGGCGGCGGCCAGGGCCAGCTTGCCTCCGTACGAAGCGCCGATCAGGGCGGCCCGCTCGATGCCGAGCGAGTCCAGCAACTCCCACACGTCCGCGACGGGGTCGTGGTCGCCCGCCCCGGCCGGGGTCTCGCCGAAACCGCGCAGGTCGGCGCGGACCACCCGGTATCCGACGGCCCGCAGGGCCTCCCACTGCGGGTCCCACATGCGGCGGTCGCAGACGCCGGAGTGGAGGAGGACGAGAGCAGGGCCCGAACCGGCCGCGTCATGAGAAAGGATCACGCCCCCGATCATGTCCGGCCGGAGGCCTTCCGCCAACCGGGAATCCGATGCGCCCCGACCCGCAGCCACCTGCCCGCCTCCGACTGAGGCGCACCACGATGTTCCTGCCCGCCAGGGCCTCCGAGGGCCTCCGGGGGACATATGACGCGCCCATTCCTATAATGAGAGGAAAGCCTCGCGCTGGCCTGCCGATGCATCGCGCCGCGGAGGGTCCCATGGCCGGTTTCACGGTGCACCTCGACGAGAACGCGGGGCCCGCGTCCACGCATGCGCTCGTCATCGGGATCGGGGCGTACACGCACCTGGAAGGCGGGGCCTCGCCGACGACCCATCCGGGCGCCACGGGCATGCGGCAGTTGACCTCGCCGCCCCTCTCGGCGCGCCGGTTCGCCACCTGGATGATCGACAGGTACCACGACGGGGGCAGGCCGCTCGGCAGCCTGGCACTCCTGCTCGGCGAGGAGGTACCCGGCCCCTTCGTCCATCCGCGGACCCGTGCGGAGCACGCCGTCGAAGCCGCGACCATCGACAACATCGTGGCCGCCGTCCTGGAGTGGAAGGACCGCGGCGATCACGACCAGGCCCGCCTGGTCTTCTACTTCTGTGGCCACGGCGTCTCGCTGGGGTTCGACACCTCCCTCCTGGCCGAGGACATGTTCGCCGACCTCAACAGTCCGATGAACGGCGCCCTGCACTTCGAAGGACTGAAGAGGGGGCTCAACAGCTGCCGGGCCGGCCAGCAGGTCTTCTTCGTGGACGCCTGCCGGGCCGGTTCCGACGCGCTCGGCAGGACCGTGGGCGGAGCCTCGCTCGGGCGGGTCCCGATCGACGGCAACGAGATGTTCCGGCCCGAAGGGTTCGTGCCGCGCGAGCACGCCGTCATCTACGCGACCCTGCACGGCGAGGAGACCTTCGGGCGGGCCGGCGAGGCCAGCCTGTTCACCTCCGCCCTGCTGCAGAGCGTGGAGGGCGCGGCGAGCGAGAACACCGAAGGCCGCGTGTGGCGGGTGACCACGGGCACCCTGACGCACGCGATCGGCCACTTCATGAGGGAGCCCGCGTTCGCCGGTACCCTCGTGAACGCGGCCGTACCCGTCAACTCCGAGTCGTTCGACTTCGTCTTCCACGAGCTGCCGGGCGACCCGATCGTCCCGGTGTACATCGGCTGCGTCCCGGAGACGGACAACGCGCTCGCCGACTTCGCCTGCCGGCACCCGGGGCAGGACGACCGGCGGCGCCCGCCCCCCGCCGCCGGGGACGAACCCGACCTCACCGAGTGGTCCCTGCTCCTGCCCTTCGGGCAGTACGAGGTCGAGGCCGTCCTCGGCCCCGGAGACGTACGCAGGGACGAACTCGACGCCCGCCCGCCCCTGTTCCACCTCCGATTGGCCCGGCCGTGAGTGCCGTACTCGCCATCAGGCTGCTCCTGCCGCCCGGCGGGGAGCCCGACGACGCCGTGATCGTCGGGGACATCCGCTCGGCCGACCTCACGGGCTCGTCCCGGCACGACGTCCTCATCCCCTGCGGCAGTTCACCGAGCCCCACGCCCTACCCGGTGGCACCGGGACGCTACGTCGTGTCGGCGTCCCTGCCCTCCGGGCTGGTGCTCACGCAGAGCGCCGTGGCGGTGGAGGGCCAGGAGACCCCGGTGGACTTCGCCATGACGGACTCGCCCTACGAGACGCACGCCTGGCAGTACCTCATGGGCAACATCGAGCCGGGCGGGGTCTACCACGGCACGGCCCGGAGCCCGCTCGCGGAGTCGGTCGCCTCGCGCTCCATGGTCGCCACCGCCTCCCGCCCGGACGGCGCCGTACCCGGGGGAGCCGTCGACCTGACCGCCCTCGCCACCTGGATCGGCGACTCCGCGCCCGCACGCTGGTCCTTCGCGTCGATCCTGGACCTGGCACAGGCCCCGTCGGGCACCTCGGTCGCCGGATCGATCGGCTCGGGCGGACCCCGCGTCCAGCCGGCGCCCTTCGACGCCGGAGGAGCCGTCACGCCGCTGTACCGGTTCGGTCCGAACGGCCCCGTCGGGGCTCCCGGCGGGCCGGTAGGCGAGCGGCAGTTCCTCGTCGTGGAGGCCGCCGGGTCCGTACGGCTGGTCACCCTTCCCCTGCCGTGGGGCGATGCCGAGGCCGAGGTGCTGGTCAACCTCCGGCAGAGCCCGACCGGCAGCGCCGTCTCCGTGTCCGTCCGCGACGCCGACGTAGGCGCGGGGCTCGCGTACCTGGCCCAGGGGGCCCTGGACACCGCGGCCCGGCTCTTCACCGACGTCGAGGCGATGCTCTACTCCAAGCCCGACAACCCCCTCGCGGCGGCGGCCGGGTGCTACGTCCTCATCGGCACCGACCACACGCCGGGCGAGACGCGCTGGGACCCCTGGCTGGAGCGGCTGGCCGACGGGTTCCCGTGGCTCGGCGACGGGGCGATCCTGCGGGCGGTACGCCTGCTGCGCCGGTCCTCCGGGGACCGGCGGGACGTGCGGCGGGGCCGGGACGGGCTGATCGAGGCCTTCGACCGCGGCATCCCCTTCTACACGCTCGGGCTCTCCTGGCTCGCCGACGGGCTCGCGGCCTTCCCCGAGGACCCCGAGTGCGCACGCCGCCTCGACGAGGCGCGCCGGCTCTCCTGGCTGGTCGACACGCGCGAGCCGTTCCTGATCCTCGACCTGCGGCAAAGGAGGACGTGATGATCCGGCTCAGCATGCTGCCCGCGGAGGACGGCGACTGCCTGCTCCTCGAATACGGCAACGCCGACTTCACCCGGCGGGTCCTCGTCGACGGCGGACGCCACGACACCTACAAGCGGATCAAGCCCCTCCTCGCCGATCTGGACCGAACGATCGACGTGCTCGTGGTGACCCATGTCGACCAGGACCACATCCTCGGCGTGCTGTCGCTGCTCGAAGACGCGCAGGAGCCGGTGGCGCTCGGGGACGTGTGGTTCAACGGCTTCGACCACCTCCACGACCGCGACGTCTTCGGCGCGGTGGAAGGAGAGATGCTCACGACCACGCTCATGACCCGGCACCTGCCGTGGAACAAGGCGTTCCAGGGGCGCAGCATCGAGGTGGGCCATCCGCTGACCTGGTTCGACGACGGCTCCACGATGGAGGTGCTGGCGCCGGACCGCGGTCTGCTGGAGGCGCTGATCCCGATGTGGGAGACGAAGTGCGCGCAGGCCGGCCTGATCCCGGGAGTCGATCCCCAGGAGAGGCACCCGGTGCCCGGCATCGAACACTTCGGCGCGGTCGACGTCGCCGCACTGGCCGCCGCGCCGTTCGAACGCGACGGCTCCGCGACGAACCGCACCAGCATCGGTCTGCTCTTCTCGTTCGAGGGCACCCGGATCGTCCTCACCGGCGACGCGGACGACCGGCGCCTGGCGGCCTCGCTCCGCCCGCGCGCCGAGGCCGAGGGCGGGCGCCTGCGGATCGACGCCCTGAAGGTCGCCCACCACGGCAGCGCCCACAACATCTCGAACGATCTCCTCGGCCTCCTCGACTGCGGCCGCTATCTGATCTCCACGAACGGAAAGATCCACGGACACCCGGACGACATCGCCGTCGCCCGCATCCTCCAGCACGGCGGGGAGGCGAAGGACCTCGTCTTCAACTACCGCGAACGGGCCGCGAACTGGGACCTGGCCGCCCTCAAGGACGAGTTCGGGTACCGGGTGGTCGAACCCGCCGCGGCGGACGAGGACGGCTTCGTCACCGTGGAGTTCTGACCGGCGCGGGTGCGCGGGCCAAGGGAGGTCGGGCCTTCGAGGGGACGGGCTAAGGGAGGTCGGCGGGGAGGGTGAAGTGGGTGCCCCGGGCGGCGGCGTCGACGTGGACGACGTGGCGGCCCACGCGGACGGTCTGGGTGCCGGCCGCCAGCCAGGAACCGGCGGGGCCGTCGCTGTCGGGCAGGGGCGTCCAGACTTCCAGGAAGGTGCTGCCGTCGAGGTTGGTGCCGGTTTCGATCATGCGGGTGCCCTCGGGCCGCAGGGTTCCGATGTCGTGGCCGGGGGAGCCCACGTCGTGGTGGAAGGTGACCTGCTCGCCGTCGTAGGAGGTACTCCCGGCGAAGCCGCGGCTGTCCGCGTACAGGGGGCCGCTCTGGAGCCAGACGACGTGCCCGGTTTCTTCGAGCGGGCCGCCGTCACGGCTGATTCCGGCGCGGAGCCACGCGCCACGGGTCGGTGCGTCCATGGGGCCATGGTGGCAGAGGTCCTGCCGCGCGCCACACGGCGGCCGTATCGCCGTCGACGGGCAGGGAGCCGGCAGCCCGGGGACCGACCGGTCCGGTCCTGGTCGGACCGGTTGTACGGCACCGTAAGTATCTTGACGTCGAGATTGATCTCGGGCAGGCTGGCCGCCGTCGGGTATCTCGACATCGAGATACTTTTGCTGAGGATACGGGGCTCGGGATGTGGCGGGGCGGGGACGGCCGGGGGAGCGGGAAGAGCCGACGGGGCCGGCGGGGCCGGCGGGGCGGAGAGGGCGGGCCGGGCCGGCGGGGTGAGGCCGGCCTGCTGGCACAGCTGCGCCGGCCGCCGGGGGGCCGCCCCGCACGGATCATGCTGCTCGCCCTGTTGCTGGACCGGACCGGCTCGGGAGTGTGGGCCGCGGCCTCCGTCCTGTACTTCACCTTCGTCATCGGGCTGGACGCCGGGCAGCTGGGCCTGCTGCTCGGCACGGCCGGAGTGGCGGGCATCGCCGGCTCGCCGCTCGCAGGTCACCTGGCCGGCCGGTTCCCGGTGCGCTCGCTGCTGATCGGCTGTCATCTGCTCCGCTTGGCGACCCTGTGCGCGCTGCTCGTCGTCACCCGCTTCGAAGCGCTGCTGCTCGTGGTCGCCCTCACCAACCTGGGCGACCGGGCGGCCAAGACGCTGGAGATGCTCTTCGCCACCCGGGTCGCGGGCGAACGGCGCGCCACCTACCAGGCGTTGTCGCGCAGTTCGGCGAACGCCGGCTACGCCCTCGGCGCGGGCCTGGCCGCGATCGGCCTCGCGGTGGGCAGCCGCGAGGCCTACCAGGCCCTGATCCTCGCCAACGCCCTGTCCTTCGTCGCGGCCGCCACGCTGGTGTGGCGCACCGGGGAGGCGGGCGGCCGCCCGCAGGCGCGGGCCCGCACGGGCAGCCCGGCCGGCCAGGCCGAGGCCGGTCGGGAGGGGCGGGAAGGGGGGTACGGACCGACCGGGCGGCGGCAGCCCGGTCCGAGTCCGTGGCGGGACCGCGGATACCTGCGGTTCGTCCTGCTGGACATGCCGATGAACCTGGACGACTCGCTCCTCAACGTGGGGCTGCCGCTGTGGCTGGTCCACCACACGGACGCACCCCACGCGCTGGTCCCGGCCTTCCTCGTGATCAACACCGTGCTCGTCGTCGTACTGCAACTGCGGGTGTCCGCCAGGGTCGAGCAGCCGCGCCAGGCGGCGGGCGCGGTCCGCCTGTACGGGCTGACGATGTTCGCCTGCTGCGCCCTGCTCGTGCTGTCGACGGGAGGCGGGGCCTGGACCGCCTCGGTCGTCCTCCTGGCGGTGGCGGTCCTGGTCACGCTGGCGGAGCTGGTGCGGTCGGTGAGCTCCTGGGAGCTGGCGGTGTCCCTCGCGCCCCCGGAGGCGCGGGCGTCCTACCTGGGGGTGGCGGGCATGGCACAGTCGGTACAGAAGTCCGCCGGGCCGCCGCTGCTGACGGGCGCCGTGATGGCGGCCGGACCCGCCGGATGGCTCGTCCTCGGAACGGCGGTCGCGGGCCTGTCCGTCGTACAACGGCGCTACAGCCTGCTACGTCTGGACGCCCTGGACGCCCTGGACGCCCCGGCGGCCCGGACCGGCTCGGCCCGGAACCTCAAGGCCGAGGCCACCCCCGCGACCACATCGCCGTCGCCGACCCCGCCCGCGTAGGACGGCCGGCCGAGGAGGTCGCCCGTACCGCAGGCGCGCGGGCGGCATGCTCGGCAGGGTCACCGCCAGTCGGTGCTGGTCCTCACCAGTGAGCGGAGTGACCGGGCCACGTCCGGGTCGAAGGGCTCGGTGCTGGGGGTGAGCATCGCCGCGGCGGCTGTGGCCACGCCCAACGCGCACGCGCTGACGGGATCGTCACCGGCGGCCAGCCGCGTGGTGAGGGCGGCGACCATGCTGTCTCCCGCCCCGGCATCGCTCAGCGGCTCGCCGGGCAGTGGCGGCGCGTAGAGCCTGGTGTGGCCGCGGCCGGTCGAGCACAACGCGCCCAGCGCTCCGAGGGTGGTCACGGCGATCTCGGCAGCCCCCGTGGTGAGCAGGTGCTCGTTGAGGGCCCGGGCGTCGTCGAAGCCACGGATGGCCCGGCCTGCCATGCTCTCGGCCTCCCTCCGGTTGCATCGCAGGAGGAACACGCCCTCCGTGAGCGCTCCTTGGAGCGCGGGCCCCGAGGTGTCCAGGATCAGCCGGGATCCGGCTGCCTTGACGCGGCGGGCGACAGCCGCGTAGAAGTCGTCGGGCAAGCCGCCGGGCAGGCTGCCGCTGGCCACGACGTACGGGCGACCGCCAACGGCCCCTTCCAGCACTTCCAGACACCGCCGCCCCTCGTGGGCGCGCAGTTGCGGGCCGGGCGGCACGACGTGATAGCTGCGGCGGGTCCGGACCTCGACCAGCACGAGTGCTTCGCGGGTGTCCTCGTCGATGTCGACGGCGATGTGGTCGGTGCCCTCTTCGTCCAGCAGCCGGCCGAGACGCAGGCCGACCTCCCCTCCGGCGGTGTGGATGGCCGTGGCTCGTCCTCCGAGCCGCACGACGTGACGGGCGACGTTGATCCCTCCGCCCCCCGCGGCCACGGACCTGACCCGGGCACGGTTCTTGTCGACGGCCTCCAGGCGTCCGACCTCCCAGCAGAGATCCACCGTGGGATTCAGCGTCAAGGTGAGGACCGACGGCTCGCGGCCCCGCTCGGGGGCGCCCTGGGACATCGCGGCCTGTTCCCACGCGCTGCCGACCACCGCCTCCGCCGGGCCGCCGGTCCGACGCCGTCTGGGCAGCGTCATCGCGCTCACCTCCGTGGACAGCAACATGTCCGACCCGACTTCCATACTGGAACAGCCTGACCTCACGTGCCTGCCGTCAGGCGGCGAGCCCACCTCGGCCGCACGGGCTGCTCATCGCTGCGATCGGCGGATGAGGCGGGCGCGACGGGCGGCGGCGAGGTCGAGCACGGCATTGATGGTGTGCGGCGGCGGGGTGTCCGTATCCGGCCCTCCGGGCCGTTGACCTCGACCAGGGCGCGTGTCGCGCGGCCGAGGGGGTGGATGCGACCCGGTGCGGTCCGGCCGATGGGCGGGCGCCCTTCCCGTTGGGCCGGGGCTTCCGGCGGGGCCGCGCACGCGGCCGGAAGGCGCCGTCAGCGCCGTCGGACCGGCGCCCGCGAGTGCAGCCGGGACGTGACGTCCACGGCCCCGGGCACTGTGCGCGCGGCGCGCACCAGTCCCTCGGCCACCACCGCACCGGGCACCTCGCCCTCCAGCCGGACGAGACCGTGGCCGACATGCCCCTGTACGTTCGCTGATCCGGCGGGAACCAGCCGCGTCACGATGTCGCCGCCAGGGCGGAGATAGATCTTCAGAAGGTCGCCACGGCTGACCGCGCCGACGAGCCGGCCGTCGTCGTCGACCACCGCCAGTCGCCTGAAGTGGCCGGTCGCCACCAGACGTGCCGCGCCGGCGATGGGGGGGCGTCCCCGGGCACAGTGACGGGGGAAACCGTCATCCGCCGGCCCGCCGTCACGGCGGGCGAGGCGCCGGTGCCCTCCGCCTTGGCCGGCAGGCCGGCTTCCGAGACGACCCCCACGACGAACCCGCTGCCTACGATGCCCGCCTGGACATCGATTTCACCCCGCTACGCGGCGACGAGCCGGCGACAGAAGGTTTTCGCAGGTCGAGTGAGCCCATGTGTCCACGAGTCGGGGGCTGTCACATCGCTGCCGACCTGGTTGGGCGTCATCTTCAGGTCCCCGTGGGCTCCTGATCGTGGTGTTCCTGCTCCTGCGCCCAGGTGGCGGCCCATTCGTTGAGCGGACGGAGGGCGTGAATGAGTTCTGTCCCCAGCCGGGTGAGCTCGTAGCCATCGGCCGAAGGGGCGATGATCCCGCTCGATACGAGTTCGCGGAGCCGCTGGTAGAGGACGCTGGATGACAGGCCTTCGCACCGTGCCAGCATCGCGCGGGCGCCGAGTGGGCCCGAACGGAGCTCCCAGAGAATGCGCAGCGCCCACCGGCGGCCGAACAGGTCCATCGCGGCCATGATCGGACGGCCGGTCGTCGATCCACGAACCGGTGTCCCTGGGCGCGGCGTTGGCATACGTCTCCTTGCGTTTCGCTATTAGAAACACTAGCATCCACCCCGGCGTTTCTAATTTCGAAACGAGCTCGACGGGAGAGCGATGTCGCGGATAGCCCTGCTGGAACCGCCGTATACCGACCAGGTCGGCGCACTGCTCGCGCGCATGATGCCCGGAGAGGCCCCACCGATCGGGCTGTTCCGGATGTTCGCCAGAAACCTTCCGATGGCCGGCGCCATGCACGGGTGGGGTCGCTACGAGCTGAGCCGGCAGCTGACGCTGACCATGCGGGAACGCGAGATCGTCATCGACCGGACGTGCGCGCTGTGCGGCTGCGAGTACGAGTGGGGCGTGCACATGGTGACGTTCGCCGAGCGAGTCGGCCTCACTCGCGAGCAGGCGACTTCGCTGGTGCACGGCGGTCCCGCCGACGAATGCTGGACATCCGAGCCGGAACGGCTGCTCATTCTCGCCGTCGACATGCTGCATGAGTGCTCCGACATCGATGACGCGTTGTGGGCACGGCTTGCCTCGGTCTTCGACGAGCCCCAACTGCTCGACCTGCTCCTGTTGTGTGGGTGGTATAACGCCGTCAGCTTCGCCGCCCGCACCGCTCGCATTCCGCACGAGCCCGGCGCACCACGCTTCGCCGACTTCCCGCCCCGCACTCGATGAGGCGCCCTGGGACGGGCTGGAAGGCCCGCCATCGCCGACCCCGTCGACCGGGAGGCCTTCGTATCCGTCTCCGGCGCGTTCCCATGTCGCCGGAGGCGCCCGGGGCGCTGAGGAAGACATCGCCGGGACGCGAACCGGCAGCCGCGGGTGGCAGAGCCGAACCAGGCCGGATCAGCACGTCCTCTCACACCGAACACAGGAGGTTTCCATGGCCAAGGGTTACTGGGTCAGTGTCTACCGCGCCACATCCGACCCTGAGAGGCTGGCCGCCTACGACAAGCTGGCCGGCCCGGCTGTCCGGGCGGGGGGCGGGCGGCTCCTGTCCCGTGGCGGTCGAGTCGTCGCCCACGAGGCCGGAAACACGCAACGTGTCATTCTGATCGAGTTCGACAGCTTCGAACAGGCCGTCGCGGCATACGAGAGCGAGGCCTACCAGAAGGCGCTGGTGGTCCTCTCCGACGCCGTCGAGCGCGACTTCCGCATCATCGAAGGCAACGACTGACCGACGGCCCCAGCCATCGCTGAGCATCCGTCACCTGATACGCGCACGGTGCTGGACGACGACTCACGGGACGAGGTCCGGGCCGGGAGGGGAGGACCGGCCTTCGTGCAGGGGCCGGTCGGTCCTTCCGCGCCCCTGCCCGGCCCGGGAAGGCGAATCCCGCTGACGCCCGGTCCTTCCCCCGGCCGGCGCCACCCGCGGACCACCTTCCCGCCGGCCGATCCCGATGCCCCCGCGCATCAGCACGGAAGACAGACCCGTGAAACGCACCCTCGTCGTCGGAGTGGATGGTTCCCCCGAGAGCCGGGCCGCGGCCGACTGGGCCGCGCGGGAAGCCGCGCTCCGCGACCTGCGCGTCCACGTCGTCCACGCCTGGCAGCGGCAGCCGCTCGCCGCCCCGGTCGTCCAGGACCGCGGCGTCGAAGCCCGCCGCGCCCAGGAGATCCTGGAGGAGACCGAGGCCGAGCTCACCCACCACCACCCCCGGCTCCCGCTCTCCGTGGAGGTGCTGGCGGACGCCCCTGTTCCGGCTCTGCTGCGGGCCGCGAAGGGCGCGGAGATGCTGGTGCTCGGCTGCCGCGGCCACGGTGCTCTGGCCGGCTTCCTGCTCGGCTCCTGCGGACAGCAGCTGATCGCCTCCGCCGAGTGCCCCATCGTCTCCGTACGCGCCCGGCACGGCCGTCCGGTGACCGGGCCCGAGGAGGGGGGAGGTGGTCGTGGGCCAGCAGGGCGGCGTGGAGGAGTGCGCAGAGGTGCTGCGCTTCGCCTTCGAGGCGGCCGCCGCACGCAGGGTGCCGTTGCGGGCGGTCCGGGCCTGGAGCCTGCCTCCGGTGTACGGCTACAGCCCCGGATCGATGTGGATCGCCGATCAGTTCGGCGGGCTGGAGCCGTACGAGAGGGCCGCCTTGGAGCAGGCGCTGGAGCCGTGGCGCCTGCGGTATCCCGAGGTGGACGTCGTCACGCACGTCGAGAGGGGAAGCGGCGGCCACGTACTGCTGTCCGCGGGGTCGGACGCCCGGCTGCTCGTCGTGGGCCGACGGGTCCGCGAGTCGGCACGGGGCGGCGCGCGGGTCGGGTCGGTGGCCCACGCCGTGCTCCACCACTCGGCCTGCCCCGTCGCCGTCGTCCCGCACCACTGAACCGCGGACGGGCCCGCGGACGGCTCCTCCTGCCCGGACGGGGCCGCACCCCGGCCGGGCGGTGTCCGCTCGGGACTGGCGATCAACGCCGCCTGCACGCGTTGCTCCACCCCGGGCTTGACGGAGAGCCGCGAGGCGATGTTCTTGACGGTTTTCTCCGGGAGTGGCTTCGTTCACGTCCGGCAGCAGCGTTGGTCGGTGAGTCAACAGCCGTTGGTGATCAGCACGTTCGCAGATGTTCACGGGGAACTACGGCACTGTCGTCAGCGAGGACGTTCGTGCCGATCACCACGGCGACCAGCGCCTCCAGGGAATCCGGCACGGTAATCTCAGGTCATGCCTGACACATCGGTGGCGCACTTCTATGACGAACTGGCCGACGACTACCACCTGATCTACTCGGACTGGGACGCGGGCATCCGTCGGCAGGGGGACGCCCTGGACGCACTGATCGACCAGGATCGCGCGGCGGTGCTCGACTGTTCCTGCGGCATCGGCACACAGGCCATCGGCCTGGCGCTGCGCGGGCACCGGGTCACCGGGACCGACATCAGCCCCCGCGCCGCCGCCCGAGCTGCCGGGGAGGCCGCCCGCCGGGGCCTGAGCCTGCACACGGCCGCCGCCGACATGCGGCGCCTCCCGTTTGCCGATGGCCAGTTCGACACGGTCGTCTGCGCCGACAACTCGCTGCCCCACCTGCTGACGGAGCAGGATGTGAACGCCGCCCTGGCCGAGATGCGCCGAGTCCTGCGCCCCGGCGGCCGGCTGCTGATCAGCACACGGCCCTACGACGACCTGCTGCGCGATCGTCCGGCTTCGACGCCTCCTCAAGTCTCCGGGGTCGCCGAAGCCGACGGCGGGGGGCGAACCGTCACCTTCCAGCTCTGGCACTGGCACGACGACGGGGAGCACTACGACTTGGAGCACTTCCAACTCCTCCCGGCAGGCGGAGAATGGCGCGTCCAGGTCCGCCGGACGACCTACTGGGCACTCGGCCGGGACCGGCTGGTCGGCCTCGCAGCCGAGGCCGGGTTCGTCGACCCCCAGTGGCGGATGCCACAGGAGACGGGCTTCTTCCAGCCGCTGCTTGTGGCCCGCGCGGGCGAGTAGGGACCTTGCTCCGTACGCGGAGCCGCTCCACGTCAGGCGGCGGTGATCAGCGATGCGTCGCACGCTCCCCGGGGCTCGACCGGGCCGGCTGCTCCGGTCACTTCTCGCGCGGTTGGAGGCGGAAGTCCGGGCAGGCGTCCGGGTCCGCGTCGTCGTAGATGAACGTCCTCTGGCCTGCGGGGATGGCCCCCGTCCTCCGGCGCCGTCGGTTGAGTCAGAACGGCGGGTCTTCGCTGTAGCCGCCGCCTGTCCAGTCGCCGTCCCGGGAAGCGCGTGCGGCTCTCAGGCGGGCATAGTGCTCGCGGGCCGCGATGTCGGACGTGTTCTCCAACCCCCTGGTCTCGTGACCCCATGCCTTCAGCGCGTCCAGGACGCGGTCGCGATGATGTCGGTCAGTGCTGGCGGCCAGGAGACGTCGTGCATGGCCGGCCAGATCGGCCTGGTGCCGGGTGAGGAGGGGGTGTTCTATCAGGGGAATGGCAGCGATCAGTGCGGAGTGGCGCACGTCCGCGTCGTCATGGCCGAGAAGGGCTTGAACAGCGGAGAAGATCGCCGGCCGTGCGTCCCTGAACGCACGCATCTCCGCGAACTCATCGAGACATCCCTCACCGTAGAGGCTTTCGTCAAAGGCAACGCACTCGTCGTTGGCGTCGTAAGCGGTGCCGCCGAGCCAGTCGAGGAGCTGCACGAGGGTCGGGCGGGTCGTGGCGTCGTGGCAGTGGTCGCCTGCCGTGATGGCCGGGTGGTCGAGGATCGCCGCGACGAAGAGCGCCACGGGCACGGTGGCCTCGTAGATGCTGTTCTGATGGGTTACGGGTCCCAGCGCGTCCTGGAGCGCGGACTCCCTGATGACCGGGTCCGGGCTGGTCAGGAGTGTCAGCGCCGCCGGCAGGGATTCACCCGTGCCGCAGGCCGTGGCGAGCGACGCCCAGTTCGTGCTGTCCAGCAGCGTCTGAAAGGCAGGGAGCCCGGCGGGGCGAGGCTGCTCGGTCTGGCTGCGGCTGTGGCTGCGGCTACGGCTGTGGGTCACGGGCTGAGGGTATTGCGTGGACGAGTCAGAGTCGTGCCCGGGTGTCACGCAAAGGCACGAACACCGGCATTCTGACCGTCGTCCGGGCCGGCGCTACGCGCGGCCGGTGCCGGCCGGTCCCCCGGAAAGGGACCTTCGGCCCCGTCCGGAGGGACTGCCGGGCCTTCCGGGGCACGTGCGCGTCGGGTGGACTGACGGGGCACGGGGACCGTGGGGTGCGGGTGCCCGGGGCGGCCCAGATCTCCGCGACGGGCCGCTGTGCCGGTACCGCGCGGAAGCTGCCGGTCGGTGCGGGTTCACATGTCGTCGACCGCGTAGGAGAGATGCTGTGTCACCCCCACCACTCCGTCGACGGTGCGGCAGAGTCTTTCGATCACCGGGATCAGGCTCTTGAACTGCACCGCACCGTGCAGTTCGACCCGGCCGTCGGTCACTTCGACGGTGACGGAACCGGGCTCCTGGCGCAGGGTGCGGTCGAGCACGTCTGCGGTGATCTCGTGGCGGATGTCGTCGTCGTCGCGGAGGAAGATCTTCAGGAGGTCGCGCCGGCTGACGATCCCCACCAGTTTGTCCGCCCCGTCGACGACCAGCAGCCGCTTGACGCCCTGCGCCTCCATGAGGCGGGCCGCTTCGGCGACCGTCCAGTCGGATCCGGCGCACACGGCGGGAGCCGACATGAGCTGCTCGGCCCGTGTGCCCTCCGCCTTCTCGCGCTCCAGTGCGTCGGGCTCGGGCAGGATGCCCGGGAAGTCGCCCTGACCGGCCGACTTGGGCAGGAGGTCGCCCTCCGACACCACACCGAGGGCGTGTCCCGCGCCGTCGACGACGGCGACGGCCGACACCCGGTGCTCGGTGAGGGCGCGGACGACGTCCTTGAACGGCGCGTTCCCCGGTACCGTCACGACCTCGCGCGTCATCAGCTCGCCTACTTCTCGATGTCTCACCCGTCTACTCCTACCGCTCTGTGGCTCGTTGGGCGTTGACCGACATGTCGTCCTGCCCGCACATGAGCCGATTGACGGCTCCTGGCGAGGAGGCGGAGAAGCGGCTCGGGGCCGCGCACCACACGATCGGGAGCCTTCGTGTGGGGTCAGCCATGGGCCATGACGGCGACCGGTGCGGCACCGAGCCCAGGTGTGCGCCGGGGGGCGAACGGCGCGCGTGCCGCCCCATCAAAGCGGCCGGGAGCCTCCAGCAGGCCGGCATCAGGCCGCCGCGCGGGCCTCCCCGTCAAGGGCGAGGCGTACGTCCACCACACCTTCGACCGCCCGGATCGCGCGGGCCAGCAGCGGCACCAGGGCCCGGTCCCGAAGCGGTCCCTGGAGGGTGACCACACCCTCCAGCACGCTGAACCCGACATGGGCAGGCAGGGGCAGCTCGCCCAGGACGAGCTGGCGGACCTCGGCTTCGATCTCCTCATCGGGGCGCAGGAACACCGTGAGAAGGTCACTGCGGCTCACGACGCCTTCGAGCATTCCGACACCGTTGACGACCGGCAGCCGTTTGACGGCCTTGCGTGCCATGATGCGCGCGGCTTCGGCGAGGGTGGCGTCAGGGTGGACGGTGACGGCGGGGCTGGACATGAGTTCCTCGGCCAGTACGGCGCCGGCTTTGGCTGCTTCGTCGAGGCGCTCCGTGTGTCTGGGGGGCTCGTCGCGCCGGTACTCCTCCTTGGGCAGGAGATCGGCCTCGGAGACCACGCCCACCACGCGGCCCTCGCCCTCCAGCACCGGCAGGGCGCTGACCTTCCACTGGTGCATCAACTGGACGATCTCCTTGTACGACGCCTCGCGGCCGACGGCGATCGCGGTGTGCGACATGACGTCGCTGACGGTGTACCGGGTTGCGGGCATGACGGACTCCGAGGGCTCCGGTGGGGGAAAAAGGGGCTGGAACATCCACGACCAGCCGACCAGCTCGCCGGGACCCAGGCTCTCGATCACGGCCGGCTGCCTGCCGGGCACGTGCAGATCCGGCGAGACGGCGCCGGACCGAACGGTGTACGCATACGGCCCTCCATTCGGATCCGCCTTCATTCTGCGGCGCCGCTCCGCGGGTCGGGATGGGCCGACCGGCCCTCGTCGGAGCCCGACCGGCCCATGCCGGAAGTGCCCGGAGGGGCGATGGTGGGCACGAGCGGGCGATCGGCCACCGCGACCGTACGGGAAGGGACGGACACCTGCGATGCAGCGGTACGTGTACGACTTCGCCGAGGGCGGCCCGCACACGGCCGCACTGCTGGGCGACAAGGGCGCCGGTCTGGCCGAGATGACCCGCATGGGGCTCCCCGTACCCCCCGGTTTCACCGTCACCACCGAAGCCTGCCGCGTCTTCCTCGCGACGGGTGAGCCGCCCGCGGAACTGGCCGGCCAGATGGCGGACCACTTGGCGGACTTGGAACGGAACGTCGGCAAGCGCCTCGGACGGGTCAGCGATCCCCTGCTGCTCTCCGTCCGCACGGGAGCCGGATCCTCGACGCCCGGCATGGCGGAGACGGTCCTCGACGTGGGCCTCAACGACCTCTCCGTCCTCGGTCTGGGCGTCGCACCAGGAAGTGAGCGGTTCGCATGGGACTCCTACCGTCGCCTGGTGCAGATGTTCGGCAGCACGGTCATGGGAGTCGACACATCGCTCTTCGAGGAAGTCGTTCTCCGTGTCGAACGACAACACGCGGTGGCCGACGACGGTCGGCTCGACGTGGTGGACCTCATCAGACTGGTACAGACGTTCAAGGACCTGATCGCGGAACGGACCGGTGAAGAGTTCCCGCAGGATCCGGCCGAACAGCTGCGGCGGGCGGTCCTGGCTGCTTTCGCGTCGTGGAAGGCAGAGCGTGCACGGCCGCACGGGCGCCGTCACCGTCGTCGCCGTGGTCACCTCCCCGACCCCGGCGTCGCGGTGAGCGTGCAGAGCATGGTCTTCGGCAATCTCGGCCCCGACTCCGGCTGTGGCGTCGCCTCCACGAGGGACCCGGCCACCGGCAGGCGGGGCATGTACGGGAGCTACCTGCCCAACGCCCAAGGCGATGACGTGGTGGCCGGGATGCGTGACACCGTGCCGCTCGGGCGACTCGCGGAGCTCGCCCCCGGGGCCCACGCACGGTTGCGTGACTGCATGGAGCGACTGGAGGACCGGTACGACGACCGGTGCGACATCGAGTTCACCGTCGAACGCGGAACGCTGTGGATGCTGCAGGCCCATGTCGGCAAACGCCCGCCTCAGGACGTCCAGGCACCGCTGACCGGTCCGCCGGCGGAGGCGAACCCCTCGACGGCGGAAGGGTGACTGCCGTAGCCGGCAGGTGTCGGGGACGGGACGGGACGGGACGGGACGGGACGGGACGGTGGTTCAGGGGCGTATCTGCTCGATGAGGCGGAGGTTGCAGGACGCCTGACCCCTGCTGTTCTTCGCCAGCACCCAGAACGTTCCGTCGCCGTCGCGGCCCACCACGGTCGACGCGCCCTTCAGCGAGTCGGGCTTGTGGTTCTTGGCCACGTCGTACAACTCGACGAGCGCCTGTTCCCGGGTCTTGTTGCCGTTGATGGTTCGAACGAGCCTGATCTGCCGATGCGGTGCCGCTCCATCGGCCGTGCTCGTCTCCTCCGAGATGATCAACCACGTGGACATCGTTCAGCCTCCTTGTGACGGGTGGTGTCGGCGCCCGCTCATCACGAGCGGCGAACCGCATCCACATCCACATCCACAGCCGCATCCCGGGGCCAGACACGACCTACGTCTCCTCGGCCTCGCCCCTGCGACGGTGTCCGTTCCGGGCCGCGGACTCATCGCGTCGGCGGCTCGTACTGCCCTTCGAGGCCCATGCCACGCACCAGCTCCTGCATCAGCAGCTCGAACATGGGCTCCTGGTCGGAAAAGAGAGGGGCGAAGTGCCCGAAGACCTCCAGCGCGATCTGGCCGTAGAGCGACCGCCAGCAGCTCAGCATCACCACCATCGCGCCGGGGGGAAGGTCGACCCCGGTGTCCGCCCGGTAGTCCAGCATCTGCTGCCGCAAGCGCGGATCCATCTCGTCCTCGGCGAGGACCGGGAACGGGCGGTCCGCCCACAGCTGCACGAAGACCGGACCCCAGAGGCCGGCGAGCCGCCGCACCCAGGAGCTGGTCAGCTCGCGGTGAGCGTCGCCGGCAGCCGTGGCAGGTGTGCCGAACAGCAGGTTGAATTCGGGCTGGTGCGTTATGGCCCAATGCCGCAGCACGCGCACCGGTTCGATCATCCGCATCGCGAAATTGTCCGCGGGGTGGGAGAGGGCCGCGGCCTGGAGCTCGTTCACCAGATCGTCGACGATGTCATCCGCCACCCGGTACACGATCTCCGGGAGCCCGCCCTCGAAATGGTGGTAGAGGGCGGCGGGGGTGACCTCGACGCGCCGGGCGATCTCGGCCAGCGTGAGGGCCTCGACGCCCTGGTGGGTGATGACCTGACGGGCGGCGGAGCGCACTTCCGCGGACATCTGAGCCCGTAGCCGTTCACGACGCCCTGATGCCGCCATCCGCTCGCCTCTCCTCGCGCCTCGACCCCGGGGAGTACGCTACGTCATTCCTCGTCGGGGAATTCGGCGCGGTGGTCCTTGGCGGAGATCCGCCAACGGTCCACGAACCGGTCCATGAAGGCATAGCTGACGTCCTCTGGCTTTCCCTGCGGATTCAGGGTCACTTGTGCCTCCTTTCCCTTGACTTGCACCTTCTTCACCAGCATTCTGCGCCCACCGTCCGCCAGGAAGTCCGCGTCGGAGCTCTGTGAGGCCGTTTCCATGTACGCGGTGCAGTCTCCGTTCGCCTGTTCCAGGGTCTGCCGCGCCTCCGGGGTGTACAAAGCGCACATGCGAGCGAAGTCCCGGTCCCTCGTCGCAGCGCCGAACGCGTCCCAGGTCTCCCTCACGCCGCCTTCCCCCGGGTCCGCCCCGATGGATGCCACGCTGCGCGCGGAGATGAGGCTGCCGCCGCCACCACGCGCGTCGACCGGTCCCGGGCCGGCGCCGTCGTCCCCGCCGACCCACTGCGTGACGCCGTAGCCGCCGAGTACGACGGCCAGGAGGGCGAAGGCCCCGAAACCGATGCGGGTGGTGCGCTTCCTGCTGCTGTCGATGTTGCCGCCGGCGACCTGGGCGTTCTTCCCGCTGATGCCTCCGCCGTTGATGTTCACCTGGTGGTGCGACGAGCCGGAGGTGGCGGTGCCCTGGTTGGTGTGGTGCTGGTAGAGCTTCACCGCGTCGTCCAGTTCCCGCGCGAACGAGGCGTCGCTCTGAGCGGAGGTGGCGAGCAGGCTCGCGGCCTCCATCCGCCGCCCGGAATCCTGCGGAGCCTCTTCGAACCGCTCCAGCACCCTCGCGCCGTCAGCCGTGGACCGCAGGCGCTGCTTCACCAGGTCGGCGACGGAACCGGCGGCCAGGTTCTGGAGGACTCCGGCCAGGAAGTCCCCCGCGATGCCGACCGCTGCCGCCGCCAGGATCCCGAGCTCCACCATCTTTTCCTCCCCGTATCCGGGTCAACTGCTCAAGCGGTCAAACCCTTGAGCTAAAGGGCCTTTAGAAAGTAGCGCACCTTTAAGATCGACTTCCAGTCAAGTGCGCCAAGGAAAGCCGGACTTGGTGTGAGTATTCAGTGGCTGCCGCAGTAAACACCGGATTTACTGCGGCAGCGCCGATATTCTCGCCCGGGGCCGGGTGCGCACATTCACCGCGAGAGGACCGGAAGGGCGGACGGGTGGCGATCGAACGAGCGGCCGTGCCGGAGACCGAGACCGAGACCGAGACAGAGACCGAGGGCGAGATCGCGTCGCGGGTGCCGCGTCCCCGGGCCGAGCCGCCGCTGCCCGTCCCACCGCGGACGTACGCGTCGGCAGTCGAGCGGTACCTCGCCGGCGCGGGCATCTCGGAGTCCTCCGTACGGATCTACCGGATCTCGCTCACCACCTGGGGCTGGATGCTGCGCGGCGAACGAGCCCCGACCGGGCCGGCCCGCCGCCGTGCGACGCCCCCGCCCTTCGACCTCGCGGCAGTCGACGACCCCGGGCTGCCGCCCGTACTCGCCGAACTCGCGGCGGCGCGGGCGGACGAGATGGACGCCGACACCGTCAACCGCGAAGTGTCCATCGCGCGCAAAGCGATCGGCTGGTGGCAGGCCCAGGGCTGGATCGAGGCAGACCCGACGATCGGGGTCGAACGGCGCCCGGCACCGCCGAACCGCACGAAGGCGCTGTCGAAGCCTCAGATCGCCGCCCTGTGGGCGTTGGAGTCGTCCTTACGGGAGAAGACGTTCTGGCGGCTGCTCTACGAAAGCGCCGCACGGGCCGAGGAGATCCTGTGCCTGAACGTCGAGGAGCTGTCGCCCGCCGACCAGCGCGGCCGGGTCGTCTCCAAGGGCGGCACCCCCGAGTGGATCCACTGGCGGTCCGGCACCGCCCGGCTCCTGCCCCGGCTCATCGCCGGACGCACCCACGGCCCGCTCTTCCTCACCTACCGCAAGGCCCCCGCCCGCACCCCGGCTCCCGACACCTGCCCGACGACCGGCCGCGCCAGACTGTCCTACCGCCGGGCGGAACAGATCTTCGAGGAGAGCACGCGACTGCTGGCCAACCCCCTCGCCGGGCCGGATGACTTCGACGCGCTGGAGGGCTGGACGCTCCACCGGCTCCGCCACGGCGTCCTCACCCACGACGCGGGAGACGGCACCCCGACTTCCACGAGCCCCGGATGAACGCTCCCCGATGACCGGCTCCGTGCCGCGCCGAACTCCAGGAGCAGGGTCACGGCCACGAGCGCTCGCAGCCCCGGTGCCGGCGGCCCGCTGCCGACCCGCCCGCTGCGGCGCGGGCGCGACCCGGCAGGACACCCGCATTCCGCGTTCCGCGGGGCCTTACCCGCGGTCGCCCGCGTCGAGGCGGTGGCAGGCGTCCAGCAGGGCGGCGAGGTCGCGGGACGGGGGGCCGGGCCGGACGGCGAGGGAGGTCGGGACGGTCGGTGCGGGGGTGGTGAAGGGGCGGAAGGCGACCCCGGGGGCCGGCTGGATCGCGGCCTGGGCGGCGTAGTAGACGGTCCAGGTGGGGCGGCCCGCGGCGATGGCGGCCAGGGTGTCCTGGTCGTTGGTGAACGGCGGCCCCGGGACCGGCTCGAAGCCCGCCGCCCGGCAGGCCGCGGTGACGGCGTCCACCAGCGGCGGGTTCTCCTCGCGCGCGGCGATCCGCAGGGGCAGCCCGGCCGGGCCCGTGAGGTCCGCCAGGTCCACGTCGGCCCCCGCGGCCAGTGGATGGCGCGCGGGGAGGGCGGCGACGAGCTCCTCCTCCCACAGCGGCAGCAGTTCCAGGCCGGGCCGGGGATCCGCGCCCCGCACGAAGGCCGCGTCCAGCTCCCCGTCCCGGACCTGCCCCAGACGCGTCGTCAGGGGCACGCCGACCAGTTCCACCAGGAGGGCGGGCGCGCGCTCGGCGAGGTCGGACAGCAGTTCCCCGAGCCGGCGGCCCAGGCCGGTGCCGGTACCCACCCGCAGCGTGGCGTCCCGCTCCGTGCGCAACCCGGCCATCGCCCCGGATGCGGCCCGTCCGGTGTCCAGCAGGGCGCGTGCGTACGGCAGGAACACCTGCCCGGCGCGGGTCAGCGTCACCGTACGCGTCGTGCGGTCGAACAGCTCCAGGCCGAACTCCCGCTCCAGCCGGCGGATCTGCTGGCTGACGGTCGGCTGGCCGATGTGCAGCCGCTCGGCGGCGCGCCCGAAGTGCAGTTCCTCGGCCACCGCCGCGAAATACCGGACCTGGCGCAGCTCCACGCGTACCTCCCGCCCTCCTGCCGATTCATCGCGATCATCGATGAGTCTAGGTACGGATCAGGCGTTGGACGGAACGCCCTCCCCGACTGGAATGGCCTCCGGCCTCACGAACGGCGCCGGGACACCGGGCCGCACAACGGAAAGGGACCGTCATGCCGGTCGCGCACGTCAACGGAACCGGCCTCTCCTACGAGGACCACGGCGCCGGACGCCCCCTGGTCTTCCTGCACGGCTGGGGCACCAGTGGCCGCGTGTGGGACGCACAGACCGCCGACCTGGGCCGCGACCACCGCGTGATCACCGTCGACTGGCGCGGGTGCGGCCGGTCCGAGCGGCCCACGACCGGTTACACCATCGCCGATGTCACCCACGACACCCTGGAGTTCCTGGACGCGCTGGAACTCGATGCGCCGGTGCTGATCGGCTCGTCGATCGCCGGGGCGTTCGTACTGGAGGCCGCGCTGGCGGCGCCGCGGCGGATCGGTGCCGTGATCCCGGTCGACGCGGGGGTGCACCACTTCGCGGCGGACGGCATGCGGGAGGCGATGGCCGAACTGCTGGCCGGCCTGCGGACGGACCGGGCCCGCGCGCTGGCCGCCTTCGTGCCGCACTGGTACCGGCCTGGGACGGACAGGGCCGTGATCGACCGGACGGTACGCCGGCTCCTGGACTCCACCCCCCTCATCGACCGGCTCGTTGCCGACCAGGCGGACTACGACCCGCGCCCCCGCCTGGGCGGGATCCGGGTGCCGGTCCACTTCCTCCACGGCGAACGGGACACCGAGGTCCCGCCGGAGGTGCCGCGGGAGTGCGCGGCACTGATCCCGGGGGCCCGGCTCACCGTGATCGAGGACGCGGGCCACATGTCCCAGCAGGACCAGCCCGAGCGCTTCAACGCGGCGCTGCGCGCCGCCCTCGCATCGGTGCCGGTCATTCTTCCGGGGGACGGTTCGTCGGCTCGGGGATGAGCCGGCCGAGGCCGGGCGTCGTCCTGCCGGGCGACGCGAGACCGGCATGCCCGCAGGCAGCATCTGGACATGACGACAACCGACATTCCGAGTGCTCCCGCGGCCGCGCCGGTCTGGGCCCGCCGTGCCGCCCATGCCATCGCCCTGTGTGCCCTCCCGTCCGGCCTGTGGCGCATCGCCATGGCGTCCGGGGTCTACGTCGGCTACAGCGACGAGGTCCTGCGGGACGTCTACGCCATCCCGGGGTGGGGCATCGCGTACGTCGTCGGTCTGTCCGTCCTCGCCGAACTGGCCGCCCTCTTCCCGCTCCTGCTCGTGAGCGACCGCCCGCGGCTGCTGCGCTCCCGGACTCTTGCCGTGACGGCCTGCACCGCCGCAGCCGTCCTGGTCGCGGTGACGCTGTGGCAGGTTGTGGTCGCCCTGACCGTCGAGAGCCACACGTACCTCTCGAACGGTCCGGCCCGGGTCGTCTGGGCCCTCCTCTTCGCCCCGCTCGCCGCCATACCCGTGCTGATGACGGCCGTGACCTCCTCGTACATGAAGCGCCGACGCGGAATCCGGTGACGGGTGGGTGGTGGACCCCGCGGGCCGGTCCCGGGCGGACGGGGCCCGCACCGGCGTGACCGGTGCCGCCGGGGGGCGGAGCGCCCGCCGGCCGGGCCTCTCGAAGAGCGTTCGAAGGGAGATTTTTCAGCATTCGGGCCCCTCCCCAGCCCCATGCTCGCTACCGTTTGCCGTCACCGCAGGAGCCGATGCGGGCGGGTGATCGGGGGAACGGCAATGGCGTTACATCCGGGTCTGCGTGCCGCGGTTCGTCAGGCGATGTCGGATCCGGAGGGACCCGTGCCGTGGTCGTCCGACACGCGCGACAGCGTGCTGGCCGGCCGCACGCACTACAACGTCGCCATGACGCTCTACGACGTGCGCGACCGGCTGACGCCGGACCAGACCGGCGCGGCCGGGGACCTCGCCTTCGACGAGGTCTACCTGGCCGCCTGCTACTACCTCGCCCGGTCCCGCCACCTGCCCGAGGAGCAGCGCGAGTGGAACCTGAACGCCACCCGGTTCCTCTTCGACGTCGTGCACGCGGTCCGGCCCGAGCTCGTGCCCGAGCACCTGCGCGAGCTGCACGAGCGGGATCCGCGGGGAGTGGCTCCCGTGTACGAGATCGTGCACGCCGTGGGCGTCGCCCTGTTCCTGGGCAGCGTCGAGGAGGGCCACGAGCAAGGCATCACCGCGTCCACCGTGTGCCTCCTCTGGGCGCGGCAGGAGGCCGAGGGCACGCCGTCCGAGCCCCACATCACCTTCAACCTGGGCTCGGCCGTACTGGCGATGGCCGGTGTCGCCGGCGAGCCGGGGAAGTACCGGCGGGCGGGGCTCGACCACATGCGCCGGGCCCTCGCCGCCCTGCCCGACGGCGACCCCTTCCGCCCCGGGATGCTGGCCGGGCTCAGGCAGGCGCTGGCCGAAGAGCCGCCGGCCGAGCATCCGGACGGCAGCCCGGAAGCCGAGGTCAGCGCATACATGCGGGACGGCAGCCGGGAGCGGCTCGACCGGGCCGTCGACATGCTGCGCGCGGCCGTCGACGCGCCGCGGGCAGAAGAGCCGTACCGCAGCCGGCGCCGCGCCGAACTGGGGCAGGTACTGCGGATGCGCTTCGAGCTCATCGGCGAGATCGCCGACCTCGACGCGTCGATCGCCGTCCTCGAAAACGTTCTCGGGACCACCCCCGACAACGCAGGGTTGGACGACGAGACGCTTGCCGCGACGTCCTCCTTCCTGGGCCTGGCCCGTCTGGACCGGTACCAGACCTTCGGGCAGGCCGCCGACCTCGAAGCCGCCGCGGAAGCCGTCCACCATCCCGCCGGCGCACGGGCGGCCGCCTCTCCCCACCACGCCCAGCGGCTCACCAACCGGGCCGCGGTCCTGACCGCACGGTTCGGCCGCCACCACGACCTCGCCGACATCACGCAGGCCATCGACGATCTGACGTTCGCGGTGTCGGCCACACCGCCGTCCCAGCACGACCACCCCGTGATGGCGGTCAAGCTGGCCGTGGCCCTGTCGGAACGCGGGACGCACACCGAGGAGCCCGGCGACCTCCACGCGGCCGAGAGGCTTCTCAGGCCGCTCGCCGGGGACCCTTCGGACGCCGGCCCCAACCAGCTGATGGCCCGGCTGGAACTGGGGCACGTCCTGCACGCACGGGCCCGGCTACTGGGCGACATCGAGGACCTGGCCGACGCGGTCGACCAGTACGAGGCCACCGCGCTGGCGCCCGCCCAGGACATCCGCAGTCGGCTGCACTGCGCCGCCCTGTGGGGCATGGGAGCCGCCGAACTGGGCGCCCTGGAAAGGTCCCGCACCGCCTTCGACCTGGCGCTGAGCGATCTCGTGCCCAAGCTGACAGGCCGTGCGCTCGGCCGTGAGTCGCAGGAAGCACGGTTGCGCGAGCTGCCTTCCCTCGCCACCGTGGCCGCGGCCGTATCGATCAGGGCCGGAGAGGTGCGGGAGGCGCTCGTCCGGCTGGAACAGGGACGTGGCGTCCTGCTGGCCCAGGCACTGGAGCTGCGCGGCCGGCACGACGACCTCAGGGTTGCGGACTCCGGGCTCGCCGACCGCTTCGAGCGGGTCTGCGCCGAGCTGGTGGCATCACACCGCAGCCCACGGCAGCGCCGGAAGTCGGCGGGCGACTTCGACTCGCTGGTGGAGGAGATCCGGGCCCTGACCGACTTCGAGGATTTCCAACAGCCTCCCGCCTGGCAGAAGTTGCGCGAGGCGGCGGCGCAGGGGCCGGTCGTCGTGATCAATGTGTCGCCGCCGGCCTGCTTCGCCCTGCTGCTGACTCCCTCCACCGACGGCGGCGCGGTGACCCTGGACCATCTGCCACTGCAGGTCACGGCGGACGACATCGCCGCCCGTGCCGAGGCCTTCCACACCGCCGTCGCCGCGCTCGTCGACCGGGCGACCCCCGGCCCGGAGCGCTACCTGCAGGACCGCGCCATGAAGGACACCCTGCGATGGCTGGGCGTACACATCGCCGGCCCCGTCCTCGACCGGCTGGGCCTCAGGGGGAACCCGCGCCCCGGCGACCCCCTGCCACGGCTGTGGTGGTGCCCGACGGGGGTGCTGTCCCTGCTGCCGCTGCACGCGGCCCTCCTCGACCAGGACGGCGCGTACGTCCAGGACCGGGTCGTCTCCTCGTACGTCCCGACCCTCGGCTCCCTGCTGCACGCGCGCTCCCGGCCGGCCCCGTCCCCCGACCGGGCCTCGCTCCTGACCGTCGCCGTCGACGCCGCCGGTCAGGCGTACCCGCGCCTGGCAGCCCTGGACGACGAGCTGAAGGCGGCGAGCGGAATGCCGGGGCGCCGACAGCGGCTGCGGGACACCGAGGCCACACCCGACGCCGTGCTCGCCGCGCTGCGCACGCACACCCACGCCCACCTGGCCTGTCACGGCGTACGGGACCCGGGCGACCCCTCGCACAGCCGGCTCCTGCTGTCCGGCGGCGAGCTGACCCTGCGCGCACTGGCCACCGAGCGGCTGCCGAACGCGGAGTTCGCGTACCTGTCCGCCTGCCACAGCGCGGCCGCCGGGGAGGAGCTGGCCGACGAAGTCATCTCCGTGGCATCCGCGTTCCAGCTGTGCGGCTACCGGCACGTGATCGGAAGCCTGTGGACGGTCCAGGACGCCATGGGGCCGCTCCTGGCCCGCGCGGTCTACCGGAACCTCGCGGCACCGGACGGCCCCGGGCCGGCGTACGCCCTGCACCGGGCGGTCGCCGAGCTGCGCGCCCACGGCGACTACGACGACCCGCTGTTCTGGGCGTCGGTCATCCACAGCGGACCGTGACGACGAACGGGAGAAGGGCCATGCAGGAAGAGGACCGTTCGCTGCGCGCGGCGTTCTGCGCGGCGATGTCATGGTTGGACGACGTCATGGCGTCCGAAGGCCGGGGCGACGAACTCCGCTCCGCCGCGCAGGCCGTCCGCGCCGGTACGACGACCGTACGGCAGGCGATCGCCGGACTGGGCATCCCGGAACACGTACTGACCGGCGCCACGGGCACGACGCGCGGGGAGGGCGAGGGCGGCGTTCCCGGACCGGTACCGCACCCCGCCGGTGAGGTCTACCTGTGCCCCGACGGCTGGTGCGGCCTGAGGCAGATCCGGCAGCCGGGCGGTGCCGTACCGGCCGGCGGGCGCTGCCGGCTGCGGGACCAGCCGCTGCGCGTCCTGGAGGCGTGAGCGGATGCCCCCCGTACTCGACCAACTCGGCGAGAAACTGGCCGAGAAGTGGGTGTCCGCCCTGGCGCTGCCCGGGCTGCTCTTCGTCGGGGCGAGCACCTGCGCCGCCGTGCTCGGCCAGGGCCGTGCCCTCGACGCCGGTCTCCTGATCGAGGAGGCCGGACACTGGGCGACGACGGTGGCGCACTGGCCGGTCGTGGGGCAGGTCGCGGCGGTGGCGGTGACCTTCCTCGTGGCCGTGGCCATGGGGATGTCCGTCCGCGTGTGCAGCGAGGGCGCCGTACGGGTCTGGACGGGGGACTGGCCACGACCGGCCCGCCGGCTGGCCCGGCGGGTGACCGCACGCCGGGCGGGGCTCTGGGGAGACCTGCAGCGGCAGATCGACGGGATCCGCGGCGACAACCCGCCGTACGACCGCGACGACGCGCAACGGCGACGGATCGCGGACCTCACCGCCCGCCGTGACCGGATGGGGCTCTCCTCACCGGCCCGGCCCACGTACACCGGCGACCGGTTCGCCGGGGTGGAGAGCCGCCTGCGGGGCCAGTACGGCATCGACCTGGCCGCCTGCTGGCCCGGGCTGTGGCTGGTGCTGCCGGAGGAGGTCAGGGCGGAGCTGCGGTCCACGCGGGCCCGGTTCGACGCCGAGGTGGCCGGATCGGTGTGGGCCTGCTGCTACGTGGTGCTCGGCTGCTTCTGGTGGCCGGCCGCCGTGGGGGGCGCCGCCGCCGGCCTCGTCGCCTGGCGGCGCGGCCGGGGGGCGGCCGCGGTGCACGCCGGGCTGGTGGAGGCCGCCGTCGACGTCCACCTGCGGAAACTGGCCGAGGAGGTGGGCATCGCCGTGCCCCCGGGCCCCACCTGGGAGCCCGGCGTGGGCCTCCTCTTCAACCGCCTGTTCCGCAAGGGCGCATAGCCTGCCGCCGTGCACGCGGGTACCGGGTACCGGGTACCGGTCGGGCTGCGCGGAAAGCGGCCCTGCGGCCGCTGAGGCGCTGACGGCCCAGTGGCCCGCGGGCTCAGGCGAGGGCGGTGACCAGCAGGGTGAAGGCCGCGATGATCACGGCGACCCGGACGTAGTGGAAGCGGTCCCAGCGGTTCATCTGCTGCTTCCAGTCGGCCGGCAGGCCGTCGGCGGTCCACGTCTTGACCCGGTTGTTGATCGGGACGAGCAGCAGGATCGACATGACCACACTGAGGATCAGCAACGCGGCGGCGGTGACGACGAGGCCGGCGCCGTGGTGGTCGCGTCCGGCGACGGCCCAGACGGCGGCGAGGACGAGCGAGCCGATGTACCAGAACGGCATCACGGCGCCCAGCAGCCGGGCCCCGTGGGTGCGGCCGCGCAGGCCGTTGTCCCCGGGGAGGCCGTCGAGGATCGGGTTGACGAAGAAGGCGACGGAGAACTCCACTCCCACCATCACGCCGACCGCCACGGTGGTGAAGACCTCAAGTGCATGGAGCATGATGACCCCTCCTGGGATCTAGCGTTGCTAGATGATGAGGCAACGCTAGTACTACTGCCGCTCGTATGTCTAGCGGTGCTAGGATCGGATCATGTCGGTACAGGAACGCAAGGAGCGCGAGCGGGCGGGCCGCGAGCGCCTCATCGTGGCGACGGCCCGTGAACTCGCCGAGCAGCAGGGCTGGGACGCGGTCACCACCCGCCGGCTCGCCGAGCGCATCGAGTACAGCCAGCCCGTCCTCTACGGCCACTTCCGCGGCAAGCGCGAGATCATCGGTGCCGTCGCCCTCGAAGGCGCCGCCGAGATGGCCGCGGCGCTGCGGGCCGCGGCCTCCACCACGGACGGCCCGCGCGCCCGGGTCGCCTCCCTCGCCCGCGCCTACCTCGGCTTCGCCGAACGGAACCCGGCGGTCTACGACGCCATGTTCCAGCTCGACGGCGGCCTGGCGTTCGCGAAGGAGGACACCCCGGAGCCTCTGAAGGACGCCTTCGCCGCCCTGCTGGAGAGCCTCGGCGAGGTCGCCGGGGACGGCGTCCACCCGGCGTTGTTCACCGAGGTGTTCTGGGCGTCCCTGCACGGGCTGGCGACCCTGACCCGGGCGGGACGGCTGCCGCCGGGTGACGCCGAGCGGAGGGTGGAGTTGCTCGTGGACCGGCTCGCCGTGGTCTGACGCACCGTCCGGGCGGGTCCGGCGGCCAGGGCCTCGCGGACCGGCTGCCGGCCCACGGCAACCGGCGCTGCCCGGGGATCCGGTGGCGACGCCGGGGAGGCTACCCACCCCATACGCCGCACCGTGCCGGAATCACCGCCCCGCGATGAGCACGCGATAGCCGTAGTCGACAGAGTCCTGCCCCAGCAGGTCGGCATGTCGGCGGTGCCAGGCCCCCGAAGCCAGGTCCGCGCGCAGCCGCTCGATCGCCGGCTCGACCACCGACGCGGGCATCTGGGCGAAGGTGGAACTCGCCTGTCGGACAACGGGATCCAGGAAGTGCTCCGGACGCCGCCAGTACGCGATCTGGAAGCCGTCGGTGAAGTCGTGCGGGATGGGGAAGGGAAGCACCGTGTGCGCTTCCAGTGCTTCCACCACGGTGGACAGGGGTGTGAAGCGGGCCTGTTCGAACTCGCGGAGCTCCGGAAGGTAATCCTCGATCAGCCACAGCTCGGGCAGATGGTACGGATCGAAGGTGAAGAGGACCTGCCGACGAGAGACCCGGCGCATCTCGGCGAGTCCACGCCGCAGGTCGGGCCAGTGCTGCACCGTCATCACCGCCATCGCGGCATCGAACGCGCCGTCCTCGAAGGGCAGGTCCTCCGCTCCGGCCAGGACCTTCCTGCTGCCCGGATGCTGATCGAGCATCACCTGTGACGGGTCGACGGCGGTGACCTCGATGTCCTCCGGCTCGTAGGAGCCGGTACCCGCGCCAATGTTGACGACCGTGCGAGCCCCGCCCAGCGACCGGTGAATCAGGGCGGCCAGGCGGGGATCGGCCCGGCGGATGTTCTGGTACCCGATCCCGATGCGGTCGTACGTCGCCGTCAACGGAGCCGGTCCCGAAGCAGAAGCAGTCATGAGCCGGATCTCATCAGCTGATCACCGGCAGGCCAAGAGATTCAGCCTGGCCCGAATGTTGAGCCTCCGACTCGACGTGGACGACCTCGCTTCCGTCCGCTTCGCCTGCTCACCCCTGCAAGAGACCGCCCAGAGCCTGCGATCCTGGCGCAGCCCGGTCTCGCCCGGCAGGGTGAGCCGAGTGCCGGGCCCGTCCCGTATTCCAGAGGGGCACCCGTGCTGTTCTGCCGGCGGCAGAACACCGGCCGGACCGGGCTCGACGATCACTACAGTCCCATCATGACGAAGATTACGGCGCGCACGGTCGAGTACCCGGCCGACGGTCTGACGATGATCGGGTACCTCGCGCTCCCGGCCGGTGTCGACCGCCGGCCCGCGGTGCTGCTCGGACCAGAGGGCATGGGGCTCAGCGACGTCGAGCGCCGCCGGGCCGATGCTCTCGCCGAGCTGGGGTATGTGGCGCTGGCCTTCGACCTTCACGGCGGGCGCTATTTGGGTGACCCCGAGGAGATGCTGGACCGTTGCATGCCCCTGCTCGCTGATCCCGACCGGATGCGGGGCATCGGCCACGCGGCGCTCGACGTGCTGCGCGCCGAACCGCGGACCGACCCCGACCGGATCGCCGCCGTCGGCTACGGCACCGGGGGCGCCATCGCGCTGGAACTCGGGCGCGACGGCGTCGACCTGCGCGCGATCGGGACAGTCAACGCGACCACCACGGGCCGACCGGGCGAGGCGGCGCGCATTCGCTGCCCGGTGTGGGCCGGGGTCGGGTCGGAAGACCCGATCATGCCGCCCGCGCAACGGAACGCGTTCACCGCTGAGATGCAGGCCGCGGGCGTCGACTGGCGCCTCGCGGTCTACGGCGGAGCCTTGCACGCCTTCCACCACCCGACGGTCGACCACCCCGTGGTCCCCGGCGTCGGCTACCACCGACAGCACGCGCAGCGAGCCTGGCGCGACGTCGTCGACCTGCTCGCCGAGTGCCTGCCCGTGACGGAGGACCTGGGGGCATGACCCAGGCAAACAGGCCGGTGCCAGTCCTGGTCGGCGTCGCGCACTGACAGTCCCTCCAACTCACGGGACGCCGCACGTTCGTTCGGCATCCCGTGCAAACGCGTGGACGCCGAAGCCCGGCAAGGCGTTCGGCATCACCGCTCCGGGCCGCGCAGAACCAGCCCTACGACGGAAGCCCCCGCCCCGGCACCGGGCCGGCCGCGGGGGCCTCGCCGTTTCCGGACGCGGTCACCGGAAGTGCTGCCCGTGGGGTGACTGCCGACGGCAAGGGCGTCTGCCGTGCCGGAGCGGCACGGGACATCCTGGGCGCACCTGACCGTATCCACGGCGTACCGAACCGGATCCGGCAGAGCGGATCCCGGCTCGCGCACCGGGCGATACTGTGGTGGGACACGCCAGTTCCGCGTCTCTGGAGCCATCGATGAGCGAACAGCCGGCCCTCGCCGACACCGCCGCCCGGCAACAGCTGGAGCCCGCCGCCGCGGACGCCGTGCGCGCGTACGCGGCCAAGACCCGGGCCGACGCGGACCGGTTCGCCGGCGTCCTGGAGGACATCGCCACCAACGGTCTGCCCGCGGTGGAGGACTGCACGCCCTGGGAAGAGCTCCGCGAGGCCCACCTCGGCCGCCTCGCCGCGCAGCGCCCGGCCGTCGCCTGATGGCCCCGCGCCGCGCCCGCATCGCCTTCTCCGACTCCGCCGCCAAGCAGCTGGAGGACCTGACCGGCGAGGCCGAGATCCACGCCCTGGACCGCGCCCTGGTCGTCATCTCCGTCGACCCCGAGGCCGGCGAGCCGATACCCGCCGACAGCGCCGGCCCCCGGCTGCGCCAGTACGCCGACGAACTCGAAGGCGTCCGCGTCCTGTACTTCGTCACCGCCCTGCGCACCATCGTGGTCGTGGCGTACATCGAGGTCTGAGAACGGGCCGCTGCGGGGCATCGTGACGAGGACGGACCTGGCCCGCCCGTAGGGCGGCCGACAAGGCTGTCGGGTGACCGGCCTCGTCCTCCGCGAGGTCAGGTGGTGCGGCGGCGCCAGGGCCTGTCGTAGGTGCCCCCGCAGGAACGGCAGGAGGCGGTGTAGACGGCGCTGGCGGGGGTCATCTGCCGGGCGGGCTCCGCCGGGTGGATCTGGCCCAGGATGACCGCGGTCAGCTCCGGGTCCGCGCAGGAGCACGGCCCGCCCGTCGGACGCGGCCGGCCTGGACCCGCCTTCCGGGGCGCGGGTACCACCGCCGTGTCCGCCGTGTCCGCGGGAGCTGTGGGCGCCGCCCGGAGGTGCTCCATCCGCCAGCCGTCGACGGGGACCTTGCGGCGGCGGGTGCTGCGGTCGAAACGCTGCTGCTCGGCGGCGGTTTCGAACAGCAGCAGCATCCCCGCCAGCAGCCGGAACGCCTCCCCTCGTACGAGTCGTGGCACCGGGGACAGCACCGCGACCGGGGTGCCGTCCGGGCCGATCAGGGGTGTCCCACCGCCCCACCGCAGCTCGGCAGCGCTCATCCCGACCGTCACCGGGACCTGGTGTTCACGGGCCAGGTACCGGATCGCCCCGTCCACGCCCGGCCGGCGCATCAGCTTCTCGTGCAGCGCCTGCCCGGTGGGCCCGAGGTCCGTCCGGCGTACGTACGCCTCGGCGGACGCCGCCCGCTCCAGCGCGGCCCGGCGCGAGGCGGCGTTCTTCCGGTCGATGTCGGCCCGCCTGCGCGCCGCCTTCTCCCTGAGCCGCGCCCGCTTCTCCTCGTCCTGGCGCTGCCGCTCCTCTTCCTGCCACAGGTAGACGTCCTCGGCGGCGATGTACTGCGGAGCCGTCCAGACCTGGGCGAGCTGCCGCTGCGGATGGCGCAGCCGCGCCCGCGGGGGGTGCGGGCCGATCCGGCAGGTGAACACCCAGCGCAGGAAGTCGGCGAGGGGTACCTGGGGTGCCGGCTCCCAGGCGGAACCGGTGAACTTCACCAGGCCCTCGGCGACCGCGATGCCGCCCTCCGCAGCGACCAGCCGGACCGAGGGGACCGCGCCGAGCCAGGGCGGGCGGGGACGGTCGCTGAACCAGCAGCAGGTCACGTCATGTGCGTCCATCCGCTCCGTGCGGCCTGTGATCTCCGCAGCGGTGATCGGAGAGAGCTGGGCTTCCAGGGCCATGTGCCACGTTCCGGCCGGATCGCCGGCCAGTACGTCGGCCCGCCAGGAGCCGTCCGGCGCCCGGACCTCCAACTCGACGTGTGCTCCGGCCTGCCGGGCCGCGCCGGCCAGCTCCAGCTTGAGGAGGTGGTGGGCCTCGGACTCGCCCTGGCGGGCGATCTCGCAGTCGGGGGCGTGCGGCGCGTGCGCGAAGAACCGCAGGCCCCGCTCGGAGGTCTTCGCGTACATCGAATGCCCGCACTCGGCACAGGAGATCGGCGCCGCCGGCCTGACCTTCCACACCGCCTCCCACGCCTGCCCGCACCCCAGATCCGGCAGGTGCGCGAACACGGTTCCCCACTCGGCGTGCACGGCCCGGAACGCCATCCGCCCTCCCCCCATCGGTGATCACTTCAGAGTTTCGCGGCCTGCACTGACAGCCGGTACCGCCGGTTTCGGACAAGCGGCCGGAAGTGGACGGCACACTCCTTGAGCTGTGCGGTAACGCCGACCCGTCGGGGCGGTCCCGCATGCCGGTGGAGTCGGCCCCGAAGTACGGGCTGTACGACGGTTCCTGTGGGGGGTCGCTGATCGATCCGCAGTGGGTGCTGACGGCGGCCCACTGCGTGCAGGGCGACGGCATTGAGCTGGACGGCACTGTCCGGATCGGCAGCGAGGAGCGGAAGTCCGGGGGAACCGTCCGGGCCATCGAGCGGATAGTCGTCCACCCCGCCTACGTGAACGGCGACGGGCAGGCAGCCAACAAGAACGACCTCGCGCTGGTCCGCCTCGACCGCCCGGTCACCGAGAAGCCGGTCCGTATCGCGGAGCGGGCCGGGCGGCCCGGCACCCCGACCCGGATCCTGGGATTCGGCACTACGGCCGACACCGAGCTGAAGTTCGCGGAGCGGTTGCAGGAGCTCGATGCGCGCAGGGGCACCGATGCCGAGTGCGCCCCCGGCTACGCGGACCGGACCCGGTTGTGCACGATCAGCCGTGTGCCCGAGGCCATGGCGTGCTTCGGGGACTCCGGCGGGCCGCAGCTCCAGAAGGGCCGGGATGGTCGGTGGGAGCTCATGGGAGCCACCTCGGGTCCCGGCGCCCCGGGGACGTCCCCAACGAGCCGTTCGCCGAAGCAGCCCACGCGCTCATCAGGGGCGGGCGGTTCCCAACCGTCGGGGTGGCAGTCGAGGGCAGCCGGCGCGCCGGCTGTGAAGGCCGCGAAGTCCAGCGTCACGTCAAGTCCTTGCGCATCAGCGTGCACACCGTCTCGTACCGCTGGAGCGAGCCGTCCTCGGCCTCCGTGTCCCAGGAGTCGAGCTCGCGGCCGAAGGCGCGGTAGCCCAGGCGTTCGTAGAGGGCGCGGGCGCGCGGGTTGCCCTCCTCGACGCCGAGTTCGGCGCGGGTCAGGCCCCGGGCGCCGATCCGCTGCTCTGCGGAGCGGATCAGCAGCGTGCCGATCCCGCAGGACTGCAGGGCCGGGTGGACGCCGAGTTGCCAGAGCGTGCCGGCGCCGGGCTTGACCGTGTAGTCGATGCCGCCGACCGCCACCGGGAGCCCGACCGGCGTGCACACCGCCAGGTAGTCGATCTCGCCCGCCTCGGCGCGGCGGATCTGGTGGACGAGCTCGCGCACGTGCTTGGGGGAGCCGGCCCAGCCGCAGGCGGGCAGGTCCGCGTCGGTGAGGCCGCGCACCGACAGGTGCAGCCTGATCTCGGTCATCGCCGCATCCCTTCGACTCCGACAGTGGCCGTCTCCCATTCCAGCAAGCCGGTCCCGTGCCGTCCAAGGATTTTCGGACCGGCCCCACCGCCCGCAGCCCGCCGCTGCCGGAAGCCGGAAGGACTTGCGCTCCCGACCGGGTCCGTGCGCCGGCGAGGTACGGCCGTCCGGGGGCAGCACGGGGACGACAGGTGACTACGAGGCGGTCATACCGGCTCGGCACGTCCTCTCAGGACGCCGGTTCGGCTTGGCGAAGGCCGCGGAACACCGAAGGTGTCGTCGGGCGTCGTCCATCCGCGCAACGTGGCGTGAATCGTCGATCGGAATGCGGCCTCGGCCGTGACGGCGTCGAGGGCACCGGCCAGTTCGAGGGTCACGAGCCCGTGCAGGGTGGCCCAGACCGACAGGGCGATCGACGTCGCCTCGCCGACGAGGACGGACGCCGCCAGCGCGCGGTCGATCGCCGCGAGGAGCGGACGGATCGGATCACCGGCTCCGACCTCCCCCGACGGGTCGAAGGACTGCACGCCACCGAACAGCACCGTGTACAGGTGACTGTGTCCGCGCCCCCAGCAGCGGTAGGCGACGGCCAGCGCGTAGAGGTCGGCGAGAGGATCCGCGGAGGTCCGTACCGCCGACAGGTCCTGGAACAGGCCGGCGACGGCCCTGTCGCGCACCGCACCGATCAGCCCGTCCTTGCCGCCGAACAAGGAATACACCGCCGTCGTCGACGCCTCGGCGGCAGCGGCCACGGCGCGGACCGTGACCGACGCCCGCGGACGGGTGGCGAGCAATTCGGTCGCGCACGCCACGAGCCGCTCTTTGACGGCCTCGTCGTTCGTTCTCGGTCTACCCACGGCCTGCAGCCTACCCTCTCTGATAACGTCGTTTTGAAACAGCGTTCCGAAACTGTCGGAGGTCCGCCGTGTCCCCGTCCGCCATACGTCTCGTCCGGTTCACCGGACGCTTACTGCTCGCCCCGGCCGCCGTCGTGGCGCCGGCCGCAGTCTTCCTCGTACTGATCGCCCTCACGGACGGGGCGGGCTCCGGGCTCGTCGCATGGCTGACGACGCTCGGAGCCGCGGCCGTCCTCGCCGCGTGGTGGGGGCGGCGCCGCACGTGGCCGGCGCGGCTCGTGCCGTTCCTGCCGGTGGTCGTCGCGGCGGCGTTGACGGCGGCGGTCTGCATCCCGACCGTGCCGACGGCCCGGCGGTACCCGCCGGCCCCGCCGTTCGTGGCCGTGCAGCACTGGAGCCTGACCACAGGCAGCCGGGTCGCGGTGTACCACTACCCGCCCGCGAGTTCCGTCCCGCGGCATCCCGTCCCGCTCGTGTACCTCAACGGCGGTCCGGTCCGGGGCATTTCGGTGCTCGACCACCGGTTCCTGCAACTCCTGGCTCGTCAGGGCTACGACGTCTACGCCTATGAACAGGCCGGTGGCGGACGAAGCGACCTGCTCCCCATGGGCCAGTACACGATCTCCAGGTCGGTCCGCGACCTCGGCGCCTTCGTCGACCGCCTGAACGAGGGCGAGGTCGACGTCCTCGGATTCTCCTCGGGCGGGGTCGTGCTCACCCGAGCGCTGGCCGACCCGGGCGTCGCCGCACGCCTGCACCGGGCGGTCATCGCCGAGCCGGGCCCCATGGACGGCCCCACCGCCCACATCACCGGGCACGAGGGCCGAGCGTCCGCACGGGGCCTCGCACCGGCCGTCACCGGCCCGCGATCGACGCACGTCCCCCGCTACGCCGTGGCATTCGGCCTCATGCGACTCGGCCTCCTCACCCCCGACACCGGACTGATCGGCCAGGCCGAAGGCGACAACGCCTTCACCGCCGCGGACCTCGGCAGCGACACCGCATCCGCCTACTGCGCGCGCGACGCGCAGCGCATCCCGGTTGAGGACACCGCACAGAACTTCTCCTTCAGCCCCGCCGCCAGCCTCCGCGTCCAGCAGACGGTCAAGGACTCGCCCTCCATCGCACCGCGGCTGAGGCAGTCCCGGACCCCCGCGATGCTGATGATCGCCGAGTGCTCCTCCCAGGTCCGTCAATGGGCGACCGCCATCCTCACCCATGACCCCGCCATCCAGCGCACGCAGTACATGCCCGGAGTCGGACACCACATGTGGAACGGCCTCGACGGCAACGACGACCGAGCCGCCGCCGTCATCACCGCGTTCCTTCAGGACGAGCCGGCACCGCTGCCGAACCACCCGACCCGCGACGAGATCCCCGCCTTCCTGCGCGACCACGAATGAAGACGTGCGGCCCCCGTCGCCGGCCGTGGCCGGGTGAGGTCCGGGGAGCCCGTGACCAGCCGCCGTGCAGAGCCGGGCGAGGTGCTCACGTCGCGGCCGCAGCGGTCGGGCCGGCAGGGCGGGTACGCGGCGCGGCGTGGGGGAAGCGGGAGACCGTGGGGGTTGAACACCCCCACGGTCTCGCCGGCTCTCCTGCCTCCGGCTGTGCGGGAGCCGACTACGGCAGGGCGATGAAGGTCTCGGCCGTCGCGGGCAGGGTGCCGCCGGTGCAGACGTTGCCCGTTGCCGGGACCGTCGTGCCGTCGAGCATCTTGGTCAGGTCCACCGCGACCATCTGGGTCGCTCCGTCATTGACCATGAGGGCGATGGCGTGTCCCCCGTTCGGAGACTGGTACGCGATCAGGGTGTGCGGATCCAATCCCATGGAGAAGCCCCCGCCGGTCGCACAGGTCACCCAGTTGCCGATGGCCGGGATGGCTCCGGTACCGGATGTCGTCGGCAGCGCGACCGCGGTCAGGCCGTCCCCACCGAACTCTCCGGTGATGACACCCGTGTGCGTACCCTGCGCCACGGACGCCGCGGACGCTCCGGCACTCAGGCTCGATCCGGTCAGCGTCTGGACCTGCTCGGGCGCCGTCCAGGATCCGGGCGAGCCGGGGGTGAAGACGGCGGTGCTGATGTCCGCGATCTCGACCTGCGAGGGGTCGCTGAACTCCGCGGGCGACAGGATGATGCCGGTGGAGCAGTCCTCCGCAGCGGAATCGAGTTCCCCCGCGATGGTCACCGGGTGCTCGAAGAACTGCGGCGAGGTGCTGTTCGAGACGTTCACGATCTCGTAGTTGTTGTCCTCCGAGGGGGACAGGACGAGGTTGCGGACGGGATCGATGAGGGGGTCCTCGGAGATCTGCCCACCCGGGTCCTGCGTGGTGAACGGGGCCTCGAAGGTGTTGGTCGCGAGGTTGAGGAACTGGAACCCGGCCTGGCCTGCGATGCTCAGCCCGATCAGGGCCTTGTTGTGCACGGCGTCGATCGAGACGCCGGTGCTCGTCGCGGACCCTCCGGAGAAGCTGATCACCCCTGTGCCCGAATCCGTCAGGGGGTTGGGCGAGACGCTGGGGTCGAGCCCGGTGCCCTTCAGGATGTAGACGTGGTTGTTGTTCGCCGTGGCCACGGACTGTCCGGTCACCGAGTTCGTCGCGATGGAGTTGATGACGTCGGTACCGGTGGGGATCTGCGTGTTGGTGATGCTGCTGCCCTCGACGTTCACCACGTCGATGCCGGTGGCGGTGCTGCTCCACGCCCCCTTGGGGACGTACGCGGTGACGTTGGACCCGTTCACGTATGCGGACAGCGACCCCGACGCCTCACACGATCCCTGGGGGACCACCGGGGACGCCGGCTGGCCGCAGACCAGATAGTGGCTGATCTTTGCCGGCTTCCCGCTCCGGGCCAACGGCGCGTGCAGACCCGTGTCCGAGGGATGGTTCGGGTGACCCGGCGTACCCGTGTAGTCGTAGGTGTCGTAGGCCGCAGTGCCCTTGACGTAGACCGTGAAGCCCGGCGAGTTCGTCGTGAAGCTCAGGTACGTGCCCGTTGCGTCGACCGTCGCCGTGAAGGAGGTGGGTCCGTTCGAGTAGCTCTTGCTCTGGTTGCCCGGCGTCAGGTTCGACGTGTTGATGAACGTCGTCGTTCCCGCCGGGCACTTCGTGATGTTTCCCGGCCGGTACGTCGGCTGGACGTGGTGCGTGGTGGTCGGTGGTCCGGCAGGATTCGCGTTCGCCGTCGCGGCGGGGGCGATCGCGACGGACCACAGCGCCATCGTGGTGCCGAGAGCGCCAAGTGCCCTGAACAGCCGCGCTCGGCCAGTTCTTCTCTTCAACGCAGTCCCTCTTGTGTTGTGAGTCCCCGTAATGCCGGGAACCTCGGTCTCCCGACCAGCCCAGACCCCGTGCCTGCGGCCAGTAGCCGCCTGCGGACTCGTGTCTGCTTCGTGGCCGCGGAGCACCGATCTTTGAGAAGTTGCGACACTTTGTCATCGCCCGAACGTGTTGAATCGGGGTGTTCTGGTCGAGGTCCGCACGAGTGGGATGATCAGGGCAAATGACCGCGAGGTGAAGTCGTCATGGACCCGGACGGCTCCCTCGGGCTGACACAGCGGCCCGCGCACCGGGAACGGTGCGCGGGCCGCTGTGCGTCCACCGGCTGGTTCAGCAGTGGGGGAGGCCGGGCACGTTGTGGAACTGCGCCGCGCCGTCCACGTACGGTCCGAACGTCCAGGTCACCCCCGTACCGACCGACTGGTTGTTCTGCCACACGCTGGTGGTGCGGTACCAGACGTTGCCGTCGCTGCCGACGGACCCGCCGGCCACCCAGCAGTCCGCGAAGACCCAGTCGCTGCCCGGCGTGAGGGTGATGTTGTTGTACTTGCCGGCTCCCGCGTTGGGGGCGGTGTAGACGCCCACGGAGTGGCTGGTGCTCAGTCGGATCCACTGCGGCGCGGAGCCGGTGTGGTTGGGGTTCGGGTCGGCGGACGCCTGCGAGGTAGCACAGAGGACGGATGCCCCAGCCATGACGAGCGCGGCGAGTGCCTTGATCGAACGGGCCATGAGGTTTCCCCGTTTCCTTCCGGCCCCCCGGTGGGGCCGGTCGGTGTACGAGGGAACCCCACCCCGCCCGTACCGTCCAGGCCGCAAACCGGCCAGGATGACACCGTCGGCCGCGTGCGGACCGGGTGGGCTACCTCGGGCTGATCGTGACCTTGTAGGTGGCTCCGGCCCTGCCGCGGGTGCTCACGGCGACGGTCTGGCCGTGGTCGTCCCAACTGGCCTTGCCGCCTTGGACGTCGACCCGGTGGCCGCCCGGGTACGTGTCCCTCGGCACGGTGATCTGGGTGGGCCCCTCCGAGTTGTCGCGGGTGCGGAAGGTGAGCGTGTAGGTGCGTGTGGCCGGGTCGTACGCGAACTGGAGCGGGTCGCCCGCGACGGCGCGCGCGTACGGCTGGACGAGCAGCTGGGCGTTGGGCTTCACGGCGCCCGTCTGGTCGAGGAAGCAGTAGCCGCCGCCCCGGCACCACTGCCACCACGTCCAGCCGCTGGAGAAGCGGTCCAGGGAGGCCGTCATGTCGTTGACGAACCGGCTCGCGTGCGGAACGTAGGGGTTGCCGCCCCATTCCCCCACGATCACCGGCATGCGGTTACGGGACGGGTAGTCGCTGATCGCGGCCTCGTAGGCGGGGATGAAGGTGCCGTCGGGGTCGTAGTCGCCGCCGGTTTCCATCGCGGTCTCGTAGAAGTGCGGCGCGTAGCCGGCGTGCGGGTCGTCGATGCGGCCCATCCGGGTCGGGACGCCGAGACCGACGATGACGGTCGGTTCGACGAACACCCACGACTTCTGGTCGACCAGGCGGATCGCCCGTGCGAGGCGGTTCCACATCTCGGTGAGCTCGGTGGCCTCGAAGCGGGCCGCGGCGGCGGGGAGGTCCTCGCCTTCGAGGAACTTCGCGAACGGCTCGTTCATCAGGTCGTAGCCGAGCAGCGCCGGGTGCCGGCCCAGGGCGGAGGCGACCGTCATCCACATGCGGGCGTGCGCGGCGCGGAGGTCGGCGTCCTTGTACAGGTGGTCGAAGGCGGTCTGTACGGACGGCTCGAAGTACTCGGAGAACCAGTCGTCCGGTATGTGCGTGAACGGCAGCCCCTCGTCGCGGGTGGCCCAGTCGGGGACGCCGCGGGAGCCGAAGTGGGGGCCGTACACGTCCTGGTGGGCATCGAGGATGACCTTGACGTGGTAGCGGTCGGCCCAGTCGAGGATGCGGCGCATCTTGGCGAGGTAGCCGCGGTCGTAGTGCCCGGGGGTGGGTTCGAGGTCGTCCCAGAAGAAGGCGAGGCGCGCGAGGTTGAAGCCCCGGGCGGCCATGTCCTTGAGGTCGCTCTCGTGGATGTCGGCGAACGCGTCGGTGCCCCGGCTGCTCTTGTCGGAGAGGTTGAAGCCGCGCCACTGCAGCGCGCGGCCCTGGCCGTCGGCGATGAAGGTGCGGTCACCGACCGTGACCCGGTCGGGGGCGCGGTCGGGGCGGGCCTGGGCCTGTGTGGGGAGGACGCCGAGCAGGAGGGCGGCCAAGGCGAGGGCGGCGGGGACGACACGGGAGGTCAAGCGCATGCAGGAGACCCTTTCGCGGGCGGCTGCTGGGGCGGCGGGTTACCGGCCGGTCGGGATGTTACTGGTGAGTGCGTCAAGTTCACAGTGGTTCAAGGGAGTTGGCGCAACGTGGCCGTGATCGGTCGCTTGCCGTGACCGGCCGCCCATGCGGGTCGGCGCTCCCCGGCCTGCGCCGGGCAGGCCGGCGGCCGCTGCGCGCGGAACTCCTGACCTGGCTGGCAACGTTCGCCGACATCGCCCGCCGGGACGTCGAGGACGTCGAGGACGTCGAGGACGTCGAGGACGTCCAGGACGGTCTCGGCGCGGCGCGGGATCCGGCCGCCGCCCGTGCGGCACGGCCGGCGCTCCACGCCCGCATCGCGGCCTTCTGCGAGGACGGCCATCCGCAGGTGAGGGAGGCTGCGCTCGCGGCTGACCGTGGAGGAGATCGCCGCGGCCCTCGGCGAGCAGCCGGCCGTCTCGTCCTGCACCCATGACGGCGAGGACCGCCCCCTCGAAGTCCGGAGGGCCGGCGGCGTCGTCCTGACACGACCGCTCTTCCTGCTTCACGACGCGGTTCGCCGGTCGGGCCCCACCCGCGTGCGAGGCCCGACCGGGCCGACGGTCGTCGGAGTGCGGGCGGTGGGATCCAGCGGCCCGCTTCGCGGGTCGCTACCCGGCGGCCACGACCGGGCCGGCCGTGACCTGAGGAGGGTTGGGGAGCAGCGGCGCGAGGTTGTCCCTCACGAAGTCCGCCGCCTGCCTGACCGATTCCTCGGCCCCGGACCGGTCCGCGAAGACGCCGGTGGAGACCATCACTCCGTCCCCGGCATCCACCCAGTAGTACGCCACGAAACCGGGGACCCGGCGGAGGAGAGGCACGAATCCCTCGTCCACCAGGCGTCCTGCCTCGGCTGAGTCAGTCACTCCTTCGTACCGCCGAATCACCGCGTACATGGCTGATCTCCTCATGGATCCCAAGGTCACCTTGCGCCGGACGACCTACCCCCACCGAGCGCCTCCCGCTCGGGGGGCGGCCGGAAGTGACCCGGATAGGCGCGCGCCGGTGATCCAAACCGGGCATCCGGACGGTTGTCGGCCACAGGCCACAGGCCACCGGCTACCGGCTACCGGCTGAGCGACTTGAGGGCCGCCGCGTCGTAAGGCTTCAGCTCGTCGAAGCGGTTGCCGAGGACCTTCGCCGCCCACTGCGGGTCCTGGAGCAGCGCCCGGCCGACGGCGACCATGTCGAACTCGTCGCGCTCCATGCGGTCCAGGAGGTTGTCGATGTCGCCGAGCGCCGCACCCTCGCCGACGAAGGCGCGGATGAAGTCGCCGTCGAGGCCGACCGAGCCGACGGTGATGGCCGGGCGGCCCGTGAGCTTCTTGGTCCAGCCCGCCAGGTTCAGGTCCGAGCCCTCGAACTCCGGGAGCCAGTAGCGCCGGGTGGAGGCGTGGAACGCGTCGACGCCGGCCGCCGCCAGCGGGGCCAGGATCGCTTCCAGCTCCTCCGGGGTCTGCGCGAGCCGGGCGTCGTAGGCCTCCTGCTTCCACTGCGAGTAGCGGAAGATCACCGGGAAGTCGGCCGGGACGCGCTCGCGGACCGCGGCCACGATCTCCGCGGCGAACTTCGTCCGGGCCACCGCGTCGCCGCCGTACGCGTCGGTGCGGCGGTTGGTCCGCTCCCACAGGAACTGGTCGAGCAGGTAGCCGTGGGCGCCGTGCAGTTCGACGCCGTCGAAGCCGATCCGCGCGGCCTCCGCCGCGGCGTCGGCGAACGCGCCGATGACGTCGTCGAGGTCGGCGCGGGTCATCGCCCTGCCGGTCCCCTCCGTGCCGTCGACACGGATGCCGGAGGGGCCGACGGCGGGCGCGTCGGCGTACGGGGCCTCGCCCTGCTTGCGCACCATGCCTATGTGCCACAGCTGGGGCACGATCGTGCCGCCGGCCTCGTGCACGGCCGCGGCGACCTTCTCCCACCCCGCCAGCTGCTCCTCGCCGTGGAAGCGCGGCACCCGGTCGCTCTGCCCGGCGGAGTCGTGGCCGACGTAGGTGCCCTCGGTGACGATCAGGCCGACGCCCGCGGCGGCCCGGCTGGCGTAGTACGCCCGCACGTCCTCCCCGGGCACGCCGTCCGGGGAGAACATCCGCGTCATCGGAGCCATCGCGATGCGGTTGGGGACGGTCAGGCCGTTGAGCGTGACGGGCCGGGACAGGATCTCGGCCGCGCGGGAGGCGGTGGACGTGGTGACGGTCATGCGGATCCTCCGGTTGAGGCTGTGGCTCGTCGGGGTGGCAACGAGAAGTGCATAGTACACATGTTATGTATCATGCATATTGCGGCCCCGTAGGGGCCCGGCAGAGTCCACCGGCCCTCGCGTCGGCGATAATGGAGCGCCGGAAGGAGCGGGAGGCGCAGTGCTGGAGAAACTGGAGCGGGAGCTGATGCTGCTCTCGCGGCACCAGGTGCTCGCCCGGCGCGAGCGCGACCCCGAACGTCTGGAGCGGTCGGCGTACCTGCTGCTCAGCCGCATCGACACCCAGGGCCCCATGTCCATCGGACAGTTGGCGGAGGCCTTCGGGCTCGACACCTCGACCGTGAACCGCCAGACGGCCGCACTGCTGCGCTGCGGACTGGCCGAGCGCGTCGCGGACCCGCACGGCGGCATGGCCCGCAAGCTGCGCATCACCGCCGAGGGCGGGCGCCGCCTCGCCGCAGACCGTGAGGTCAACCAGTCCTGCCTGGCCCGGGTGGTCGCCGGCTGGTCCCCCGAGGAGGTCCAGGAACTGGAGGACGTCCTGGTCCGGCTGAACCGCAGCGCCGAGGCCCTCGAAGGACGCTACTGGCCGCGCACGGAGGAAGACGACACCCGCGCCGCCTGCCATCCGCCGGTCCCGCGGGAATCCGCGACGCCCGCGTAGCCGGAACCCTCGACCCGCGACCGCTTCCTCCCGGGGGTCACAGCCGGCTGGCCGTGCGGATCAGCTGGGCGAGGGCGCGGGAGCGGCTGTGTGGGGGCCAGGCGATGTGGGTGACGACGGGGGGTGCGTCGGTGAGGGGGACGGCGGTGTGTTCGGCCCACAGCCAGGCGTGGGAGGAGTCGGGGCAGATGGCCGCGGTGCGTCCGAGGGCGATCAGCTGGGCCAGCTGGGTCTGGTCGCGGATCTCGGGGCCGGGGCCGGGAGGGTAGGCACCGTTGCGGGGCCAGCGGGCGAGCGGAAGATCAGGGACGTCGGTGACGTCGGCCATGCGCAAGGTCTTGTGCGCGGCGAGAGGGTGCCCGGCGGGCAGGACGGCGATCCGTCCCTCGGTCAGTAGTTCCTCGCTGTCGAACCCGGCGAGGGAGTTGAACGGCGTTTGCATCAGTGCCACGTCGGCGCGGCCGTCGCGCAGCAGTATTTCCTGTTCGCCGATACCGCATGGCAGCACTTCGATCTCGGCGGCGTCGGGCTGGGCCGCGTAGGCGTCGAGAAGCTTCCTCAGCAGTTCTTGAGACGCGGCGGCCTTGACCGCCAGCACCAGGCGATCGCGGGCGCCACCCGGATGATCGGCGCCACCGGCGCGACGGGTGCGGCGTGCGGCGGCGGTGGTCGCGTGCAGGGCGGCGCGACCCTCGTGCAGCAGGACCTCTCCGGCGCCGGTCAGCGAGACGCCGCGGCGGTTGCGGTCCAGCAGCGAGACGCCGAGGCGCCGTTCGAGCTGCTGGACCGCCCGGGACAGCGGTGGCTGGGCGATGCCGAGCCGCTCCGCGGCGCGGCCGAAGTGCAGTTCCTCGGCGACGGCCACGAAGTACCTCAGCTCGCGGGTCTCCAGGGTGTCCATGCCCGGAGCGTACTCCCCAGTGATACCCCACGAGTATCACTGGACGCCTTATCGGTATTGGTCGCGTCGCCGTCGCTGAGTGAGCATCAATGTCGTGAGCGAAACGAAGATTGCGCTGGTTACCGGCGCGAACAAGGGAATCGGGTACGAGATCGCGACCGGTCTGGGTGCCCTCGGATACCGCGTGGGCGTGGGAGCCCGGGACGAGGCCCGGCTGGAGGCCGCCGTGGAGAAGCTGCGCGCCGCCGGGGTGGACGCGTTCGGGGTGCCGCTGGAGGTGACCAGCGACCACAGTGTCACCGATGCCGCGGGACTGATCGAACGGCAGGCCGGGCGCCTGGACGTCCTGGTCAACAACGCCGGGATCTCGGGAGAGTCCGGCCCGGGGTGGGTGCAGGACCCGACCGCGCTCGACCTCGACGTGGTCCGCACGGTCGTGGAGACCAACGTCCTCGGCGTCATCCGCGTGACCAACGCGATGCTGCCACTGCTGCGGCGCTCCACGTCGCCGCGCATCGTCAACGTCTCCAGCGGCGTCGCCTCCCTGACCCGGCAGGCGGACCCGAACATCGAGATCGGCCCCATCATGGCGGCCTACGCGCCGTCGAAGTCGTACCTCAACGCCATCACCGTGCAGTACGCCCGGCAGTTCGCCGGGACGGACATCCTGATCAACGCCGCCTGCCCGGGCCTGGTCGCGACCGACTTCACCGGCTTCCACGGATCCCGCACCCCCGAGCAGGGCGCAGCCATCGCGATCCGGCTCGCCACGCTTCCCGACGACGGCCCGACCGGTTCGTTCTTCGAAGACGACGGCGCCATCCCCTGGTGACCTGCGGACGCCGACGCCCGGCCACCGGGTACGAGGAACGGCCTCACGTGCCGGGTGCGCCCGCATCCCCTCCGGATCTCTCCAGCCGGGCCGCGCTGTTCAGGCGGCCCGGCTGAGACCGGCGGTGGTGAGGTCCTGCTCGCGCGGCGGGGTGAAGTAGACGTCGGGCTTCGGGCCGTAGGCGTCGGTGGCCCGCTCCTCATGCCCGGCCCGCTGGCAGTCGTCAGGGCCGGGTCGTCCCGGCTTCGGTGCCGTGGCCGAGGAGGGCGGCGCCGCGGCGGGGAACGGGCCCGGCGGTCGCGGGCAGGGCCGGACCGGGACGCGTACGGCCGGCAGCGGAGGAGGCGCGGGGAGCGAGAGCGGCCCGGCCGATGGGGCGGGCGGTCGCCGTCAGCAGCCGGACCGCCCGCCGCGGAGGCAGGTGCGAGCCCGGCCGCCTGCCCGCCCGTGCGGCCGGGAACGGCACGAGGAGGGGGAGCCGGGCGATGTGGATCACGCCGGGTCCCCTTCCCCGTCGAGCAGGGCGCGGAGCAGGCGCTCGTCCTCGCCGCTCAGCTGTGAGACGAAGCGGCTCAGTACGGCCCCGCGGTCCCGGTCCTTCGCCAGTTCGGCGTGCATGCGCCGGGCGGTGAGGCCGGAGGCGTCCTCGGTCGGAACGTAGACGAACCCGCGGCCGGACCGCTTGCGGGTCACAGCGCCCTTCTCGTACAGGCGGGACAGGACCGTCGTCACGGTCGTGCGGGCGAGGGACCCGCCCATCATCTCCTGGACCCGGCCCGGGGACAGCGGGCCGTCCGCCGCCCAGAGCGCCGCCGGCACGCCGGCCTCCAGCTCGCCGGCGGCGCGCCGCTCCGGGTTCCTGTCGCCCATGGGCGCGCTGCTCCAGACACCGATCGTCTACAGTTCTGTAGACCGTCTATGGAACTGTAGCCGCCAGTCGGCAGGGCGTCGTACCGGATCCTGTTCCTCTCACCCCATGGGAGCTGTTGACATGACCTCGCCCGCTCTCGCCGCGGCGCCGCAGGCGCTCGGCCCGCGCGCGCCCGGCCCGCAGCCGGGCCCGCAGGCCGACAACCTGCTGGACGCCGGTTCCCTCCTGTCGGCCTTCGGTGCCCTCGGCGTCGCGGTCGTCCTCATCTCGCTCGCCCCGCTCGCCCCGCTCGCCGTGGAAGTCATCCGTCGGCGGAGTCCCCGCACTTCGAACGGAGGCTCGCGTTGAGCCTGCTCGCCCTGGACGGCCCCGCCGTCGACGGACACCTGTACACCTGGATCACCGGCCTCGCCCAGCGGGCCCCCGGCTGGCTCGACGGGCTGGTCACCGCCTGGTCCGACTACGGCCTCGCCCTCTTCGCCGTACTGATGGCGGCCGCCTGGTGGCGCGCCCGGGCGGCGGCCGACCCGGCGAGGACCGCCACGGCGCTGGCAGCGCCCCTCGTCGTGGTCATCGCCTTCCTCGCCGACACCGGCATCAAATCGCTCTTCCGGGAGCAGCGGCCCTGCCGGACCCTGCACGCGGTCACGCTGGAGGCCTGCCCGCCCCTGGGTGACTGGTCGTTCCCCAGTAACCACGCCGCCATCGCCGCCGCGGCGGCCGCGGCCCTCTGGGTCACGGACCGCCGGCTCGCGGCGATCGCGCTGCCGGCCGCACTGCTGATGGCCTTCTCCCGGGTCTGGGTGGGCGCCCACTACCCCCACGACGCCGTCATCGGCCTGGTCGTCGGGGCGGTGGTCGCCTGGCTGCTGACCCGTACGGCCCGCCGCGCGACCCCCCTCGTACAGCGGCTGCGCAGCTCGCCGCTCAGGCCGCTGGTCGCCCCCCGGTGAGGGTCCCCGCCGTGCGGAGCGCCACCCGCTGGGGCCTGGCCGCAGTGCTGTGCGCCGTCCTGTTCGCCGTGCTGACCGCTCTGGTCGCAGCCCGCCACGGCAGCCCGTACCCACTCGACGAGAGCGTGCACCGCTGGTCGGTACAGCACCGTCCTGCCGCCGCGGTCGCCTTCGCGCGAGCCGTCACCACGACCGGGACCGGCCCCGTCCCGTACTTGTGTGCCGTGACCGCGGGGCTCGTCGCGGGCTGGGGCCGGGGCGTCCGAGGCCGGCTGCTGACGGCCGCGGGCGCGCTCGGGTTCCTGCTCCTCGTCCAGGGCATGCGCTACGCCGTCCTGTACGGGGTGGCCCGGCCGCGTCCGCCCGTTGCCGACCGGGTGACGCACGCGTCCGGCTTCTCCTTCCCCTCCGGCCACACCACCACCTCGGCGCTCGTGGCCGGCCTGCTGGCCTGGGCGGTGTGGCGCACGGCCTCGCCCGCCGCCGCCCGGCTCGGCTGGGTCCTGCTCGCCTGCTGGGCCGTCACGGTCGGCCTGACCCGCGTCTACCTCGGCGTGCACTGGCCCACCGATGTCCTCGGCGGCTGGCTCTACGCCCTCACCTGGCTCGCCGCGGCCATGGCCGTGGACGCCGGGGTCGGACGGGGCCGGGCGTGATCGCCGTCCATGTGGTGGCGGCCTGGACCGGGCCGTCGCCGTCGCCGTCGTCGCCTGCCCCGCCGCTGGAACTCGTGCTGCTCTGCGCCGGTTTCCAGGTGCCGCCGACGGCCCTAGCCCGGGTGGCGGTGAGCCGAGCAGTCTCGTCTGCAGTCGTGTAGACATCGGTTCGGGTGGCCGCCCGGCTCCGGGGTGCCCGGTGGCCGACGCCTGCCCGCACACCGGCATCAGCGGCACGGCGCCCCATCGGCGCCGGGAGGGCGGACGTCGATGGCAAGGGCAGAGGCGGACAGCAGGACAGCGGCACGGCGGAACCCGCGCGTGCCCGAGCAGGGGAGTCCCACCACGCGCGACGGGCTCGGGTGGGGGACCGGCGCGGTCAGCCTCGCCCTGGTGGTCCCGATCGCCGCGCTCGTCGGATACCTCCAGGTGAGCCGCGCCGACACGCCCGCGCCGCCGACTCCCGCCGCCCGGGCCGCCTGAGCCGCGCGGGGGCGCGCACCAGCCGGTACCGGCCATGGCTGCGGCGCGCACGGCAACACGTCGGCCGGCCACCGGCGGCGACTCCGCGATCCGCCGGGTCAAGGGCGCCCGGCGACGAACCAGCGGGCCGGGAGTTCCACCGGCGAGCCGTCGGGGCGGGTCTCGCTCATGGCGAGGGCGGTCGTGCCCTCGTCGAGGACCGTGAGGCCTGCTGCGCGCAGCAGGGCGGCGACTTCGCCCTCGGCGACCTCGCCGGGGCGCAGGTCGTGTTCCTTGACGCGGCGCAGCTTGGGCGAGGGGCCGCCGGGCCGGGCGGCGATGGCGGCGATGACGTCCTTGGCCTCGCCGGTCGGTTCCAGGACGAGGGCGCGGCCGTGCGCGCCGACCAGCCGGGCGACCGCGGCGGCCACCGCGGGGCGGTCCTCCGGGTCGCTCTGGTGCAGGACGGCCCGCATGTAGACGTTGGTGTCGCCGAGGCGCTCGTGCAGGTCGCCGGCCTGGACCGGGTCGGCGAGGTTGAGCTGTTCGTACGCGGCCGCGCCGTCCGGGTCGGCGCGGCGGGCGTGGGCGACGGCGGCGGCGGAGAGGTCGACTCCGACGGCGCCGGCGAAGCGGGTGGCGAGGAAACGGGTCTGGGTGCCGTTGCCGCACCCGAGGTCGGCGACCGGGAGGGAGTGGTCGGCGTACGGGGCGAGGTGGTCGAGGTCGCGCCGCGCCGTCAGGGCCGGGTCCGCGTCCCAGAAGGGTTCGCCCGGTTCACCGGAGCTCTGCTCCCAGAAGCCGTCCCAAGAGGCGCGGTAGCGGTCGGACACGGTCATGGGGGGCTCCTCGCGGTGTGCGGTGTGCGGCCTGCGTGTTCGGTGTGAGGCGGGTGGCGCATCGCGTTCCGCCGTGCCTGCTGGCTACCCGGCAGGCGACCGCCCCAGCCTCGCGGGGATGTTCGAGAGGGCGGTCGCGCCGCCCGCGCCGCGCGTCCGGAGGACCATGCATCGACCGGCGCCATCACGGATTCGCTACGTGCCGTCATCGGTCCGAGCCGGTGTGGCAGGCGGGGGCCGTGCCCGCCACACCGGCTTCACGGACGGTCAGCCGTTGCCGTTGCCGTTGCCGTTGCCTGCGCGGCTGCGCTCGCGCAGTGAGATGCGGTTGCCGTCCGGGTCCGCCGTCTCGATGCGGACGCCGAATCCGTAGTCCTCCGGCTCCGGCTGGTCGAAGGTCACACCACGGTCGCGGAACACCTTGAAGTCCGCCCGCAGGTCGTCCGACTCCAGGATGACCGGGCCCGGCGTGGCGCCCGGTACCGGCTCGGCCGGCTGCCCCGCCGCCGCACTGTGCGTCCACAGGAGGATCTCCACGGGGCTGCCGGGGACGCCCACGGTGAGGAAACGCCCGCCGGGGTTGGGGAAGTCGATGCGCTTCTCCAGGCCCAGCTGCTCCGTGTAGAACCTCAGCGCGCGGTCCTGATCGGTGACGTAGAGCGTCACGTACATGACGTTGGTCAGCATGGTGTGTCCTTCCATCTGTCGGTCAGCGGTACCTCACTGACGGATCCCGGCAGGGGAATGTGACAGACGGCCGGAGAAAGTCTTTCCGCCCGGCACCGCAGGCGGCCGGCTCCTGGGCCATCGCGACGCGCCACGGCGGTGAGTATGTCCAGGCGCCGCTCCGGGCGTTGGCCTTGCGCCGTGCACCCGGGTGAGCGGCCTGGTTCGGAGGGCATTTCGGCTCATCGATAGCCTGAGTCCCATGATGCGCGCTTGGATCCTGCCGATGCTGCTCGTGCTCTGCGGCTCAGTCGTCGCGACTGGCCTGATCGCCAAGGGGGACCCCGGCACGGCCGCAGCACTCCTGCCGGGGTTCCTGGTGCTCGCAGGCATGAACTCGCCCTTGATCTTCCCGAGGTCGATCGGTGCGCGGGAGGCGCAACGCCGCAGCGCCGCCGACGGCCGGCCGGTCGTCTTCTGGCGTCCGGGCTGCAAGTACTGCATACGACTGCGCATCCGGCTGGGCCGCAGCGCCCGCCGGCTGCACTGGGTCGACATCTGGAGCGACCCGGCGGGAGCCGCAGCGGTGAGGGCGGCCAACGACGGCAACGAGACCGTGCCGACGGTCTTCGTGGCGGGTCGGCCGCACACCAACCCCGAACCCGAATGGGTGCGGGAGCAGCTCGCCCCTACTGTGTGAGCGGATACCGCGCCCCACCGGCGAGCCGTGGCCCGACCGGCGGCTCAGCCGCGCTGCGCGCGGATGAGGTCGCGGTACCAGGCGAAGGACGCCTTCGGGGTGCGGACCTGGGTGTCATGGTCGACGTGGACCAGACCGAAGCGCTGATGGAAGCCCTCTGCCCATTCGAAGTTGTCCATCAGGGTCCAGGTGAAGTAGCCGCGGACGTCCACGCCCTGCGCCACGGCGGTGTCGATGGCCCGGAGATGGGAGTCCAGGTAGTCGATGCGGTCGAGGTCGGGGACGGTGCCGTCGGCGGTGACCACGTCCTCGACCGAACAGCCGTTCTCCGTGATGTAGACCGGAGGGAGGTCCGGGTAGCGCTCCTTGAGGCCGACGAGCAGTTCCCGTAGGCCGTCGGGGACCACGGGCCAGTCGAAGGCGGTGCGGCGGTAGCCCTCGATGGGAGCCTCTTCGAACGGCAGGCCCTCGGACGTCGGGGCCTGGATCCGCGTCGGGTTGTAGTAGTTGATGCCCAGCGCGTCCAGCGGGGCCGAGATCAGGTCGAGGTCGCCGTCCCGGACGGAGCCGCCGAGGGTGGCGTCCGCGCCGTAGGCGGACAGGTCGGGGTAGGTGCCCGTGAGGAGCGGGTCGTTGAACAGGCGGTTGTGGAGGTTGTCGTAGGCCTGCGCGGCGGCCCGGTCGGCGGGGGCGTCCGAGGCGGCCCAGACCGGGGTGCAGTTGTTCGCGATCATCACATGGAGGCCGCGTGCCCGCAGCTCCCGCAGCGCGAGGCCGTGGCCGAGCAGTTGGTGGTGGACGACCGGCAGGCAGTCCAGGAACAGGGCGCGGCCCGGCGCGTGGACGCCGAGGCCGTAGCCCCAGACCGCGTGGATGAACGGCTCGTTGAGCGTGATCCACTTCTGGACGCGGTCGCCCAGCCGGTCGGCCACGACGGCCGCGTACTCGGCGAAGCGGTACGCGGTGTCGCGGTTCAGCCAGCCGCCCTCGTCCTCCAGGCCCTGCGGGAGGTCCCAGTGGAACAGTGTCGGGACGGGCTCGACGCCGCGTGCGAGCAGGCCGTCGACCAGCCGGTCGTAGAAGTCCAGGCCCCGGAGGTTGACCTCGCCGCTGCCGGTCGGCCGGATCCTGGGCCAGGCGATGGAGAAGCGGTAGCCGGTGAGGCCCGCGTCGGCCATCAGCGCCAGGTCCTCCTCGTACCGGTGGTAGTGGTCGCAGGCCACGTCACCGGTGTGCCCGTCGCGGACCGTACCGCTGCGGGCGGTGAAGGTGTCCCAGACCGATGGTCCGCGGCCGTCTTCCTTGGTGGCTCCCTCGATCTGGTAGGACGCCGTCGAGGCACCCCAGACGAAGTCCGTCGGCAGATGGTCCAGCTTCATCTACTGCAACCTCCCAAAATGTGAGTACTGCTCATGTTAGCCCGCTCGATGGGATGATGGAACGGTGAATCAAGATCGCAACTCGGGGTCGCTGCGCCGCCAGCCCGTGCAGAAGCGCAGCGCCGAACGTTTCGAACGGCTGCTGGACGCCTGCGCCGAACTCCTGGACGAGGTCGGCTACGCCGCTGTGACCACCAAGGAAGTGGCGCGCAGGGCCGAGGTGCCCATCGGCACCCTCTACCAGTTCTTCTCCGACCGGGAGGGGCTGATCGGCGCGCTCGCCGCCCGGAACCTGGAGGCCTTCCTGGAGCGGGTCGCGGTCCGGCTGGAGCGTGAGAAGCCGGATGACGTCCCGGGCGTCGTCGAGGTGGCCGTCGAGGAGTACGTCGCCATGCGCCGGACCGTCACCGGTTTCGGCGTGGTGGACTTCGGCGCGGTGGGCCGGGACCACACCCTCGATCCGGCCCTGGACAACAACACGGCGGTCGCCGGCCGGCTGCGCTCGCTGATCGGGTCCCGGTCCGGAGTCCAGGACGACGCCGAACTGGGGATCGCCATCCGGGTGGCCCTGGAATGCGCGGACGGCGTGCTGAGACTTGCCTTCCGTACCGATCCGCAGGGCGACCCCCAGCTGATCGCCGAGTGCAAACGAGTCCTCAACAGCTACCTGAACGATCGGGTCCGGTCGCTCGCGACACGTCGGGAAGCGCACTAGCGGACGCCCCTGACCTTCCAGACCAGTACCGCGCCCAGCGCGGACATGGCCGCGGAGCAGAGGAACAACGAGGGGTAGCCCCCCAGATCCCCGAGCACGACGGAGGCGATCGGGGGTACCAGGACGTACGGCAGGGAAGCCATCAGGTTGGCGAGGGCCATGTCCTTGCCGCGGTCCGCCGAGGCGGGCAGCACCTCGGTGACCAGGGCGGTGTCCACGGCCAGGTACACCCCGTAGCCCAGGCCCAGGATGACGGCCGAGACCAGCGTCATGGTCCAGGTGGGCGACAGGGCGAGCGGGATCGCGGCGACGGCCATCGTGAGGCCGCCGACGCAGACGAGCATGCGGCGCCTGCCCAGCCTGTCCGAGAGCCAGCCGCTGAGGACGACCGTCGAGATCGTGGCCACGCAGTTGACGCCGACCACGATGAGCAGGCCGTCCTCGGTGGACCGGCCGGGGAACAACTGCTCGTAGTGCAGGACGTCGTCCAGGAAGTACGGCATGTAGAGCGTGCCCAGGCCGTAGCCCAGTCCCATGATGAACCGGGAGCTCATCGCCCAGACGAAGTCGGGGTGCCTGCGGGGGCTGATCCGGTAGCCGTCCAGGAACGCGCGCAGGGAGAACGGCTCGCGGTGGTCGGGGGGAAGCGGCGGGTCCTCCATGACGACCGCGAACAGCGTGATGAGCAGAGGGAACGAGGCCATCAGCACGTACTGCGCGGGGAAGCCCGTGAGGAGTCCGAGCAGCAGCCCGCCCGCGATCAGACCGCCGGCCTGCGGGACCGTGGCCCAGCCCAGGACCACACCGCGCTGCGCGACGGGGACCCGGTCGGGTATCACCGGGGCGATCCCGGCACCAATGATCATGAAGGAGGCGGACAGTACGAGGGAGCCGAGCGTGATCCCGGCGACCGTCGTCTGGACGCCGGTATAGATCAGTGCCGCCATGCAGGCCAGCGAGCCCGCGATCATCCACGGCCGACGGCGGCCGAAACGGCCGGTGGTGCGGTCGCAGAGCGCGCCCGCCAGCGGCGCGATCACGATTCCCGAGATCGCGCCCATCATGCTGACCCAGGCGTAGGCGCCGACCTTCCCCGCCGGATCGATCTGGGCGACCTGCGCGGGCATCAGGAACGTGGTCGGCACCTGCATCGGGATGAACATCCCGGTGTTGGCCAGCACGTACAGGAGGATCCAGCCGGGGCCGACCCTGCGGGTCGGCTCGGCGAGGGCTTCGGGCCGTGCCGGGGCGAGGCTCATCGGGGCACTCTCTTGAGGTGGACGAGCTCGCTCGTGCAGTCGAAGGCCAACAGGGGCGGGAGGCCGTGGCCGAGCAGGACGGCGCCTTCGTGGACGGCCCCGGTGTCCTCGTCCCGGTAGCGGGCACGGTGGTCGAGGCCCTTCAGCCGGGTGCGGGCGACGGTGCGGTTCAGCCCGGACGGCAGGAAGCGGAAGACGACGACCTCGTCCTCGGTGAGGTACTGCACGGCGTCATGCCCGAGGCGGTAGAGGGCTCCGCCGTGCACCACGGGCCGGATCCGCTTGTACTGTCCGACCAGCGCCCGGGCCTGGGCCAGCTCGTCCTCGCTCCATTTGCGCAGGTCGCCGCCGATGCCCATGGCCCCGGCCATGGAGACGTGGAAGCGGTACCGGACCGAAGCCGGGCGGGCGGTGGAGCCGTTCGGGCTGTCGGTGACCCAGGCGCCCATGGTCCGGGCGGGCAGCAGCTGGCAGTGGCCGTGCTGGATCGCGACGCGTTCGGCGGCGTCGGTGTTGTCGGAGGCCCAGACCTGGTCGGCGCGGGCCAGCACGCCCAGGTCGGCCCGCCCGCCGCCGCCCGCGCACGACTCCAGGTACAGGTCGGGACGGGCGGCACGCAGCCGGTCCATCACCTCGTAGACGCCGCGCGTGTGCTCGACCCAGACCCGGTCGGGGTCGGCGGCCCCCGGCTGCCCCGCCTCGCTGAAGGAGCGGTTCATGTCCCATTTGAGGAAGGCGACGTCCAGCTCGGTGACCGTCCTGACCAGCCATTCGACCGCCCATTCACGGACGTCGCGGCGGGCGAAGTCCAGTACGTGCTGGTTGCGCCCCTGCGTGCGCCTACGGCCGTCCTGGCAGAGGATCCAGTCGGGGTGTGCACGGAAGAGGTCGCTGTCGGGGTTGACCGCCTCGGGCTCGACCCACAGGCCGAAGCCCATGCCCAGCGCGCGCACGTGGTCGGCGAGTGGGCCCAGGCCGTTCGGGAAGCGGTCGGGGTTGGGCCACCAGTCGCCGAGCCCCGCCGTGTCGCCGGTGCGGGCGCCGAACCAGGCGTCGTCCACCACGAAGATCTCGACGCCGAGCCCCGCGGCCAGCTCGGCCAGTTCGGTCTGCTGCTTCTCGCTGATGTCGAACTCGGTCGCCTCCCACGAGTTGAAGATCAGCGGGCGTTCGGCCGGCCGGGCGGGCAGCACCTGGCCTTCGACGTACGCGTGCCAGCGGCGGCTGGTGCCGCCGAAGCCGTCGGGGGCGTACAGCCCGGTGAAGACGGGGGTCTCCAGGCGCTCTCCGGGGAGCAGTTTCCAGACCAGGCCCTCGTGGCCGAAGCCCCCGGTCCAGGAGGCGCGGCCGTAAGGGTCGCGGCGCAGGGTGATCCGGCGGCTGCCGCTCCAGGCGAGGGCCGCGCTCCAGACCTCGCCGTGTTCCTCCGCGGCGTCGTGCGCGTCGAGCATCAGCCAGGGTCCGGCGTGCCGTCCTGTGATGCCGAGGCGGCTGGTGAACACCGTCTCCCCGATGGGCACCCGGTCGCGCCGGAGCTGGAACTCCCTGCCCCACTCGCCCACCACATGGCTGACGCGGTAGTCGTCGAGGGCGGGCAGTGTCCAGGCGGCGGAGTCGAACCGCAGGACGTCCACCGGCTCGTCCGCGGTGAGCACCGCCCAGCGTTCCACCTGGTCGTGGCCCTCCCGGATCCGGTAGTGCAGGTCGAGACCCAGGGAGCGGACGCGGTCGGTGAAGGAGAGCGTGAGCAGGCCGGCCTCGGCCCTGTGCGCGACGAACCGCCACTCGAAGCCGCGCACGCCGTCTTCGAACCGGACGGTCAACGACGGTGCCCCGAACCGCAGACCGCCCTCGACGGCGTACTCCTCGCCGCCGGGGTCGTCACCGCCGGGGTCCTCGGCGGGAAGGCAGGCCGCGACCGCGACGGCCTGCTCCAGTGTCAGCGGCCGGCCCCAGTGCACGTGCCGGGGGACGTCGTCGGCGTCCAGCCGGAAGGCGTAGGAGGTGCCGGGCGTGCTCAGCAGCCAGAGGCGGGCTTCGGAATGGTAGGTGATCACACACAGCCTCAATGTGAGTAGGGCTCATGTTTTGCGCGTATGCTACGGGAGCGCACCTGCGGCGCCAACCCCCTTGACGGGGGCCGGAGTCGGGAAAAGACGGGGGATCGCTCCACCGGGTTCGGGATCCTCGCGCGCCCGAGGTCACTGCGCGGATCCCGCGCCGCCGGGGAAGCCGCCCGGTGTCGGCCGGCCGGCGGCCGGCGCCCGCGGTGGCCGGCATGCGCGGTGTCCGAGGCTGCCGGCGGCATCGCCGCCATGGACAACGCCATCCGTACGACCCCGCCGCGGCCGCTCGACGTCACCACGCTCTTCCCCCGACTGGCCCCGCTGGCACGCACGGCGACCCGGCTGCATCCCCGCCCCAGGTCGCCCACGCCGCACGACAGCTCGATCGGCGGGCCACTGCTCTGGCCCGCCGGCGAACATCGAACTGATCCAGTGAGCGATCCGCGTGGTCCGGGGCCGTCACCCCCGAGGGGGGGGTGACGGCCCCTTTTCGTGCCCTCCTGCGCGTTCCCGAAAATACCCCCGGGGGTACCCGTGCTACGCTCGAAATATACCCCCGGGGGTAAATGTCAGCCGAAAGGAGCGACCACGTGTTCTTCATCGACACCATCGAGACCGAGGGCCTCGGAAACCGCAGCTACCTGGCGGGCGGCGCGCGCACCGCGGCGGTCGTCGACCCGCCCCGCGACATCGACCGGGTCCTCGCGGTGGCTGCGGCACGCGGGGTGCGGATCTCCCACGTGGTCGAGACCCACCTGCACAACGACTACGTGACCGGCGGCCTGGACCTGGCCCGCCTGACCGGCGCCGCCTACCTGGTGCCCGCCGGTGCGCGCGTCGGCTTCGCCCGGGTCCCGGTGACCGACGGCGACACGGTGGGCGTCGACGAGGGGATCACGCTGCGGGCGCTGGCCACCCCCGGCCACACGCCCCATCACACCTCCTACGTCCTGGAGGAGCGGGGGGCCGTCGCGGCGGTCTTCACCGGCGGTTCGCTCCTGATCGGCTCGGTGGGCCGCCCCGACCTGGTGGAGCCCCGGCTGACCGCGGAACTGGCCCGCGCCCAGCACGCCTCCGCGCACCGCCTGGCCGCCGAGCTCCCCGACGAGACGGCGGTGCTGCCCACCCACGGATTCGGCAGCTTCTGCTCCTCCTCCCGGTCCGAGGGCGGCGCCACCACCACCACCATCGGCAAGGAGAAAACCGCCAACGACGCCCTGGTCAAGGACGTCGACAGCTTCGTCGCCGCCCTGCTGGCCGGCCTGGAGGACGCGCCCGCCTACTACGCCCACATGGGCCCGGCCAACGCCGCCGGCCCGCGGCCCGTGGACCTGGGGACGCCTCCCCTGACCGACGCGGCCGACATCGCGGAACGTCTGGCCGCCGGCGAATGGGTGGTGGACCTGCGCAACCGGGTCGCGTTCGCCGAAGGACACGTCGCGGGCTCCCTCAACTTCGAGGCCGAGGGGCAGATCGCCACCCACCTCGCCTGGATGATCCCCTGGGGCAAGCCCGTCACCCTCCTCGCGGGATCACCCGCCCAGCTCGCCGCCGCCCAGCGCGAACTGGTCCGGGTCGGCATCGACCGCCCGGCCGCGGCCACCACCGGCACCCCCCGTGACTGGGTGCCCGAAGGGCACTCCCCGCGGGCCTTCCCCCGGGGCACCTTCGCGGACCTCGCCGCCCGGGCCGCGGACTCCGGGCCGGTGGTCCTGGACGTGCGCCGGAACTCCGAGCGGGCCACCGGCTGGATCGAGGGCTCCGTGCACATACCCGTCCACGACCTGCACCGGCGCCTGGCGGACGTCCCGGCCGGAACCGTGTGGGTGCACTGCGCCGGCGGGATGCGGGCCGCGATCGCCGCCTCTCTGCTGGACTCGGCCGGACGGGACGTCGTCGCCGTCGACGACGCCTTCACCGCCGCCTCCGAGGCCGGCCTGCCCCTCACCAGCGGCAACTGAACCACCCCCTCCGCGCCACTCCCCTCCGCATCAGCTCCCTCCGCACCACCCCCCTCCACCCCGACACCGAGAACCGGAAGGAAGACGGATGTTCCTCTTCCGCCGCGGCACCGCCCGCGTCACCCCCGCCCAGGCCCACCGCGACACCGCCGACGGAGGCGCCGTGCTCCTCGACGTGCGCGAGCAGGCCGAATGGAACACCGGACACGCCCCCGGAGCCGTACACGCTCCGCTCTCCCGGCTCGCCACCGGCGCCGCCCTGCCCGCCGCCGCCCGGAACCGGCCCCTGGTGGTGATCTGCCGCTCCGGGCACCGCTCCCGACAGGCCGCCAGGCTGCTCACCGGGCGCGGAGCCGACGCCGTGGACGTCAAGGGAGGTATGAACGCCTGGGCGTCGGCCGGGCTCCCGGTCGTCGACGCGCGCGGAAGCCGCGGCCGGATAGCGTGAGCACGCTCATACTCGCCCTCGCCGCCGGAGCCGTCATCGGACTGGCCCTCGGGGCGCTCGGCGGCGGTGGCAGCGTCCTGGCCGTACCCGCCCTGATCTACCTCCTCGGCTTCACCCCGGCCGCGGCGACCACCGCATCCCTGATCATCGTCACCGCCACCTCCGCCACCGCGCTCCACACCCACGCCACTTCCGGCAACGTCCGCTGGAAGACCGGCGCCCTGTTCGCGGCCGCGGGCGTCCTGCCGGCCACGGCCGCGGCGATGCTGGCCGCCCGCGTCCCCGAACCCGTCCTGACCGCAGCGTTCGCCGCCGTGGCCGCCCTCGCCGCCTGGCGTATGTTCAGCTCGTCGGGCCCCGAGCGGCAGCCTCGGCCCGTACGGCCCGTACGGCCCGTACGGCCCGTACGGCCCGCTCGGGCTGTCGGAGCGGGCGCCGGGCTCGGCGCGGTCACCGGGTTCCTCGGCGTCGGCGGCGGCTTCCTCGCCGTTCCGGCCCTGGTCTCCGTACTGGGACTGCGTATGCGCGCCGCCGTCGGCACCAGCCTCCTGGTCATCACCGTCAACTCCCTCGCCGCGCTCACCGCCCGCGCCGGCAGCCACGCCCCGCTGCGCTGGCAGGTCATCGCCCCCTTCGCCGGCGCCGCGATCCTCGGAGCGTGGGACGGAAAACGCCTCGCCGCCAAGGTCTCGGGACCCGCCCTCCAGCGGATCTTCGCAACCGTGCTCACGGCCGTCGCCGCCCTCATGCTCGCCGACGCCCTCCACTGACCTCGCGGCCCACCCCTTCACCGCGCCCTTCACCACACCGCCATCAATACGCCCGGGGGTACCGCGAGAGCGGGCCCCGCCCACCAGGAAGGAAACCCGCCCCATGACCCAGCCCCGCACCCTCGACGCCCAGCAGGCCTCCAGTCGGCTGCACGAACTGATCGTCCTGGACGTCCGCACCCCCGGCGAATACGCCACCGGTCACCTCCCCGGAGCCCTGAACATCCCCCTCGACGACCTCACCCGCGCCCTGCCCGACCTCCGCGAAGCCGCCGACCGCGGCGACATCCTCGTCGTCTGCGCCTCCGGCAGCCGTTCCGGGAAGGCCTGCAAGACCCTCGCCGACAACGGCATCGCCGCCGTCGGCCTCGCCGGAGGCACCGACGCCTGGACCGACGGCGGCGGCATCCTCCACCGTCCCGACAGCGCCCCGCGCACCGCCTGGAGCATGGAGCGCCAGGTCCGCCTCACCGCCGGCGCCGTCGTCCTGACCGGCCTCGCCCTCGGCCGCCTGCACCCCGCCTTCCGCCTCGCCTCCGCGGGCATCGCCGGCGGCCTGGCCTTCTCCGCCCTCACCAACACCTGCGGCATGGCCGCCCTCCTCGCCGAGCTGCCCCACAACCGCCCCCGCCAAGGCGACCTCGAAGCCACCTTCGAGGCCCTCCGCGACCACTGACCTCATCGACCAGATACCCCCTGGGGTACCATGGGTGGACAGCGCGCAACGCCAGGAGGCACCGGTGAAGGTCGACGACGACGCAGTGAACGCAGTCCTCAACCGGCTGCGTCGCGCCCAGGGACAGCTCGCGGGTGTCATCGCCATGATCGAAGCAGGACGCGACTGCAAGGACGTGGTCACCCAGCTCGCCGCCGTCTCCAAAGCCCTGGACCGCGCGGGCTTCAAGATCGTGGCCAGCGGCATGCGCCAGTGCATGACGAACGCCGACGAGAGCCGGCCCCCCATGACCGAGGAAGAACTGGAGAAGCTCTTCCTCGCCCTGGCCTGAAGGTGCTTCAGCTCCTCATGGCGGCCGCATGGTGAACGGGCCGCCGGCGGGGCTGACCGTCCAGGACCGCCCACATGCGCCGGCCGTCCTCCCCCGGCCGACGGGAGGCTCGGCGGGACCTTCGGCCCCTTGGCCTCGGGAGTGGTCAACGCGGCCTCCTCGCACCAGGGGGACTTCATCTTGGCGGGCTTCTTCCACCCCGGGAGCCGATTCATCCGGCTTGGACACGAATCCGGGCGAGGACGCCTGACGTCGTCGCCGACGGCGCGACGACGGGGAGACGACGGGAAGACGGCTCCCGACACCGCCGGTGTCAGTGCCGGTTGGCAGTATGGCCCCATGAGCAAGGTAGTGAATTTCAGCATGGCGAACCGCGGCGAGGTCGCCCGTTTCGTACCCGCCCGCGATCTGACCGCGGACGAAGAGCGGCGTCTGGGCAATATGCGGGAGAGGGCGCGGGCCCGCCAGGAGGATCTCGATGCCCAGGGAGTGGACTGGGGACTGACGGTGCAGGATGCGCTGGAGGGGCTGATAGCCGGTCGGGCGGACTCCACCGCCCAGTACGCCGGCTGCGCCTATTACGCGGCCCTCCAGATCATCATCGATCACAACGCCTCCGACCCCGACACCCTGGCGAGTTACCGGAGCCCCGTCACCTACTTCTCCGCGCTGGACGACGCGTTGAAGGCGGCGGGCGTCCCCGCGGACCTGCTGCCCTACCAGTACGTCTTCAGCGGTCCGCCCACGGAGATCGGGATCCACATTCCCGGCCCCGTGGACGGCTCACCCGAAATCGGCTGCTGGCCGCTGGCGCAGGCCGGACCCGCGGTCGACGCCTACCGCGCGGTGCTGGACCGGATCGACACCGATCTGCGGTACGACCTGGAGGAGCTGATGAAGGTCCTCGACAGCTGGGCCTCCGAGTGGAACGACGGCCGGGGCGCCTGGTGGTGGGCCGAGGACGGCTCGATCTTCTTCTCCATCGTCGGCTGACCGGCGATACGGAGCCCGGGGGCAACCGCGTGCGACGGTGCGCCCTGGGGCTTCGACCAGCGTGGATGCGGGGCGATCCCGCTCCGCTCCGCGCTGCGGGGTCCGCGGCGTGGCGCCCCGGCGGCGCACCGGCCGCTGCCGGCCCACCGTCCGGCCGCACGCGGTGGTTTGGCTGTTCTGGCACCTCACCACCGGGGCGGCCGCTTGTTACTCTCTCCGATCATGCGAGCCCTCTTCCCAGGATCCTTCGACCCGGTCACTCAAGGGCACCAGGACATACTCCGGCGTGCTGCCCTTCTGTTCCACGAGGTCGTCGTGTGCGTGATGTTCAATGCGAACAAGACCGGCCGCTTCCCCGTCACGGAACGGCTGGACCGGCTCCGCGCGGCGGCGGCCGGCTTGAGCAACGTCACCGTCGACTCCCACACCGGCGGCCTCATGGTCGACTACTGCCGCCGAGCCGGAATCGACGTCGTCATCCGCGGAGTCCGAGGCGTTCCCGACCTGGACTACGAAATACCGATGGCCCGCATGAACCACGAACTGGCCGGAGTCGAAACGTTCTTCATCCCCGCTGACCCCTCCCTGGCCCACATCTCCTCCACCCTCGTCACCGCGACGAGTCAGCAGGGTCGAGGCCCCGAACGATGACGTGAGCGAGTTTCTTCCAGGAGCCGGGGCGGCAGCGGGGCCGAGGAAGGCCGGGTGGTTGCGAGGGACGGCGTTCCCGGCGGTGGTCGAGTCGGCGCCGGCCGGTCCGCCCGGCTCCGATAGCCGCACATCGGCGCGTCCTCGCCGGTCGATCGGTGGGACAGGGCCGGGCGTCAGGACAGCGTGGGGGCGAGCTACGCGGCAACCTCCCAGGCGAACCCGTCCGGGTCGGTGAAGGCGTCGGCGGCGCTGCCGAGGACGATGCGGTGCGAGCCCGTGCCGTCGACGGGGACGCCGAGGTCCTTGGCCAGGGCGCGGCGCTTGTAGAGCGCCAGCTTGACGGGGCCGGACTGACCGGAGGCGAACTCGACGTACTTGCCGCCGACGCTCTTGGCCACGGTCAGGCCCCGGCCGGCGTAGAGCTGCTTGGTGGCTTTCACGTCCTCGACGCCGAGCAGCAGGACGACCTCGTCGATCTCGCGGGTGGCGGGGCCGGTGTTCTTCTTCGCCGAGGTCGCGATCTTCCAGATCGTCCCGTCCGGGGCCTGGACGACGCCGCTGTAGCCCCACAGCGACTTCGCGGCGGGCTTCAGCACCGTGGCGCCGGCGTCCACGGCGGCGCCGACGAAGCCGTCGACGGTGGCAGGCCCGGACACCGTGAGCGCCAGGGTGAAGCCGCGGAATCCGGTGGAATGAGCCTCGGACGCCCGCAGGCGTATGTACGTGTCCACGCCGAAGGCGCTGTAGAAGAGGCGGGCGGCCTCGGGGTCGGCCACCTCAAGGGTGACGGACGCGAGGGACGTGTGGGCTGCGGTGGAAGCGGTGGTTGCCATGACCAACACGCTAGGGGCTGCACGGCGGCCGGGGCTTCTCGATTCCTGACCGGTCCCGAGACGTGCTTGGCCACGCACGCCGGCGTCCCCTCCACCTTGATCGCCGACCGCGAGCCGCATGTCCGACTCGCGGCCCAGCGGCCAGAAATTCCGGCCCCGTGTAATAGGATCCGCCGCTAGCGTCACTCGATCGACCGTTGCTCACCCAATCGGTAGGAGGCCCGATGATCGGCGTGCTCGTGACTTTCACGCAGACCGACAAGTTCGATCGTTCAACTCTCACAAAGATTGCCGGCGAACTCCGAGTGCCGTTCGAAGGCATGGCCGGCCTTCGCTTCAAGAGCTTCATGCTCGACGAAGACGGCGTGCAGGCAAGGAACTTCTACGTGTGGGATGACGAGGCGAAAGCCCGCGCCTTCTTCACGGAGGAGATCATCGAAAAGGTGACGGGGATTTATGGTGTCCCGCCCAGAATCGAATATCTCGATATCGTGGGGTTCGTCGACAATTCTGGCACCTGATTCCCGGGGAGGCTGTCGCACGAGGCCCTGCCGTCCGGGCCGTTTCGGACCATCGCGGCACGCCACAGGGTGCTCGGTATCTGCGCCGAGACCGGCCCTGGACGGGGTGGTGGACGGTGGCCCTTGGGTGCTCGCCCGGGTTTCGCCGTTCAGCTCTTGCGGGCCAACGGCTGCCCGGCGAAGCTCACCCCTTCCAGGCCATGGGCCATGAGGTTGCGAATGTTGGCGTGGTCGGTGTCGTTCGGCGTCGCCAGCACACTGCGGTAGTGCTCACCGAAGGCCAGCAGCGCCTCGTTGCCGCTCAGCCCCTCCAGCAGGGCCAGTCCCAGCGTCTTGCAGGAACCCTCGTTCTCACCTGCGGCATTCTCCAGTTCCCCGTTGCGGAACGCCTGCGGCTGGTACTCGTAATGCGCGGCGACGAACGCCAGGGTGTCGGCGAACTCGTGCTCACCTGACGCAAGGCTTGCCCGCAGCGTGTTCAGGTCGGTCATGTGGTTCCTCCGGGTTGAACGGACGACCGATCGCCGTCCGTGACCGGACGACCATAACCCCCCGCAAGACCAGCGGTAACGAGTGGCATCTCCGCAGGTCGCGATATGTGTCTGTGCGATCCGCCAAGAGCCGGTTCCGGTCCGGGTCCCCGGCCCGTGCCGCAGGCGGGTCGGTCGCGTGCCGTGGCAGGGAGGGGTCGGGCGGTGCTGGTGCCAGTGCGGGGCGGGCCGACGGCTCGGTGCGCCGGTCGGGTGGTCCATCGGAGGCTGCGTGGATCCGTGAGCAGGCGGGGCATAAGTGGGGGTGTCGTCGTGGACAGGGCCGTGGGCGTGTCGGCCGCCGGGCGTGCGGGGCCTCCGAGGCGCGCGGACGCCGGTCCCCGCCATCGGGGACGCGGCCCCCGGGCTTGGGGAGCGAACGGTCGGGCAGACGCCGTTCAGCCCGCACGGTGCGGGCCGAACGGCACGGGAGCGAAGGAACATATGGCGTACGTGGCCGGGCCCTCGGAAACGAGAGCAGTACGGGGAACTCTTCTGCGTGCCGACGGATCGGCAGGTGCCCCATGTGCGGCCTGAGCGGGGAGGTGCGCTTCGACGGCGGCCGTCCCGACCTCGCCGCGGTCGAACGCATGGCCGACACTCTGCAATCGCGCGGGCCCGACGGCCGAGGCGCGTGGTCGCAGGGGGCGGTCGCCCTGGAGCACCGGCGTTTGAAGATCATCGACCTCTCGGACCGGGGTGCCCAGCCCATGACCGACGCCCGGCTGGGCTTGACGGTGGTCTTCAACGGCTGCATCTACAACCACCGCCAGGTGCGCGGCCGGCTCGAAGACCTCGGATACCGGTTCTTCTCCGACTCCGACACGGAGGTGCTCGTCAAGGCGTACGCACAGTGGGGCCTGGAATGTGTGGACCACCTCGTCGGCATGTTCGCCTTCGCCGTCGTGGAGCACCGGACGGGCCGCGTCGTGCTCGGCCGTGACCGCCTGGGCATCAAGCCCCTCTACGTCACCCAGGACGCCCACCGGCTCCGCTTCGCCTCCACCCTTCCGGCGCTGCTGGCGGGCGGGGGAGTCGACACCTCCCTCGACCCGGTCGCGCTCCACCAGTACCTGAGCTGGCACGGCACGGTACCGGCGCCCAGGACCGTACTGGCCGGAGTGCGCAAGATCCCGCCGGCCACCCTCCGGGTCGTGGAGCGGGACGGCACCCACCACGACCACTGCTACTGGCAGCCCTCCTACACCCGGCACTCCGCACTCGGCACGGACCCGGCGCTGTGGCGCGATGCGGTGTACGACGCGCTGCGCACGGCGGTGCGGCGGCGCATGGTCGCCGACGTCCCCGTCGGCGTGCTGCTCTCGGGAGGCCTGGACTCCAGCCTGATCGTGGCCCTGCTGGCGGAGGAGGGGCTGGAGGGTTTCGACCTCCCCACCTTCGCGATGGGATTCGAAGCGGAGAAAGGGGAGGACGGCGACGAATTCCGGTTCTCCGACCTCATCGCCCGCACGTTCTCGACCGACCACCACAAGTTCGTGATCCCCACCAGCCGGCTCCCCGCCGCGCTGGAAGGCGCGATCGGAGCCATGAGCGAGCCGATGGTCAGCCATGACGCCGTGGCCTTCCACCTGCTGTCCGAGCAGGTCGCCAAGGACGTCAAGGTGGTGCTCTGCGGCCAGGGAGCGGACGAGGTGTTCGCCGGCTACCACTGGTACCCGCCGATCGCCTCGGCCACGCGGGAGGGCGCGCCAGCGGCGTACGCCGACGCGTACTTCGACCGGACGCACGACGAGGTCACCGCCATGCTGGACCCGGCCGTGGTCGCGGCCCACGACGCCTCCGTGGAGTTCGTCCGCGCCCACATGGCCGCCCCCGGTGCCACGACCTCCCTCGACGCGGCCCTGCGGATGGATGTCCACGCGCTCATGCCCGACGACCCGGTCAAGCGGGTGGACAACATGACGATGGCCTGGGGCCTGGAGGCGCGCGTGCCGTTCCTGGACCACGAGCTCGTCGAACTCGCGGCCGCCTGCCCCCCCGAGCTCAAACTGGACCAGGGCGGCAAGGGCGTGCTCAAGGACATCGGCCGCAAGGTCCTGCCCCCGGAGATCGTGGACCGCCCCAAGGGCTACTTCCCCGTGCCGGGGGTCCGGCAGATGGCCGGGCCGGTGCTGGCGCGCGTACGGGAGGCCCTGACCGCTCCGGAGGCGCGCCGGCGCGGGATCTTCGACCAGCGGCACGTGGCCGCACTGCTGGCGGAACCCGACCGCCACCGTGCCAGGCGGGGGGCCGGCACGCTGTGGCAGGTGGCCTCGCTGGAGATCTGGCTGCAGGCGCACGGCATTCACTGATCCGCGACGGTCTGCCGGAGGCGCGGCCCCGGCGAAGCGGAGAGAGGCTGAGAGAGGCTGCCATGCCCCTGGACCGTACGAAGCCGACGGCCCCGTCTTCCGGCGCGCCGGAAGTCCCCGTACCGGCACCCGCGCCCGTATACGTGCCGGACGACCACCACGGAGATCCGCCGGCCCTGCTCACCGCCCACGGATGCTGGTATCCCGCGGCCGACCCCACCGGGGAGTACGTGGCGTTCATCTGCGACCGGGCAGGGGTCCCGCAACTGTGGAGCGGCCCGGCCCGGAGCGCCGAGGCCCACGTCCTCGACGCCGACCCCGACCCGGTGACCGAGGTGTCGTGGTCCCCCGACGGGCGCTGGATCGCGTACACCTCGGCCCCGGGCGGCGGCGAGCACTCCCGGGTCCTGGTGGTGCGCCCCGACGGGACCGGCCGCCGCGTGCTCGCCGGCGCCGAGGCGGGCGGCACCGCGCACCTCGGATCCTGGACCCGCGACGGTTCCGCCCTCGCCGTCACGATCGCCTGGCCGTCGGGGGCGGTCGCCGAGCACAGCGGGCCCGGGCACCTGTCGCAGGACGCGTCGGAACGGCTCGCGATGTCCGAGGCCACGGCCCCGATGCGGGGGCCCGGGGAGGCCTGGACCGAACGGGGCGGATCCGCGACCCTCCTCGGCGGCGGCGCCGCACCCCGGTCCGGCCGACCGGCATCCGCCCCCCGTACGGGGCCCGTGGCCCCGGGCGCCGACAGCCGAGCGGATGCCGGACGGGCGCCGGCCGGGCGGGCGCCGGCTGCCGGAGCGGCACCGGGCGGCGGAGGCGGACCCGCACCGGGCGGCGGGCTGGCCGCCTACCTCATCGACCCGGACGGCACGAACGCCCCGGTCCTGCTGTTCAGCGAAACGGGGGCCGCCTCCCTGCGCGTCTGCGACATGAGCGCGGACGGCCGGTTCGCACTGCTGCGCCGAGGTCCGCGCGGCCACCGCGAGGGCCTCGTACTGGACACCGCGTCGGGCCGCACCACCTGCGCGCTGCGGGTCGCCGACGGGGACCCGTGGATCGGCCGGTTCTCTCCCGACGCGCGCACCCTGTGGCTGCGCAGCGACTGGGAACGCGAGTACGCGGCCCTTCTGCGGGTCCGGCTGGACGAGGACGGCGGCTGCGAAGGCACCTCCGTCGCGGCCGAGCGTGAAGGGTCCGCCCTCGACCTGCTGACCGTCCCCGACCACGGGCGGTGGGGCCTGGTCGCCTGGAACGTCCACGGCGCCAGTGAACTGCAGAGCATCGCCCTGCCCACCGCGGGCGCGGAAGGCGAGGGCGACTCCGGACCGCATCACCGCCCGGCCCTGCCCCACGAGGTGGTGACCCGCATGGCCGTGGGCCGCGGCGCGGCGTTCGCGGCCCTGTCGGGCTCGCTCCGCAGGCCCGGCATCTGGGAACTGGCCGGCGGCGGCACCCCCGTACGCGCCCCCTGGTCGGCGCGCGACGAGGAGGCGGCCCCGCCCGGCCGGCCCCCCGTACGCCCCGTGCCGCTGCGTTGCCGGGCCCGGGACGGGCTGACGCTGGGCGGCTGGTACTACCGGGCGCCGGACCGGGACCCGGGCCGTCCGGCCCCGTGCGTCATCCACCTCCACGGGGGTCCGGAGGAACAGGAGCGGCCGGTGTTCAACCCGCTCTACCACGAACTCCTCAGCCGTGGTCTGGACGTCTTCGCCCCCGACGTCCGGGGCTCGTCCGGCTGGGGACGCTCCTTCGTCGACGCCGACCTCGGCGCCGGCCGGTTCGCGGCGATCGACGACGTCGCCGACTGCGCCGCCCACGTGGTGGCGCTCGGGTACGCGGACCCCCTGCGGCTGGGGGTCATGGGGCGCTCGTACGGCGGCTACCTGACGATGGCCTCGCTGGTCTGGCATCCGGAGCTGTTCCGCACCGGAGTGGCCGTTTGCGGGATGTCGGACTTCGACACGTTCTTCGCCGGCACGGAACCGTGGATCGCACAGTCCGCGGCCGCCAAGTACGGGCACCCCGAACGCGACCGGGAGCTGCTGCGCGCCCTGTCCCCGATGAGCCGCGTCCACGAGTTGCGCGTTCCCGTACTGGCGGTCCACGGCGAGCACGACACCAACGTCCCGCCGACCGAATCGGAGCAGTTCGTGGGCGCCGCCCGCGACCGCGGGCTGCCCGCGGAACTGCTGGTGCTCCGCAACGAAGGCCACGAATTCCTCCGGGCCGACAACCGCCGCATCTACCGACGCGCCGCCGCCCGCTGGCTGGAACGGCATCTCGGGGCGAGCCCCAGGCCGTGAGGTCCGGGGGTGCGCCGAGCGGCCGGAACAGGCGCGGGACCGGCCTCGGTGAGGAGACGGGCGATGGCGGTACCTACCCGGCGATGCAGCGTGCCCAGGAGAATAGGAGAATACTGAGTAGATGCAGGCCCGTCCGGGCGCCCTGGATGAGCTGATCGCCCCGGTGCTCATGATCATGCGGATTCCGGTACGGCACTGCTGTACGACGAGGGCCTGATCCCGAGGTGATGACGGTGCGCAGCCGCTTCGAGCCCGACCGGCAGCTGACCGCCCGCATGGCGGTCACCATGTTCCTGCTCGGGCTGGTCTACGTGGTGTTCATCGCCGCGCTGATCGTGCTGCTCAAGTCCGTCGTCCTGGTGGTCGTCATCGCCGCCGCCATGCTGGCCGCGCAGTTCTGGTACTCCGACAGGATCGCGCTGTACGCGATGCACGGCCGCTTCGTCACCCCTGAGGAACAACCTCGGCTGCACGGGGTGATCGACCGGCTGTGTGCCACGGCGGACATGCCCAAACCCCGGGTGGCCATCTCGGACATGGACCTGCCCAACGCCTTCGCCACCGGCCGTAACGCCGACCACGCCGTGGTCTGCGTGACCACGGGACTGATGCGCCGTCTGGAAACGGAGGAGCTCGAAGGCGTCCTCGCCCACGAGCTCTCCCATGTCGCGCACCGCGACGTCGCGGTGATCACCATCGCCTCGTTCCTCGGCGTGATCGCCGGACTCGTCGTCCGTTTCGCGTTCTACTCCCAGCTGTTCGGCGGACGCGACCAGCGGGATCAGAACACCGCCGTCGTCTTCATGACCGTCATGGCGGTCTCCGCCCTCGTCTACGCCGTCAGCTTCCTGCTCATCCGGGCGCTGTCGCGCTACCGCGAACTGGCCGCCGACCGCGCCGCGGCGATGCTGACGGGGAAGCCCTCCGCGCTGGCCTCGGCGCTGACGAAAGTCACCGGGGACATCGCCCGTATCCCCACCGAGGACCTGCGTACGGCCCAGGCGTTCAACGCGTTCTTCTTCACCCCCGCCCTCAAGGCCGGCACGGTGATGGCCACGCTGTTCTCCACCCACCCCAGCCTGGAACGCCGACTCGCGGCGCTCGCAGAGATCTCCGCACGCCTGGGCGGACCTGGCGCCGAGACGCCATGAGAAGGAGCTGAGGCCGTGGGACTCTGGGATTCCCTGTTCGGCCGGACCAAGCCCGTCAAGCCCGACCTGGACCAGCTGTTCGGCCTGCCTTCGGCGGCGATCACGCTCCAGGCAGCCATCGGCTTCACCCCTACCGGAGTCGGCTCGGTGTGCTTCGCCTCCACGGAGGGCGGTGCGTTCACCCAGGTCCGGCAGGACGTACGAGACCTCCTGGACGCCGATTCCGAACGGGCCGGCAACCCCGTGGAGCTCAGCCGCGACACCTACGGATACTCCTGGCTGCTCTCCCGCCGCGGCCCCGACAGCCTGCCGGCCCTGGTCGGCGACCTGCACGCGGTGAACACCGCCCTGGAGGACAGCGGCTTCGGCCCCCAACTCCTCTGCTCCCTGGTCACCTTCCACGACGCCGAGCTGCGCCCCCTCGCACTCGTCTACGTCTACAAGCGGGGCACCTTCTACCCCTTCGCGCCGCTGCCCGGGCACAAGCGCGACAACCCGCTGGAACTCCAGGTCAAGGCCACGGTCAAGGACGACCTGCGCATCGAGGAGGACCTGAACCGCTGGTTTCCGCTCTGGGGCGCCCCCGGCCTGTGACAGCGCCCCCGGAGTCCGGGGCACCCGGACCTCACGGAGCCGGGAACCGGGTCCGAGGGCTGGTCCCGGGGACCGGGTCGAGGTCACAGCAACCGGTCGACCAGCCCGTCGATGTAGTCCGGGGTGAGCGGGACCATGCCGAACAGGACGCGGATGTACATCGGGGCCAGGATGTGGTCCAGCACGCCGAACGCGTCGGGTGCGTCTTCGCCGCGTTCCCTGGCGCGATCGAGCATGGACTGCAGTTGCCGCATGCGTTCGGCGCGGAGGTCGTCACCCGCCCGCAGGCCCTGCTGACCGTTGTTCGACAGGGCGACGGCCAGGCGCACCACCGCCAGACCGTCGGGTCCGGTGATCTCGCGGGCCACGTTGGCCGCGTAAGTGCGCAGGTCGCCGGCCAGGCTCCCCGTGTCGGGCATCGGCGACTGCGCGTTGAGGCGGGTGAGCGCCACCTCGCTGAGCAGGGTCTCCAGGCTGCCCCACCGGCGGTAGACGCTGCTGTCGGCCACGCCCGCGCGGGCTGCGACCTCGCCGACGGTGAAGTTGCCGTAGCCGCGCTCGCTGATCAGGTCGGTGACGGCCTGGTGCACCTCCGCGGCGACGCGGGCGCTGCGCCCGCCGGGCCGCCGGGCTCGCTGTCCTTCACTCATGCGCTCACCTTAACGCAGGAATGACTTGCGTTTGTGTCGCGATCTTCCTTACAGTCACCTAACGCAGTCGCCGACTGCGTTAGGTGCTCAGGTGTATCGCCGTCCGCGTCGACCGTGGCCGGGCGCAACTGACGATCGAGAGGAATCTGCATGACCGCATCGCCTGTGGCCGTGGGCGGTCGACCCAGCCGGGACGTGCTGCTCACGGTGACCTGCCTGGGCCAATTCATGGTCCTGCTCGACAACACGATCGTGGGAGCGGCGCTGCCCGATATGCAGCACCGGCTGCACGCTCAGCTGACCGGTCTGCAATGGATCGTCGACGCGTACGTACTGCTGGTGGCGATGCTGCTGCTGTCCGGCGGAATCTTCGCCGACCGTTTCGGCCGCAAGCGGGTGTACCTGACCGGCGTGGCGGTGTTCACCGTCGCCTCGGTGCTGTGCAGCCTCGCGCCCTCGGTCGGCTGGCTGGTCGCCGGCCGGGTGCTGCAGGGCATCGGGGCCGCGGCGCTGAGCCCTGCCTCGCTGGCTCTGCTCGTGGCCGCCCATCCCCTGCCACAAGAACGGGTCAAGGCGATCGGGCTGTGGGCCGGATTCAGCGGCATCGGTCTGGCCGCAGGCCCTGTGGTCGGCGGCGTGCTCACGGAAGCCTTCGGCTGGCCTGCCATCTTCCTGGTCAATCTGCCCATCGGGGCGGTCCTGCTGCTGGTCGGCCTGCGCCACCTCGGCGAGTCCCGCAACGTGGGCGCCCCCGCGATCGACATCCCGGGCACGGTGCTGTCCGTGCCGGCGGTGGGGGCACTGACCTACGGGCTGATCGAGGGGGGTGCCCGCGGCTGGACGTCGCCGGTGATCCTGGGCAGCTTCGCCGCCGCGGCGGTCCTCCTCGCCGCCTTCCTCGCCGTCGAAGCGCGTCGTACCGCTCCGATGCTGCCGCTGCGCCTGTTCCGCCAGCGGCTGTTCACCGTGTCCAACACCGCCATGGTCGTGGTGGGGTTCGCGCTCATGGGCTCGTCGTTCTTCTTCTCCCAGTTCTTCGTGTACGTCCAGGGCAGCTCGATCCTGCGCGCCGGCCTGCAGACCCTCCCCGTCTCCGTCGCCATGGTGATCGTCAGCCCGTACGCGGGCCGGCTCGCCGCCCGCTACGGCTTCCGCGTCGTGGTCACCACCGGCCTGGCCCTCGCCGGGCTGGGACTGCTGGCGCTGGGCACGGTGCACGCCGACACCGGTTACGGGAACGTGTGGTGGCGTCTTGGAGCCGTCGGTACCGGCTTCGCCCTGACCCTGTCTCCGCTGACGGGCGCCGCCATTCAAGCGGTCAGCACGCAGGAAGGCGGTCTCGCCTCCGGCATCAGCGGTACCACCCGGCAGATCGGCGCGGTGCTCGGCGTCGCGGTACTTGGGGCCGTCGTCCACACCCGGCAATCCGGCGGTGCCTCCTTCGAGACCGGCCTCAACAGCGCTTTCGTCGCGGCCGGCGCCGTCACCTTGGCCACCGCCGTGTTCACCGGCCTGTGGCTGGCGAGGCCCGGGCCCGTGGAAGGCTCCGCCGGACGGCGACGTCACACCGATCCGGATGCGGTCACCACCTCGAACAACAAATCCACGAGCAGCCATTGACAGCGACGCCCCCCGCCTGCTCCGGTCCTACCGGGACGTCCCCTTGGAAAGTGAGCAAACAGATGCAACCGACGTTCGTACTGGTTCACGGAGCCTTTTCGAACTCCTTCTCCTTCGCACCACTCCAGGCCGAGCTCGGCCTCCTCGGACACCGGTCGGTCGCCGTCGACCTGCCCGGCCACGGATTCCAGGCGACCTACACGCACGCCTACCAGACCCCACAAGATCCCGAAGGGCTCGCCACGGCACCCGGCTCGATCAAGGGCGTCACGCTCGCCGACAATGCCGCGCACCTGATCGGGATCCTGGAACGGGCCAAGCGGAACGGGCCGGTGATCCTCGTCTCCCACAGCCGCGGCGGGATCACGGCCACCGCGGCAGCAAACGCCCGCCCGGATCTGATCGACCGCATCGTCTACGTCTCCGCCTGGGCCCCGGTCGACCTCGACGTCAACGGCTACTACGCCGAGCCGGAGATGGCCACGGTCGACCCCGCGACCTTCGCCTCGGCGCTCGTCGGAAACCCGGCCGAACTCGGCCTGCTCCGCGTCAACTTCCGTACCGCTGACCCGGACGTGCTCGCGGCGTTCAAGGCGGCCTTCATCGCCGACGGCACCGACGAGCAGTTCCTCACCTTCCTGAACACCTTCCAGCCGGACGAGAACCTGGACGCCGGCGCCTCCACCGACCGGGCACGGGCCGAGACATGGGGCCGCATCCCCAAGACGTACATCCGCCTGGCCGACGACACGAGCCTGCCCCTCGCCGTGCAGGACCGGCTGATCCGCGAGGGCAACGAGCTGACGCCGGACAACCCGTACGACGTCCGCACGCTGGCGGGCAGCCACCTCAAGTGGTTGGTCGACCCGGAACCGGCCGCCCGCATGCTGGGCGAACTCGCGGCACCGGCGAGATAGCCGGGGGCACGACGAGCACGGCCCGCTCCGTCGCCGGACGGGTTCACCGGCGACGGATGTTGGACAGCATCGGTGCATGTACTCCGTGAAGACCCTCCTGACGGCCGCGGCGACGCTCCTCACCCTCGCTGCCCCTGCCGCCCCGCTCCCCACCGCTCCGGCCGTCGCGTCCGGCGCCCTCCAACCCACCGCGACGCGCCCGTGCGACGGCGCCCCGACCTGTTACGTCGACGTGACGGTGGCGCAGGTCTGGGTGAGCCCCGAGAAGGTACGGCCCGTGGACGCTCCCGCGACCGCCAATCCCGCGGACGTCCGCGGCTGGTTGACGGCCATGTCCCTGGACGAGCGTCGTGACGTGGCGGGCGAGACGCAGGCGCTCCACCAGGCGCAGGTGACCGTCGATCAGACGGTGTGGCACGGTGGCCTCCTCTGGGACCACGTATGGGTGCACGGCCAGCCCACTCCCAGGGACGAGACGGGCCGGGGCGCCTACCCGGGCTGGATCCCCGACCGGCAGCTGACCTCCGATCACCGGCGGCCACCCGCCGGTACACACGAGGAACGCGTCGCGCGCCCCACGGCCCGGGGCTTCACCACGGCCCGGGCCGCCCTCTCGGCCGCCGGGGCGGGGCAGGCGGTCGAGTACTCGTACAACACCGCGTTCCCGGTGAAAGCCGGCCCCCTGCCCGGCCTGGTCACCGCCTACTCCCACAGCGGTGCCCGTGTGTTCTTCCGGGCCGGTGACCTGAAGGAGGTCCCGGCCTCCCCGAGCGGCGAGGACGTGGTCGACGCCGCACGCACCTTCCTGGGTCTGCCCTACCTCTGGTCCGGCACTTCCGGACTCGGCTACGACTGCTCCGGCCTGACCAGCCAGATCTACTCCGCCCTCGGCCTGACGATCCCCCGGGACGCCCAGCCGCAGTTCGACGCGGGTGGCGGACGGCCGCCCGCCGGTTCGGCCGTCGGGGTGCGCATCACCGACACGAGGGACCTCAAGCCGGGGGACATCGTCGCCTTCCGCCCCGCCACCGGTACCGAGGTCACCCACGTCGGAATCTACTCGGGGACGAAGAACGGCGAACCGATGATGATCAACGCGCCCCGAACCGGTGACGTGGTCCGGGAGGAACCCATCGGCTCCACCGGCCGCGTGTACGTGGGCGCCACCCGCTTCTTCACCCGCTGACGCTGACGCGGGCGCAGCGCCTTCGTCGACCGGTGAGGCGGTGAGCCGCCGGTGAGGGAGTGGTGAGCGCTCCGAACGAGAGTGACGCCGTCGACGGGGCCCATCGGGGGCGCGGCACGAACACATGGCAGAGGGGTACGGACATGGGCGAGCAGCTGGCAGGCAAGACCGCACTGGTGACCGGCGGATCGCGGGGTATCGGACGGGCCGTCGCACTGCGCCTGGCCGCTCAGGGGGCGCTCGTGGCGGTGCACTACGGCGGGAACGAGGCTGCCGCCGAGGAGACGGTGGCACGGATCGTGGGGGCGGGCGGGCGCGCCTTCGGCGTGCGGGCCCGGTTCGGAGAGGCCGCAGCAGTGGACCGGCTGTTCGAGGGGCTGACCCGCGGGCTGGCGGAACACGGTGTGAAGGGCCTGGACATCCTGGTCAACAACGCCGGTATCAGCTCGGGCAACTCGATCGGTCAGGTCACCGAGGAGGAGTTCGCCACGCTGATGGCCGTCAACGTGAGCACCCCGTTCTTCGTGGTCCAGCGGGCGCTGCCGCTGCTGAACGACGGCGGGCGCGTCATCAACATGGGGTCGACGGCCAGCCGGTTCGCGGTCTCCACCCAGATCGGCTACACGGTCAGCAAGGCGGCGCTGGAAGCCATGGGACCCTCGCTCGCCAACGAGCTCGGTCCGAGGGGGATCACGGTGAACACGGTCGCGCCCGGAGCCGTGCGCACCGACCTGACCGCCGGCTACACCTCGATCCCGGAGGTCGTAGCGGGCCTGGAGGCCATCACCGCACTCGGACGGATCGGTGAGCCGGAGGACGTCGCCGACGTCGTGGGCTTCCTCGCGGGCCCGCAGGGGCGCTGGGTGACCGGCCAGACGATCGACGTGTCGGGTGGGACCTGGCTCGGTCCGATCGCCGCCGGCTGAACCACGACGGCCGGCGCGCACCGCCGTCTCCCCGGTCCGGTACCGGCCCGGGGAGACGGCCGTAGCCGGTGGTCGCCACCAGCAATCAGGAGCGCGGTGAGACCTTGACGATGGCCTCGATCTCCACGAGCTGTTCGGGGACCGACATGTCGGATACACCGACGATGGTGTCGGTCGTGCGGTGGTTGCCGACGTACTCCTTGTGCAGTCTGGCGGCCGTGTCGAAGTTCTTGCGGAGGTCCTTGGTGAAGATCTTCATGCTGATGATCTGGCTGCGCGGGACCCGGTAGTGCGCGAGGACCTTGTCCAGGTTGTCGAAGGACGTGCGCACCTGCTTCTCGAAGTCGCCGGCGCCCACGAAGTTCCCGGCCGCGTCATGGGACACCTGCCCCGAGATGTAGATCGTGTCCCCGGCCCTGATGCCCTGCGAGTACCCGTAGGACTCCTCCCACGGCACCCCGAACCCGAAGTGGTCCCAGCCGCGGCGCGCCTGGTCCTGCGCGCTGGCCCCCTGCAATCCTGTGAAGGTGATCATCGCGGCCACGACCGCGGCCACCACGGCGCCGATGCCGAACCTGCGCCTTGACTTGGTCATAGCTCTCTCCCTTGCGTCCCCAGCGGAGCCTGTGGAGTCCCGACGCTCCCACGACGGAAGGGAGAACTCCTCGTACGGGAATCGAGTGGACGCCACCTGAGCCCCTGCGATCCTGTGTCCCATGGGTGAACAGGTCGAGAGGGTCGATGAGCAGGATCGCGTCGTGGCGGTCGCCGACCGTGGAGACGCGATTCGGGAACGGTGGCTGCACCGCGTCGCGACGACGGTGTGCCGCGACGGCGACGGAAGGATCCTCGTGCACCGCCGCCCGGACGAGGTCTCCCGCTTCCCGGGGCAGTTCAACTGGATGCTCGGTGGCGCCGTCGACGTCGGTGAGTCGTACGAGGAAGCCGCGGCCAGAGAGCTCACAGAGGAGCTCGGAGTCCACGCTGCTCCCCGGTTCGTGCTCAAGTTCCTGTGCGACGGCGTGATCAGCCCCTACTGGCTGGGCCTTCACGAGGTCGTCATCACGGAACCGGTGCGGCCCGACCCCACGGAAGTCGCCTGGTTCGACTGGCTGACCGAGCCCGAACTCGAAGACCTCGTCCGCCATCCCGGATTCATCCCGGACGCCCGCGAGGCATTCGACCGATATCGAGCCCTGGGCGCCCCGCATCACCGCTTCGGTTGAGGGCTGCCCCCCCCGCGCACACCCGGCCCGGCCGGCCGAGACGATGCCGACACCGGCCGAGCGCGCGGAGAAGGCGCAGGCAGAAGCGTGCAGATGTGGCTGGCGACCGCCCTGGACGGCTTCTGCCCGAT